>NZ_CAUZLS010000018.1:0-833 GCF_963580785.1 Fructobacillus cardui | reverse complement strand
AAATAATTCATTGGTCGCTCGTTCCCAAGGGGAATAGGCATGGCAGAAATAGACCTGGATACCGTATTGCTGTTGTAAATGTCGATAGCCCGAGAACTCTTTTCCATGATCAACTGTGATTGATTTTACGGTTGATCCAAATTGGTTCATGAAGCGTTTGAAAGCTAATTTCATGGCACCCTTGGTTCGGTTAGGTACTTTAATAGCCCACAGCATCCGACTTTGCCGTTCAACCAGGGTGACCAAACAGGTCTTATCTTGACCACGGCTAGAAAGAACAGTATCCACTTCCCAATGACCAAACTCTTGGCGTTGATTAACCTTATCTGGTCGATTTTCAATGGTTTGTTCGACTTTAAAGGTACCGCGATTTTCTTTCTTTCGTCGTTGAAAAGCATTTCGGTGGGGTAAGTCTGTCAGAAGAAAATTAATCCGTCCATTGTTCAGCCAATTGTAAAGTGTCGAAGTCGCTAATTTTAATTGATGAGCAACCATTGCTGGTGACCACGTTAAGGCCAAATAGCTTTCAATCAAATTCTTTTGTGAACGAGACAAAGTTGTTTTTCGACCACATTGTTTGCGCTTATGGTCGGCATCTTGCTGGGCCAAAGAAGCGACGTATGGTTGTACGCGTTGAAGTTCATAATGAATCGTGGATTTCGAAAAACCAAGCGTATCGGCTATTTTCTGCAGCGAATACCCAAAATTATTCAAAGTTTCGATGGCGCCACGATCATAAGATGTTAAAATTGAATAGCTCAAAGAATTTCTCCTCATGGTTTGTCTAGCAACTACCATTGTAAAGAATTCTTTGGGTTTTTTGTTTTTCAATT
>NZ_CAUZLS010000017.1:0-1419 GCF_963580785.1 Fructobacillus cardui | reverse complement strand
TGGCGCCACGATCATAAGATGTTAAAATTGAATAGCTCAAAGAATTTCTCCTCATGGTTTGTCTAGCAACTACCATTGTAAAGAATTCTTTGGGTTTTTTGTTTTTCAATTTTCGTTCGAATTAATTATAGAATCTGCCTTTTTTAAAGCACTTTAGTTTGTTCATTTTTAACAATTGAATCAAAAAGTCCACCAAATAAGTATAATCATGCGGAACGTACACGACCAACAGGCTTACTATCTTTACCAATCACAAAGACCATGTCATAGTCATCTTCACTAAATTCATCAGTGACTTACACACTAAAATTACGACTGCTGTAAACAGTCTGTTCTGGTGACCACTTATCTTCTAGAAATCGATTTTTGATGATAGTGGCTCGATGATTGGATAATTTACGCGGACGCATCCTTATTTTTGAATGCTGGTTATATTCGGCAAGCTGATGAGCAGAAAGTGCCCGATACATTTTTTAGCACGATTAACGGGTAAACGCAGGCCCATCTTCTGTTGTTTGGTGGAGCGAGCCAAACCTAGGCGAGTAGCGATTTGTGTTAAATTAGAAACCTTCTCCAATCCAGATTGCTAATTTAACACAATCTTCTAAAGTTAAGTGACGGCAATCCATTGTAAATACCTCTTGATATAAGACAAATATTTTGATTAATTTACATTGTGATAAAGATAGAAAACTACCTAATATTATAAATTAAGAACCGACCAGTGGCAGATCAATGCTCTCTCTGGTAGGCCCCGCAGCTTTTGATGACTGGATTTTGGTTAGTAAGTTTATTTTTCAATTGCTATTCGAATTAATTATAGAACCTGCCAAGAAATTAACTTAATTTATTCCAAACATTTTAAACAATGCTAATAAGACTAGCAATTTAAAAAAGCAGTCGAGACTTCCTTTTAGTCTCGACTGCTTTTAAAAGAGATTGATAATGATTAATGAACGATATGTTCAAATCATTTTGTGGATATAATTTGCCAATTCATTTAGTACTCATTACTTATTTCTCTTACGACGCGAGAAAATTCCCAGTCCTGCAAAACTAGTAAATAAAGCAAATAAAAGATTTGAATTAGACTTGTTTCGTTCAGACCTCAATCCTGTATTTGGCAAAACATGATTGGTGTCACTTTGAGAATTAACAACTTTATCAATTTGATGTGGAGTAACCGTATTTTCATCATGTTTATCAGTTGCCGTCGTATCAGTTGTGACTGTTGGGGCATCCTTCGTGTACTTGACCGTGTAAACCAAGTCACTTGAATCTGGCGTGACATTCTGAGCAGCGATGCTCGTTTGATCAGGCGTGTAACCCTTCAAAGTTGGGCTTGTCACTGCTGCAAAGCTTTGATCGGCTGTCCAATTACCATAAGTCTTTTCACCCGTTACAGCATCGGTTGAAACC
>NZ_CAUZLS010000016.1:0-2630 GCF_963580785.1 Fructobacillus cardui | reverse complement strand
TGAATAGCTCAAAGAATTTCTCCTCATGGTTTGTCTAGCAACTACCATTGTAAAGAATTCTTTGGGTTTTTTGTTTTTCAATTATCGTTCGAATTAATTATAGAATCTGCCTTTTTCAATTATCGTTCGAATTAATTATAGAATCTGCCATAAGAAAAAGACGTGATTAAAGTAATGAAGTATGGCGTTTCCTGTCCTGATTTCACCACTTGATGACGTTAAAAGTAAATAAGAGCAAAAGAAAAGCTGACTGTCAGGGTTGATTCCCAAGCAGTCAGCTTTTTAAATTGATTTACTTTTCGATTTGATTGAGTGAAGAATGGCGGATACTGTAAGTAAAGTACCAAATCAAACCAATCACGACCCAGACACCATACATCTTCAATGTTTCTGCAGGCAAGCGCAGGATTAAGAGCAATGATAATCCGGCAGCGATGACTGGCAGGACAGGGTAGAATGGCATTTTGAAACCGTCATGCTTAAGGTCTTGACGCTTACGCAAGAACAAAACACCAAAGCTGATAAACATGAAGGCTGTCAAAGTACCAATGTTAATCAGATTAGCCAGTGTACTTAATGGAACAAGTCCGGCCAAGAATGCCTCAACAGCAACAGCTAGAATCAAGGCGTTAACTGGAAGACGGTGTGGGCCAGCGACCTTTCCTAAGCCACGAGGCAAGAGACCATCACGACCGAAAGAATAAGCCAACCGTGATGAGGCGAAGATCAAGGCCAACACAGCGGTGAACATTCCAATTAAAGCACCAATTGTAATGACAACGGAGAATTGTGTCTGCTTAACGGCCTGCAAGGCGAAAGCAGCTGGGTCATCAACACCCAAGTTTTTGTAGTTGACGATTCCTGTCAAAACAATTGAGAACAAGGTATATAAGACGGCAGAAATTGCGACCGTGCCCAAGATTCCCCGAGACATTGTCTTTGTTGGATTCTTAACTTCGGCTGCGTGAGCGGCAATCGTGTCAAATCCCAAGAAGGAGAAGATGATTGAAGCTGTTGCGGCGGTTAGGCCACCAAGGCCAAAGACACCCGTTTGGAATTGCTTAGGGTAGAAATCAGCGTAGTTATGGCCCTTCACGAAGAAGAGACCACCGATAATGAAGAGGGCGATAATGGCAACCTTCAAGACAACACCGGCATTTTCAATCTTCTTTGATTGGCTTACACCAGCGAATAGAATGGCTGCGGAAATTAAGATAATAGCCACGGCCATCAAGTTGACAACACCACCGGCACCAGGACCAGCCTGGAGCGCCTTTGGTAGAGCCCAACCCATTTGACCGAGCAAATTATTGAAGTAGGCAGAGAAACCAGTCGCAATCGCAGAAACGGCTAGGAAGTATTCCAAAATTAAGGACCAACCAAGAATCCAACCAATTACTTCACCATAGATAACAGATCCGTAAGAATAAGCTGATCCGGCAACTGGCATAGCTGATGAAAATTCGGCAAAGGCCATGCCACAGATACCGGAGAAAATGGCCGCCACCAGAAAGGCGATGGAAACAGCGGGACCGGCATTATTAGCAGCCTCATGACCGGGCAGAATAAAGATTCCAGAACCAATGACGGTTCCAACACCTAGGCCAATTAGGTCTTTTGTTGTAAGCACGCGTGCCATTTGCTGATCCTTCTCAAGGTAACCAGCAGCTGACTCGCGAGCAAAGGCACGTTTTAGTAATTGCATAACTTTTCTCACTTTATTTTAATATAACTGCCATCAATTGTACCAACTTTTAACTGGATTGTCGATTACTTTGATGATAAGGTAAGAAAACAAAGGAATGGGGGATGAGAGAGCCATGAATCGGGTAATTGTTTTAACGGGACCAGCTGGAGCGGGGAAAACCTCAATTGCAACTTACTTAAAAGAAAAATGGCGAGTGCCACAAGTCATCACGCATACTACTCGTCCTAAGCGGGCTGGTGAGGTTGACGGTGTTGATTATTATTTTGAAACAAAGGATTCCTTCTTATTAAATCATTATTTGGAGTCGGTTCATTATAGTCAAGCAAATTATGGCTCTTCTAAGGAAGGTTTAGAAAAAGCCTGGCAGAAAAGTAACCTGGCTAGTATTGTCTTAGACACCAAGGGAGCTGAAACCTATCAAGAGATTTTAGGCGACCAGGCCTGGATTTGGTATGTCACGATTAAAGACGTTGTCAAACTTGAGAATCGGCTGATTGCTCGTGGGGATGTAAAAGATAGGGTACAGGCTCGATTATCTGCACCAGAGTTCCGACGTGATTTAAATTTACCTGATAAATTACAAGGCCATGTGGAAATCATTATCAATGATGATTGGCAACAGACCTGTGACCAAGTGGATCAGTTATTGGAACGGTAAAGGCGCTTGAATGCTGAATTTTAAAATCAAAATGCTGATAAATCAGCGTTTTAGACCAATCAACAAAATTCGTCAAAAAAACTATTGACGAGTAGGAGGGCAGGCGCTATACTAGTTATTGTTCGTTACGAAGCAAACGTGCTTCTAGCGAGTCGCTGGTTATCTTAGATGACCGGCAGTTGATAAAAGCTTTTCAGAAAGTTGTTGACATCGTTCAACATTCCTGATAAACTAATCAAGTTGCCCTAACAAAGCAGCTCAAAT
>NZ_CAUZLS010000015.1:0-3515 GCF_963580785.1 Fructobacillus cardui | reverse complement strand
TAGCTCAAAGAATTTCTCCTCATGGTTTGTCTAGCAACTACCATTGTAAAGAATTCTTTGGGTTTTTTGTTTTTCAATTATCGTTCGAATTAATTATAGAATCTGCCTTTTGAAAAATCGCTAATCACTAGAAGTAGGGAGTTTATATGCAGGTATCTGTTATAACAACAGTTTATAATGAGACAAGGGAACAAATTAAACGCGCTATTAATTCTGTTTTTGAACAATTAAAACATGTGGATGTTTTAGAGCATGTAATATTAGAGCATGTAATAGTTGTAGATAATCCTGAATTTAATGATATTAATTTTTTATATTCAATGTCAGATCATCTTAACTCTGACAATTTTTCCTTAAAAGTAATTGTTAATCAAGAGAATATTGGTCTAGCGAATTCACTCAACAAAGCCATAGCTAATAGTTCATTTGAACTATTAGCTCGTCTAGATGCTGATGACTGGATGAATGAAGGACGATTAATTCAACAGGGTAATGAGCTAATTAGTAATGAAGCTGATATTGTGTATACGGATACACTGCTGTTTAAGGATGGGAAAAACGAAGCGGAATATTTAAAATCATTTAATGATAAAAAAGTTGATGAACTCTTACCATTAAGAAATTTCATACCACATAGTAGTGTTTTAATGTCAAAAAAATCATTTTTAGAAGTTGGTGAATATAGAGATCTTGTACCTGCTGAAGATTATGATTTATGGTTAAGGTTTAACAATCAAAAATTCAAATTTTGCTATATTCCTGAAGCGTTAACTAGTAGAGAAATTAGGTCTGACTCTGTAAGTAATTCTGACTTAGAATTACAAATGCGGATGGCTTACTTTGTTAGGCGAATAAATAAGAAAGATAATATATTAAATTCAGACGATTTAAAAAGAATGAAGCCTCAAAAAATGACCGATATCAAAAGTTTAAATAAAATAAATCAACGTATACATGCTTTTAGAAATGCTAACGGATTGCACAAATATTTAATTGGATTTTCTTCATTTTTTATAATTCGAATGAGTTTTGATGATATTCTTTTTAAGATGAAAATCATATTTTGATAGGAAAAGTATTCCATACTTTTTAAGCTAGATGCACAGAAAGACATTATTTAATGGATAGCAAACGTAAACATTATGCAATTATAAATGTTGGGACAAGTGGCTTATCAACAGCATTTAAATTTATATTAGGCTTTTTATCCAGAACAATTTTTATCCATATTTTGGGTAGTGAAATTCTTGGATTAAATGGATTATTAACTAGTACGTTAACGACTCTTTCTTTAGCTGAAATGGGAATTGGAAGTGCCGTTGTTTACTCGTTATATGAGCCATTAGCTAATAAGCGATGGACCATTGTTCAGTCAATTATGCGATTATATCGAAACATCTATCGTATTCTTGCATTGTTGATTTTAGCAATTGGCTTAGCGATTGTTCCCTTTCTACCTTTAATTACTGGGAAACAAGTTGAGCATAGTACTTTTTATTATCTTATATTACTCACTAATAGTGTAGTTAGTTATTTATTGACGTATAATAGATCTTTATTAATTGCTAATGAGCGTAATTATATAGTTTCTTTTGTTGATTTTTTGACATATTTTGTAATGACAGTTTTGCAAGTCATTATATTATTTGTTTTTAAAAACTATGCACTATATCTTATTATCCAGGTTATTTCTACATTAGCTGGAAATATTGGTTTATCAATTTATGTAAAAAAGCAATATGATAAATACTTTGTTTCCGAAAAAATAGTTAAAGTACCTAGAAAAATTATTAACAAATTGAAAAGGAATGTTATCGGTACTTTCGCTAGTAGAATAGGTGATATTGTTGTTAATGGAACCGATAATATTTTAATTGCAGCATTTATTAACTTATCTACGGTTGGTTTGTACAGTAATTACCAGTTAATTATCAGTGCAATACAACAAATATTGTATAGTGTGTCGACCGCCCTAACGGCAACGATTGGTAATATTGCTGTTGGTCAAACTTCAAAAGATGAAGGCGCTGACCTATTTTTTAGGCATCAATTTGCTAATTATACCATTACTTTTTTTGTTTCAGCATTGTTGTTGGGTGAATTACCGACGTTCATTAGGCTTTGGATTGGTAGTAGTTTCCTTCTTCCTGATTACGTTGATGTTCTTATGGTCGGTATTTTTGTTATTAATATCCTCCGGTATAGTGGCTTATCTTTTATCGATGCATATGGACTATCTTATGAACAGAGAGCCAAACCAATTTTAGAAGCAATTTTTAATTTATTGTTTTCAATACTTTTTCTTAAAGTTTTTGATTTGGGAATACTTGGTATTTTGCTAGCTACTATGATAACAAGTCTTTTTATTGCTACAGTTTATGAAGCCTATGTTGTGTTTTACTATGGCTTTAATCGTAGTGTTTTGCAGTTTTATAAAAAATATATAAAAATGTTGGTGGATATTAGTATAAATTTGGTTTTAGTATCATTTCTAACGTCTTTTTCATCGTCTTTTCTAGAGAATTTAATTGGTAGGAATTACTTTTTAATTTTGATAGTTAATTTTGTTTCCATTATTCTTTTGAGTATTATTGTATATTGTTTTTTGAATATGAAGCGAATAATTAATAAAAAAGTTTTTAGAAGGGTTTGATTTGTACCCTGAAAGTTGTATAACTTTCAGGGTTTTTCTTATGACTAAATTTTCTAGAGAATATAAACTACAAGCCGTTAAAAAGACTACCAAATATGCCCTGTCTGCTAATCAAGTCGCTCTTGAATATGGCTAACAAACTGATGACTATTGATGCTCATTACTGCATACGAAGCTCATGGATTAAAGATCATTTACGAGCCGCCACAAGTAACACCCGAATTTCGGTTACGATTGACACTTTGGGCCATCAAGCATGATGCGTCTTATGTTCAGGTGGCTCGTAAATTTGGTTATACCAATATTTCTTCCATCTGGAATATGAAAATTAATATTTGTCCCAACATTAGTTCATCAAATATCTGTTTTGAACACTAGATATTTTTATATCGATTAACGAGGCTCGAATATCTTGTTGATTGAGCGTAGTTTACATTCTTTGATCTCTATAATTCAGGAATGTATATTAAAATTGAATAGTATTATTCAATTATTAGTTAGTGTTATCGATATAAATTTTGTTGTAATGTTTTTGTCAGTGTGACCTTAATAGTAAAGGCTAGAAGAGGTGTGAATGAAGCATAAATAAAAACATTTCATAATCATGATTTTGTAATTTATTTATTAGAACGATACTATTTTAATTGAAAAATTAGTTACTAATGTATAACAAAAACTGAATTAAATGAATATAAAATGTTTAATATTAAGACTTATTGCAAACGATAGATTGCTTTCGAAAATTTTTATATAAGGCAGATTCTATAATTAATTCGAACGATAATTGAAAAACAAAAAACCCAAAGAATTCTTTACAATGGTAGTTGCTAGACAAACCATGAGGAGAAATTCTTTGAGCTAT
>NZ_CAUZLS010000014.1:0-3728 GCF_963580785.1 Fructobacillus cardui | reverse complement strand
CGTGTAACCCTTCAAAGTTGGGCTTGTCACTGCTGCAAAGCTTTGATCGGCTGTCCAATTACCATAAGTCTTTTCACCCGTTACAGCATCGGTTGAAACCGTACGAGTAAACGTAATTGGCGTTGCGACATAGTCATCAGCCGCCTTGGTACCATCAGCGTACTGATAATGAACCGTCTCGTTCACAGTCTTACTTTCAGTCGTGACAGTTGGTGCATCCTTCGTGTACTTGACTGTGTAGACCAAGTCACTTGAATCACCCGTGACGTTTTGAGCAGCGATGCTGGTTTGATCAGGCGTGTAACCCTTCAAAGTTGGGCTTGTCACTGCTGCAAAGCTTTGATCGGCTGTCCAATTACCATAAGTCTTTTCACCCGTTACAGCATCGGTTGAAACCGTACGAGTAAAGGTGATTGGCCTAGCAACATAGTCGTCAGCCGCCTTTGTCCCATCAGCGTACTGATAATGAACCGTCTCGTTCACAGTCTTACTTTCAGTCGTAACCGTTGGTGCATCCTTCGTGTACTTGACTGTGTAGACCAAGTCACTTGAATCACCCGTGACGTTTTGAGCAGCGATGCTGGTTTGATCAGGCGTGTAACCCTTCAACGTTGGGCTTGTCACTGCCGCAAAGCTTTGACCGGCTGTCCAAGCACCATAAGTCTTTTCACCGGTTACAGCATCTGTTGAGACGCTGCGAGTAAACGTAATTGGTGTTGCGACATAGTCGTCAGCCGCCTTGGTACCATCAGCGTACTGGTAGTGAATTGTTTCATTAACAGTCTTGCTTTCAGTCGTAACCGTTGGTGCATCCTTCGTGTACTTAACCGTGTAAACCAAGTCACTTGAATCACCCGTGACGTTTTGAGCAGCGATGGTGGTTTGATCAGGCGTGTAACCCTTCAACGTTGGGCTTGTCACTGCCGCAAAGCTTTGACCGGCACTCCATGCACCATAAGTTTTTTCACCGGTTACAGCATCTGTTGAGACGCTGCGAGTAAACGTAATTGGTGTTGCGACATAGTCGTCAGCCGCCTTGGTACCATCAGCGTACTGGTAGTGAATTGTTTCATTAACAGTCTTGCTTTCAGTCGTAACCGTTGGTGCATCCTTCGTGTATACGAAATATACTTGTTGAAAACCATTAGAACCAGATGATGGAAAATCAATATCGTGACTAGTAGTATCCAACCAAATATCGCCCGCTTTTAACCAAGAAAGGGAAACGGTTTTATTGGCTGTAAGTGCTAACCCTGTGAAATATTTAGGACTTAGTACAGGGTTAGCACTTGGGGCGACATTAAGGTTTGAGCTAACATCTTTAGGATATCCAAAGTATACACTATCTGAGGTGAGGGGACGGCCATTGATATCTACATAACTAACCTTAATTTCTGTTTGTCCAACAGCGGCACTCGCATTCGGGATGGTGTGATTCTGATCAGAGGTTACTGGAGAAATTGCTGATATATCATCTTGCGACACGTTAAAGAACGATGAAGATACATTAAGAGTGTTTTGAATAGTAGGATCTTGGAAAGTAAACTTAAAATCATTTTGATTCCTTAATGACTGCTTATTAGATAACGAATTATCAATTTTGTTATCTGTGACATCATCACGTTTATTTTCAGGACTTTGATTACTATTAGAAATAGTTCCTGCTTTATTTTGGAAATAGTCCTTTGTTGAGAAGCCACTACGTTCCATAAGATTACCATAATTATAGGCAACCGTGTAAGAACCATCAGAATTATGAATTATCGCATAACTATTATTGCCATATTTCACTAATGCCTTAGCAATATCAAAATCAGACATCCCTGAGTCTAAATGAACACCCACGCCATAATTACTGCTATGATAAACAACTGAGTTATCGTTTTTAATCAGTTCCGAACCATCCTTAGAAAACGCTAAAGACGTAGTATATTCTGAATCCTTTACAACATTGACAACAGTTCCATTAGTTGCATTTACATGCTGGATTGTTACGAAATTGCCAGTAGGCATATTTGTATTACCTATGTTTGTACCATTTGATGATAATAAATTATTATAATAATTTGAATCCCATGTACCAGTAGTCGCGTTAATTTGATTTGGAGCAACACGTGACAACCAACCCGCAGCATAGAAATCCGAATCATCTTTAGGATACTCTCTTGGCGTTGGGATAACAGTGTAACTTTCAGAACCTAATGTTATTGTAATAGGTTTCGTGGAATCATATGCATTAACAAAGAGTCCCCCTCCCAACGCAACACTATATGTTTTTTCAGTAGAAATATTTTGTGTTACATGAATAATGTACTTTCCACTATAAGTGCCATTAGGATAATCTTGTTGATCGGCAACAAAATCAATATAGCCGATGCCGGGAATATTTTTTGCAACAGCGGCCCAGGTAGCCTGCGAACTTTTACTTACATTACTAATGCTGAAAGGAATCGTAATCGAATCACCGCTACTGTAATTGCTCAATTTACCACTAAATTGAATATTTTGAGGTTCAAATTGTGCAGTAGACAATTTAACCGAATTTCCCATTGAAGATAGTGTTTTAAGTGAGCCATCAGAATCTAGTAACTCAATACTTTGTGAATCCACAGAGCTGTTTCCAGCGGCCCCAACTAAAGATGATGTGTTATTTTTGGATTGATTTCTGTTAGATACATCTTCATTAGTTTGGCTAGCAGTACTAGTTTGGCTAGCAGTACTAGTTTGGCTAGCAGTACCAGTTTGGCTAGCAGTACTAGTTTGGCTAGCAGTACTGGTTTGGCTAGTGGTACTAGTTTGGCTAGCAGTACTGGTTTGGCTAGTGGTATTGACAGCATCGTCCTTAGATGCCGCTACACCTTGAACATTTTGAGAATCTAAGTTATTTACTGATTCTTGTATGCCCTTTAAACTACTACTTGTTTTACTTTGATTTATATCAGATGCACTGGCTAAATTTGAATCGTTAAACAAGCCAACTGTTATGCCCACAAACAAAAGTCCGGCAAAAACTAAAAATTTACCATCTTTATACATTTTATAATGTAACTTTTTCATCACTGCACTCCTTATGAATCATATAAATAATAGGTTTCGCCTACAAATGATATTATATCGTAATTATTATATATATTCGAGTCATAAATTTAAAAAAACTATAATATCGTTACATATATGATATAAGATGTTTGACATAATTTCGTTATGGGTGCCTTAGTGCTATGGCCATCGTTAGATAAATCAAGAGAACACGAATAACGTGTTCCCTTTTTTATGGAGTCGAAATTGCCAATTCAAGTGCAACAGTTTTTCTTGATGAATCTCTGCACATCCAAAATTGATTGTAAAAAATCAATATAATTTTTTTGATTATTTTCTACGTTTTCATTCTCTCCAATATTATTATGGATAATTAATTCACTAACTTCTTTAACTTCTTTTATCAACTGATCATTGGCATTTTGTTTGTTTTCGAAACTCCCCATGAGAGGTATAGCCGGAAATGATGCACCAGATCCAATTAAAAAATTAAGCTGTTTGGTAATTGCTAATTTGCGTAATTGTTTTTTAATTCATCGTTTAATTTATTCATTGTTGCATTAATTTTCCTTTTATATTTGGCAGATTACAAGTTTAATTCGAACGCATCCGTAAAAACTTCCAATGGTGTTTGATAATGATGTAATTTCATGGGCCGCTTGTTAATGAGTTCAACCGCCTCATATAAT
>NZ_CAUZLS010000013.1:0-2500 GCF_963580785.1 Fructobacillus cardui | reverse complement strand
TAGGCGTCGTGGTTTCAGGAACTATTTCACTCCCCTTCCGGGGTGCTTTTCACCTTTCCCTCACGGTACTGGTTCACTATCGGTCACTAGGGAGTATTTAGCCTTACGGGATGGTCCCCGCGGATTCCGACCGGATTTCACGTGTCCGGCCGTACTCAGGATCCTGTCTAGAGGACAGAAGCTTTCGGTTACGGGGTTATCACCCTCTTTGACAACGCTTCCCAACGTTTTCACCTAACTTCTATCTTGGTAACTCAACGACAGTCCTACAACCCCAGCATGCAAGCACACTGGTTTGGGCTTTTCCCGTTTCGCTCGCCGCTACTCAGGGAATCGATTTTTCTTTCTGCTCCTGCTGCTAATGAGATGTTTCAGTTCACAGCGTATTCCTTCTCATATCCTATGTATTCAGATATGGATAGCACTTCTATGTGCTGGGTTTCCCCATTCGGAAATCTCTGGGTCATAGCGTACTTACCGCTCACCAAAGCTTATCGTAGTTAGTCACGTCCTTCATCGGCTCCTAGTGCCAAGGCATCCACCACGCGCCCTTATTCACTTAACCACAACTTTATTAGTTGGATCAGTTTTATGAGTTGGTCTTTAAAGACCTGCGATTAAACCGTTCTTTTTAAAGAACTTGTGTTGTTTCTCGGTTCATTTAGATGATTCACCTCTGAATCATTTTAAAAGAATTTCTTGATTATTCAGTTTTCAATGTACTAGCTTTTGGCCAAAAGGCTTTCTTCTGGCCAATGGAGAATAGCGGGATCGAACCGCTGACCCCCTGCTTGCAAAGCAGGTGCTCTCCCAGCTGAGCTAATCCCCCATACGCTGGTTGTGCTTCACGCACTCAAAACTAAACAAAACTTTGACACAAATCAAATTGACACTTAAGTCCCTGTAACGCTCCGATTATCCTTAGAAAGGAGGTGATCCAGCCGCAGGTTCTCCTACGGCTACCTTGTTACGACTTCACCCCAGTCATCTGTCCTGCCTTAGACGGCTCCTCCCTAAAAGGTTAGGCCACCGGCTTTGGGCATTACAAACTCCCATGGTGTGACGGGCGGTGTGTACAAGACCCGGGAACGTATTCACCGCGGCATGCTGATCCGCGATTACTAGCGATTCCGACTTCATGTAGTCGAGTTGCAGACTACAATCCGAACTGAGACGTACTTTAAGAGATTCGCTTACCCTCGCGAGTTCGCTGCTCGTTGTATACGCCATTGTAGCACGTGTGTAGCCCAGGTCATAAGGGGCATGATGACCTGACGTCGTCCCCGCCTTCCTCCGGTTTGTCACCGGCAGTCTGTCTAGAGTGCCCAACTGAATGCTGGCAACTAAACATAAGGGTTGCGCTCGTTGCGGGACTTAACCCAACATCTCACGACACGAGCTGACGACGGCCATGCACCACCTGTCACTTTGTTTCCGAAGAAAACAGCACTATCTCTAGTACCTTCAAAGGATGTCAAGACCTGGTAAGGTTCTTCGCGTTGCTTCGAATTAAACCACATGCTCCACCGCTTGTGCGGGTCCCCGTCAATTCCTTTGAGTTTCAACCTTGCGGTCGTACTCCCCAGGCGGAACACTTAATGCGTTAGCTTCGGCACTAAAGGGCGGAAACCCTCTAACACCTAGTGTTCATCGTTTACGGTGTGGACTACCAGGGTATCTAATCCTGTTTGCTACCCACACTTTCGAGCCTCAACGTCAGTTGCAGTCCAGTAAGCCGCCTTCGCCACTGGTGTTCTTCCATATATCTACGCATTCCACCGCTACACATGGAGTTCCACTTACCTCTACTGCACTCAAGTTCGACAGTTTCCAAAGCACTTCCACAGTTGAGCTGTGGGCTTTCACTTCAGACTTATCGAACCGTCTGCGCTCGCTTTACGCCCAATAAATCCGGATAACGCTCGGGACATACGTATTACCGCGGCTGCTGGCACGTATTTAGCCGTCCCTTTCTGGTATGGTACCGTCATGTAAAGGTCATTTCCTACCCTTACCGTTCTTCCCATACAACAGTGCTTTACGACCCGAAAGCCTTCATCACACACGCGGCGTTGCTCCATCAGGCTTGCGCCCATTGTGGAAGATTCCCTACTGCAGCCTCCCGTAGGAGTTTGGGCCGTGTCTCAGTCCCAATGTGGCCGGTCAGTCTCTCAACTCGGCTATGCATCATCGTCTTGGTGGGCCTTTACCCCACCAACTAACTAATGCACCGCGAATCCATCAAAAAGTGGTCCAAACGGACCTTTTAACGTTTTGTCATGCGACAGCACGTTTTATACGGTATTAGCATCTGTTTCCAAATGTTATCCCCTGCTTTTCGGTAGGTTATTCACGTGTTACTCACCCGTTCGCCACTCGCTTGAAGAGTGCAAGCACTCTTCGCTGCGCGTTCGACTTGCATGTATTAGGCACGCCGCCAGCGTTCATCCTGAGCCAGGATCAAACTCTCATGTTAAAAGTTTGAAGATTGCTCTTCGAT
>NZ_CAUZLS010000012.1:0-5288 GCF_963580785.1 Fructobacillus cardui | reverse complement strand
GTAATCTTTTGAATAACTTTAAGCATGTTATCATTTTCGTCTTTTTTTTCAGCTTACTGATGTCAATTCCAAATATTAATAAAATGAAAAATCGCTAGTTAACATAATGTGAGTTAAATGGAGGGATCGCCATGTGCCTTGCACATGTTAATGCAATAGGTTAAAAAATTAAATATAATTCACCCAAAAATATTATTGACACAAATTACAAAAGAAAATGAATTGAAAATATTTATGAAAAAAAATAGCTAAAAATTTTATAACACTCTTACTTACAATATCGTTAGTTCAATTAGCAATGAATATAATTTCACATAGTAATCTTTTGAATAACTTTAAGCATGTTATCATTTTCGTCTTTTTTTTCAGCTTACTGATGTCAATTCCAAATATTAATAAAATGAAAAATCGCTAGTTAACATAATGTGCATTACCGCAAGTAAAAAAGACCAGCCCCCAAATTGTGGGGCTGGTCTTTCTTTTCTGAAAAGGGTCCTTGCTCAATTTGGCCAAAACTAATTGGTCTACTTCTCAGAAAGCGAATCTGAAGCCATTCTGCTTTTGTGAAATTCCCCTTCATGAGAATCTTTATGAGAGCTCTTCTTTTCGTCTGAATCCATATAAATCATATCAAAAAAGCCATTTTAAGACCAAAAATCTGTACATACAGCGTACGTACAACAGGTGAAACCGACAAAATTTACCCCATTTTCTGTACATACGCTGTATGTACAAGAAAAAATGGCTGAGTACTCGGGAAATCCCCATACTATGGGGTACCACGCTTGCGTGAGTATCATTTCCCCTTATGCTCTGTTTGGAGGATTTTGTACATACGCTGTACATACGACGTGTACATACAGCGTATGTACAGCATTCAATCACTATAAGATTTATTGATGCCCTTTATTCGTGGGGATTGGGGCAACGCCCCAAAAAAATGAAAAATCAGGAAAAATACAAAAAACCTAATTTAGAATATCAGCATAGTGAGTACTCACATGCTTTGCTTGCAAAAAGAATGGAGAACTAAATTTATTTAGAATACCTCATCTTATCCGAAATTCATCAAGTGATGACCTAACGGTCATCTGGCCTACTTATTTGCTGTGAAGTCTAACGACTTCATGCGCAAACAGCGCAGGGTCTTTTTTTCTCTTTATCCGAAATCGATTTCTTTATCAATCAATTTGTTTTAATCTATTTTTTCTAAAAAACCAAAAGACTTTACTTGACTTTCACACTAACCCCAGCCAAGGGCAGCAAGTTGTTTTGAGCAGAGAGAGCCCTTAGGTAAATCTCAAAAAAGAGGATACTTAAGGGCTTTTCCAAGGTATAGCTAAGAGCCATCGCTTTGGTCAAGTCGCTAACATCGTTTAAAGAGCATTCTGCCCACTCTCCCGTCTTTAACGGGTTATGCTTAGCCAGACTTCCACTCTGAGCTTAAAACGCCTCTCAGAGCCTCCTAGGTGCTAATCTAGGAGCCACTACTTTGCCAATCACTTGCTGGGCGAGCTAACCCATGTCCAATTATTCATTGCCCAGTTAAACGCTACTTCAACCTTTGGACGTGGTTTGGTCGCTATTTGCAAGCCACCTGACGGGTACACGCCTGTCCCGTTTCAATCTTATAGGGTAACGGCCCAAAGGAAAGCAAAAGCCGTCACAGTAACTAAAAAGGAGACCGCCTAGCAATTGCTATGCGATCTCCCAATGTCTTTTTTGGTTGATTATTTATGCTTCTAACGTTAGAATATCCTTAAAGGGGAGACCCGTTAATATTGTAAGAAGATAAATGCATGGCAACTGGTTAGGACAGTTACTGTGCAGGCCATCAGTTCGTTTGGTAGACGGCTGATGGCCTTTTTTCGTATGTATTTGTTACAAGGAATATAGCATAATAGACCATATAAAAACAATTCAATTATCGCTTTAACTCTAAAATTAGGATTTAACCATGCCCAAAACAATCAAGGAACTATCAGAAGAAATCGGCGTATCAAAACAAGCGATTAATCGATTTTTGACCTCTGATTTTAGGAAACAACATGTGACAACTAAAACCGACAACAAGGTTGGCGCTCTACTTGTCGATAAATCAGGAGAAGCACTGATAAAAAAGCATTTCTCAACCGACAACGACCGACAACAAACCGACAACGACGACCGACAACACGTTGTCGGTCTACTAGAAAGACAACTTGAAGATCAGCAACGAGAATTAGCCGAAAAAAACAAACAAATCGAGGCCAAAGATACTCAAATATCGAACCTACAAAACCTACTCGACCAATCGCAACAATTACAACTTATTTCGGAAAAGAAGTTAGCTGAAAATAAACAAATTGCTGAACAATACCAACAAAACTTTAATCAATTAATTTCGAAAAGAAAACACAGTTTTTTGTCTAAAATATTTCATTTGAGTAATAAATAACGCTTAAAATGGGAATAAGGTTCACTTCTAATCTCCACTATTGGAATAAAAAAAGTATATTATTAACTTATTATATCGATGTAATTAAGAAGGTTATTATGAAAAAAACTATCAAAATTTATTATTTATTATTAGGTCTATTTATTATAGGTGTTTCTGCGTCATTATTAAGAGAAACGGGGTTAGGTGTCGATCCATTCACCGCTTTGAGTATTGGACTAGCAACAAAATTAAATATTCCCTTATCAATTACCCAATTTCTTATTAATCTTATTGTTTTTCTATATATGTTGTTTAGTGACAGGAATAGGATAGGTATAGGAACCGTTCTAAATATGACCTTGGTTGGTGTATTTATTCAAATTTCTTCTCAAATTCTTCTGTCATATCATCTATCTCAGTTAGAAATTTTTCCAAAAATTGTTATCCTGTTAGTTGGATTGTTATTGTTCACACTAGGTTCAGCCATTTACATGTCTGTCAACATGGGACAGTCACCTTACGATGCAGTAGCTCCTATATTATCAAAACAAACGAACCTAAAATATAGTGATGTCCGAAGCTTTCAAGATATTATTGTTGTCATTTTAGCTTTTATCGTTCATGGTCCTATTGGTTTAGGCACAATAGTAATAGCACTCGAAGCTGGTTCATTGATTTCCAAATGGAATTCCATTATTCCAAAAATAGAATAATAATGATCTCAATAACCAGAAATCCATCAATAATATTAACTCTTAGTTAAAATAAAAAAGCCCACGACGTGGGCTTTTTTATTTTTCATTATGCTTTAACAATATTAACGGCTTGCAAACCACGATCACCAGATTCAACACTGAACGTCACTGACTGACCTTCATCAAGCGTTTTGAATCCATTACCCTGAATAGCCGAAAAATGGGCGAAAACATCATCACCGCTTTCACGTGTGATAAATCCAAATCCTTTGTCGCCATTAAACCACTTTACTGTACCTGTTTCCATTATATGTTTCTCCTTTGGTGTACTCACCACTTTTTGTTAATTAAAATAATTGGTGCTGAGCGTCCTTCAAGAAAAACAAATCAAAATCAAAAAAGTTAATTACAACATCATTATACCACAATTACAATTAATAACATTGAAAAAACATTTACATTTAACAATCCTCCGTCTGACTAGAAAACACTTTCCTCAATAACCTATACCGTGGATGGGTGCATAACATCTGTCCACTTTATTAGCATACGAGCATTCACAATTATTCTTTCATGATTTAACTGTAAAGTAATCCGATAGTAATCATACCTAGATTGATATTCCTCAAATAACTCACGAATTCGGTTCGTGAGCTTTTCATTCTTTGCTCGTATGCTAATATAAGCAACAGCAGATTAATTTTTTTACCGCGAACTATTACTCTATTACCTTTTGATTCTTGGAGAACGAAGATGCCTAACTATCCTAATAAAAGAAATTTGATTATTTTAACTACAACATTTATTCTGGGAGTTCTACTTTTAGAACAATTCATCATTTTCCCATTAATCAATGAAGCCTATTTTATTCTCCATTTATCCCAGATAATGAGCAATTTTATTTTTAAAACAGCTGAGTTGCTTCTTTTTATTAGTTTGAATTACTTTTTAACAAAGCAAAAAGTATTCTTAATGCCCTCAAAGTCATGGCTAACGGTTTTTCTTTTTATTTTTATAAGTATCGTATGTATCCCTTTCTTTTCCACTCCACATCTAGAAAATGCAATTTTGACTGGACTTATGGGTGGAATTCCAGAAGAATACTTTTCTAGAGGAGTCCTATTATCATTTTTTTTAACATATTTTGTTCGTAATAATTACTCCCGAACAGCATTAATTAAAGCAATTTTTAGTTCTAATTTTATCTTTGCATTAATGCATCTAACGAACTTATCCCATGAATCTGTGTCCTATGTTATTTTACAATGTATATTATCTTTTGTATCTGGACTTTCATACAGCGCCATCTATGTACAAACAGGTAGCTTGTATTTATCTATGTTCATGCATTTTACAAAAGATTTTATATTAACAGCAGACGTGTCCAGCCAACTAACTAACATACTACATTCATCTTTCGCAATGTTTCAACTATTATTAGTGGTCATTACCTTTATTTATTGGAACAAACATGAACCACGATTAATCCGATTAATTAGATATTCATCTAATGAAAAAAATACCTAGTTAACATAATGTGAGTTAAATGGAGGGATCGCCATGTGCCTTGCACATGTTAATGCAATAGGTTAAAAAATTAAATATAATTCACCCAAAAATATTATTGACACAAATTACAAAAGAAAATGAATTGAAAATATTTATGAAAAAAAATAGCTAAAAATTTTATAACACTCTTACTTACAATATCGTTAGTTCAATTAGCAATGAATATAATTTCACATAGTAATCTTTTGAATAACTTTAAGCATGTTATCATTTTCGTCTTTTTTTTCAGCTTACTGATGTCAATTCCAAATATTAATAAAATGAAAAATCGCTAGTTAACATAATGTGAGTTAAATGGAGGGATCGCCATGTGCCTTGCACATGTTAATGCAATAGGTTAAAAAATTAAATATAATTCACCCAAAAATATTATTGACACAAATTACAAAAGAAAATGAATTGAAAATATTTATGAAAAAAAATAGCTAAAAATTTTATAACACTCTTACTTACAATATCGTTAGTTCAATTAGCAATGAATATAATTTCACATAGTAATCTTTTGAATAACTTTAAGCATGTTATCATTTTCGTCTTTTTTTTCAGCTTACTGATGTCAATTCCAAATATTAATAAAATGAAAAATCGCTAGTTAACATAATGTG
>NZ_CAUZLS010000011.1:0-6753 GCF_963580785.1 Fructobacillus cardui | reverse complement strand
GATTATATGAGGCGGTTGAACTCATTAACAAGCGGCCCATGAAATTACATCATTATCAAACACCATTGGAAGTTTTTACGGATGCGTTCGAATTAAACTTGTAATCTGCCACGTACAAAAAGAAACATATTAAAGCGTTGGCGACACTTTTTTAAAATAATTTAAAAAATCAATATATAAAGGGAAATATTTTACCTTTAACTGGTTTTTTTATAATAAATTTCATTATAAAATAAAATATTATAATTTATGTATTTTTTAGTCATCTATGACTTTTTTGTATTATAATAAAGTTGTTCCTTTGGGAGAGGGGACAAGGAAACGTGGATTCTTCCTCCACCCGCAATGTTGACTGCACTAATTTATTTAACTTTCATTCATGTTTTCGTTTCAATTAAACCGCTTCTCTACCTTTTTTTTGATTCGGTACTTGAGTATTTACTCATTCTCTTGATATAATACATTAAACACACTCTCAAAAATCAATTGATAACAACTCATTCATTTAAAACATAAATAACCAATAGTGCAACAAACAGTACAGTAAGTCAATAACGCGGGGCCCACCATTCTTTTGGTGGCCTTTTTCTTTATTCATAAAAGTAAAAGTAACTCGAAAGGAGCACATTGATAATTGAAAATACTACAGCGACAACTTACAAATAACAAATGAAAGCCACCAATTTCAAAGTGAAATTGGTGGCTTTCATTTTGTTTTTACACCATTAATAATAATATTGACGCAAAGGAAAAGGGAGTATCGCTCTAATGATAGCCACCACATCTTAAAAAGTTTCTAAGTTTAACACAATCAGTTCTTAATCTACAATATTAGGCAGTTTTCTATTTTTATCATTCGAATGTCTACTTAAACGAGATAGTTGGCCAGATTAATAATCAACCAAGGAAAATACTTGGTTGGAAATCCGCTAATCAAGTTTATCAAGAGAAAATGTTGCACTTAAGTTGACAATTCACCACTAATAAAAAAAGGAACACGAACAACGCGTTCCCTTTTTATAAGGCACTTCATGTTTAAAATGCGCAGTGCAAAAATAATTTAATACTATTACTTTTTATTTGAAATACTTAATCCTAACAAGCCTAATACACTGCCCATCACCACAGTTAATAATATACTAATATTCCCGTTTCTAACAGATTGAGTAGCAGTTTTGGGTAACTTTGAAGTGATATTTTGTGTAGTGTCTGTTGTGGATTTTTTGCGTACAATTTTAGCTTGTAAATGAGTGGCACTATCACGATTGTCAATTGGAGAGGAGACATTCTTGCCGGTATCTACTCCATTACCATCGTCATTTTTATTAGTAACTAAATCTTTTACATAATGCATAGGGGTGTTTTGACCCGGATTACTCAAATCAATCGGATAAGTGTCACCTGGCTTTAATAGATTGCCTTTTGAATCAACAGGTGTGTAACCTGGAATATTTGGAATAATTGGATTGTCCGCTTTGCTTGGATCTTTAGGATCATTCGGATATGGAACCGATGCTGATCCCGGAACATCCGGCACTAACGATCCCAACTTATGGTATGTTACTGTCTTAACTTCACTTTCTGTATCTGGTGTGACAGTCTGCGCTGGAATATTCAATTGATTAGTATAATAGCCACTAATCACTGGTGATTGCTTTTCATCAAGCTCATTATCATTATTTTTGGCCTGCCATCCAGTGTAAGTAATCGCACCGTTCGCTTGATCAATCAGGCCCGTTCGGGTAAAGATAACTTGATCCTTAATACTTGGTGCAACGGTCTTATCTTGGCCATCAACATAATTTACAGTTTGATTAACTTCTCGATATAACCAATTTAAAGCTGATTCATTAGGATAACGTGGTCCACCAGGATTACTTGGATTAACAGGGTATCCTGGTTGCCCTGGATTATCTGGTGTGACTACAGTAGTCTTATGCTTCAAAATAACAGTAAAGTGTTGATCTGTTTTATCATCTCGATCAAAGACAACACCATTATCTGGATAATCGTTGGAAACTAATTCATATCCTCTGCCTGTTAACCATGTAATAGTATCATTTGTTCGATAATCACTTACCTGGCCACTCTTACCTGTTAACGAATCTGTTTTAATTGTTATACCAGTTGTTTGATCAATATATGTTACACTGGCATTTTGATTATCAGATTGTGTGTCCGTCGAAGATTGTGGCTCTGTCACTGCTTTAGAATTAATCGAATTACCTGTTGATTGTTCTGCTGCAGATTGGCTATCTTTATCTATCTTAGAAAGTGTTTGGGTAGTATCTGATGACACAGTCGTAGTAGACGTATTGTTTTTTTCTTCATCAGACGCTTGAGTATTAGATTGTTCAACATGTGCTTCATCAGCCATTACTTTGTGTGATGCAACAGACGTTCCGGTAATTGCCATAAATGATATACAACCAATAAATATCCATTGCTTACCTGACTTATACATTTTATATCTCAATTTGTTGTCCATAAAATTTCACCTCGTCATGTTCTATTTCAATATTTAATATATATTTAATACTATCACATCTATTAAACGATTAGTAATATTTTACATAAACCTGTTTGTATACTTCCGTAACTAAGTTATTATTTTCAAACGTTATCGTTTCATAGCTTTTAATTAGCAAATAATTTTGCACTTTATATGATCAAAATAATCCAAAATAATAACGAGGGTTTATCTAACTATAATTAAAATGGACAATTTTTTACTAACAATCTCAATTCGTAAACTATAAGGTCAGTAAAAACTGCGGGATCTACCAGAGCATTAATCTGCCACTGGTAGCCTTTTTTCTTTGCCATCAGCTCCATAGGTCTTATAATGGTTAAAAGTATTAGGAGGAAGAATATGCAAGCAAGGATGCAATATGTCGCGGTCAGAGCAGCGACTGGTGATGTGTTATTTTCTGGAAAAGACGAGACGTCCTTAATCAGACAAATTAATGATTCCTAATACTTATACCTATGGTGCTCCCGGTCTCTGCTTGCAGTATGTCGACGATGCTTTCAATATTTATTCAAACCGATCTTATTCTGCTAAAGTAGCTGCGGATAAGGCCGGAAGGGCAGGCACGATGCACTATAATGATCAATTTCCTGTTGGTATAAAGGCCCCAGTTTATTGGAACTTGGTAAGTAAAGATGGTGGCATTAACTATGGGCATATCGCCATTTAGGACGGATAAGGTGGCTTCTACTGGGAAGGAAATAATTCATCGTTACCTAATTACTTCACACGGGACGAAATGCAACAAATTATGAATGGAACTCGACCAGTAAATGGACACTACCTAACCGAGAATTGGTACACGCCGGTCCTAATTGGTTGGTCAACTTCATTGGAAGGAACCGTAATCGCAGAGTGAATTCGTCATCTTTGAAATCTTTGTATTTGTTTAGTCGCGTTGCCAATCTTTTTGTTATATAATAATCTTGTCCCTTTTTAAAAAGGGACAGGAAAAAGGGGACTATTCCTCCACCCGCTGGCTGACTGGATGAACACATTATTTCGTTTGAGTAATGACTTTTCGTTTCATTTTAAAATTCTCTCTTAGCATATTTTGTGTAATCCACCATTTTAGTATTTACGCATTCTTCTTCAAACACTAAATACCCTTTAATTCATGCAGTGAAATACCTTGATATCAACAAGTATCAATTATCAATACAAATTGCGCAACAATCCAAATTCCAATCACCAAAAGCCGCGGGGCCTACCAGAGCATTGATCTGCCACTGGTAGGCCTTTTTCTTTACTCACACAAACAAAAAAGGGAACACGAATAACGTGTTCCCATGATTTACCTAACGATGGCCATAGTACTGGGCTTTGGTTTCGGCCAACCATTTGGGGTCTTGATCCAAATATTTATAAAACTTAATAGTCATTTTATACGTGAATTTAATGAGACGCCAAGCAAGATAAATAGTGGCAAACCAGAAGACAAAATACATAGCGATAAACAAAAAGCCAAAGATGGCACCACCTGTGCTAGTTTCTGTGTATGGATAATATTTTTGCATGTTTTTTCTCCCAAATTACCACTGAAAATATCATTGCTTTTTTAAATAATCTTTTAAAACCAGTTCCAGTAAAGCAGAAAAGCTTAACCCTTGATTGGCTGCATCGATCACTGCTTCATCATGGATGGATGGCTTCATCATGATAACATATTGCTTTTTATTCTCTCGTTTTATACGCGGCTTTGTTGAAGAAGGGGCCTGACCTTGTTTTTCATCCTCCGCTCGGCTTTCAATCGTTGATTCCTGTAAGTGATTTTGGTGATTTGTTTCGGGTAATGATCCTTCAGTTGCCATCATTTTTCTCCTTTTAAATTTTCGACTTTACTCTTTTATTATATATATTTATATGTATAAATGCAATTATATGTATAAATACACATATACATATAAATACACAAATGAATGGAAATAGGGAGGACTGGCAGATTAGGTCATTGATTTTTGAGACATTCAACTATCTTTTGTTATACTCAAAGTGTCGTTACTACAGCGACAGCTTCCAAATGACAAATAAAATCCACCAATTTCAAAGCGAATTTGGTGAATTTAATGTTAGTGATTGGATTGCGCTTAAAATATTTTGAAAGCTTGTTTTAGCTTTTCATAAATATAATAGGAAAGGCATCAAAATGGAAAAAAGATTTAAAATGTATAAATCAGGAAAAATTTGGGCAACTGCTGCCGCTACTACCGGTATTTTTGCAGTTGGTATGTTGAATCAAACGGTTTCTGCCGATGTAAAGTCAGCTACGGGTAATTCCACTCTCGGCTTTGTGCCAGATACTGCTACTGAAAAACAGCTTTCCAATCTTGCCGTAATGATTAACACTACTGATGGGACTTCGATGTCAAACGGTTCAACTGTTCAGCTACAAAATCAATCGCCACACATCGACAGCATTAATTTATCATTCACATTAAAACAAGACGGTAGTTTGACACCAGGAACACAAATTAAAATTCCTGTTGGAATTAGCAATAATTCTTATGATCTTCCCGGTTCAGCAATTAGTTCAGGGTCTTCATTAGTTATTAAAAATGTTGGTACTGTTGAATATCAAGCGGTTGATCATTTTGGAGGTGCTGGCTATTACATCGTTACTATAGGTGATCAATTTGATCAAACTATTGGAAAAAATGTGGATGTTTCTTTGGTAGAAAAGCCTAGCCCCTCTGCTGCGCTTGTTGCGGCCGATAGTTCAAAAAACATTGTTATCAATATTGGCGATAGTCAATTTATCTTTGTACCGACAAAACGCCAATATGCAAAAGACGATCAAAATTTTAAATCAGGTGATTTCGCTTATAGTGCTAGTTCTAATACAGTAAATACTGGTACTACCATTCAAGATTCAAATTATCTCAATAATATGTTGGAAAGTAATGGGAAGAATCCTGGTAATACAAACATCCCATCTGGTAATTTAATTAACATCCAAACGGTTCAGGCTTCTGGGTCCTCCATTATAGGTGTTTTCCCTGATAATTACTTAGGGTCACATACTTTAAAAATTAGTGAAGACGGAAAATACGTTGTTAGTGGTGATAACAGTGTGGACTACAACTTTTCAGCAGGATCCGGTATCACTAATTTAATTCAGTTACCAAATAATTCCACCAATGATGAAATTATAGTAGCTTTAAATAAAGCTGGTAAGCATTCGGGCGTGATTATATATAACGATAATGGAACGTACACACTTGCATACAATCTTGGGAATTTGACAGGAGAGGGTGCTTATACTTATCACGATTTATACACTAATGACGACGCAGCAACAGTTGCAAATCAAGCCCAAGAAATTAAACGATCATCAGACTTAAATGATCAATTGAACCAAATTATTTCAAAATTAAATGTTGTTAACTACGAAATGCAATCTGGTTATGAATTTTCTGATAGTTCTATCGTAAACAGATTGTCAGGCCAATCAACCCTTTATAGCGTCAATGAAGATGGTACGAATAGCATTGTTTCAAATTCAACATTCGAAGCATCAACCACCCCATCTAATGCAAAATCTGAAGGTCAAAGTAAAATAACCGTTCATTATATTGATCAACAAGGAAAAGAAATTTCTACTCAACAATATTCATATGGATATCCATCGGGATCTAATATTTCCAGTCAATCACCTGATTTTTCAGCTACTCCTGAAAATATTAAAGGTTATACTCTAATCACAAATAAAAGTCTCTTTCCATCCGATATGAAACATTATTTAACAATTTCGGAAGACATCGCTTTTAGCGCGCAAGATCAGGATTTTTATTACGTTTATCAGAAAAATGCCCCAACGGTCACCACTGATACGAAGACAGTGAACGAAACTGTTCACTATCAGTACGCAGATGGTACCAAGGCAGCTGACGACTATGTCGCAACGCCAATCACCTTTACTCGCAGTGTCTCAACAGATGCTGTAACCGGTGAAAAAACTTACGGTGCTTGGACAGCCGATCAAAGCTTTGCAGCAGTGACGAGTCCAACCTTGAAAGGTTACACCGCTGACCAAACAAGCATCGCTGCTCAGAATGTCACGCCAGATTCAAGTGACTTGGTTTACACGGTCAAGTACACGAAGGATGCCCCAACAGTCACAACTGATACAAAGACTGTGAATGAAACAGTTCACTATCAGTACGCTGATGGAACCAAGGCGGCTGACGACTATGTCGCAACGCCAATCACCTTTACTCGCAGTG
>NZ_CAUZLS010000010.1:0-16945 GCF_963580785.1 Fructobacillus cardui | reverse complement strand
CGATTATATGAGGCGGTTGAACTCATTAACAAGCGGCCCATGAAATTACATCATTATCAAACACCATTGGAAGTTTTTACGGATGCGTTCGAATTAAACTTGTAATCTGCCCAGATTTAAAAAAAATTCATAATTTTAACCAAGAGTCTTATAGTTCATTTACTAAAAATTCATACTACCAGTGGAAGGATTCCGTAGATAAAATAATGTTTTCTGTCTTAAAAAAGAAAATTGAAGGTCAAGGATTCAATAGTGGCTATGACTTCTGAGGCAGATTAAACATAAAAGTTAGATTTCTAACTTATAAATTGCTGAGAAAGATTCCTATCTATGATAAAAACCAAATTTAAAGATTTTATTCAGCTTCACTTATTAATTGTTTCATCATTTTATTTATTAATAGTGAACTTAACTAGAAAGAACAAAAAAACTAATTGACTAGTGGTCAATAATCTAGTAAACTATTTAAGTATTGTTGACCATGGCCCCATGGTCAAGTGGTTAAGACGTCGCGTTCTCAGCGCGGAATCGAGGGTTCGACTCCCTCTGGGGCTATAGCAAGCTATACAGTGCAAATTTGCACTGTATAGCTTTTTTTGTAAGTAGCTTTATATCAAGGTCGCCAAAGTATATAAAATATAGTAAAAAACTCAGAACTCTGTCTCAATTTTGGAGCATGTATTAGAGAATGCATTTCCTACTTATCTGTATGCAGTATTCCACTCGCACACATCCCCAAATTCAGACCACAAAAATACCAGCAATCAACCCAAAAACCGCACCACCACACCCGCACCCAACACCCATTCTAACCACCTTCAACACTCGCCTTCATCAGGTTCGAACCCCGAGGCAAACTGTGAGATAATGAGGATATTCGAGCAAATGCTGAGTTCTGATTTTTTGCACTAACTAATAAACGTCTGCCCCCAACCGAAGCAACGGCCGAGCACTCTTAGCTAACGCAAACAATTAAACCTTCCTCATCCATTTTGCTCATGTACGTTAGGAGCTTTATCATGATTACCCTTTCCCACCTATCAAAAGCATTCGGCAGCCATCAAGCCGTTTCTGACCTGTCCTTTACCCTCCAACCGGGTGAAGTTCTCGGCTTAATTGGCCAAAACGGTGCCGGTAAAACCACGACTTTTCGGATGATTTTAGACTTTATCCAGGCAGACGACGGCACCATTTCCTGGGATAACCACCCAATCGACGATCATTTGCGTCGGAAAATCGGCTTCTTACCCGAAGAACGCGGTCTCTATCAAAAGCAAACGGTTGAAGAACAGGTCGTCTACCTGGCCCAACTTCACGGCATGGAGAAAAAGACCGCTAAGACTGCCCTCAAAGACTGGATGGATCGCTTACAAGTCGTTGGCGAGCCCGGTGACTTGGTTCAGTCCCTGTCAAAAGGGAATGCCCAAAAAATTCAAATGATTATGGCGCTGATTTTCGAGCCTGAATTTATCATCCTCGATGAACCCTTCTCAGGCTTAGATCCCGTCAATGCCGCCATTTTTATGGACGAAATTAAGCGTCTCAAATCCCGTGGTGCCATGATTATTTTTTCATCGCACAATATGGACAACGTTAGCCAAATTTCAGATCAATTACTGATGCTCAAAAAAGGTCGCACCGTCCTTCAGGGTCCCGTTCAGTCCATTCGTGAGTCTTTTGGTCGGACCCGCCTCTATGTTGAGGCCCCCCATTTGACGAAATCGGACTACCTGGCGATGGCCGGGGTCATTCACGCTGAACCAAAGGACAGTGGCTATATGCTAACACTTGCCTATGAAGCAGCCGGACGACAAATTTTTGAGGCGGTAACTCGCAACGGCTACATCCCCGCCTTCTCACAACAGCCACCAACCCTGGCCGAAATCTTTAAAACGGAGGTCAGCACCAATGACTAATCCAACACTCCTAGTTGCCAAGCATACCTACCTTACCCGCCTGAAGAAAAAGTCCTTCTGGTGGTTAATCATTTCACCGATTCTTTTAATTGCCGCAGCCGGTCTCCTTGGCTATGGTATTAGTTATTTCTCAAATGACCAGCCGGCAAAAGTAGCCGTTATTGGTCCCAGTACCAGTCGTGAAGCCATTAGCCAATCGGCCAGCAAGATGAACATCAAGGTCTCATCAATTACCGACGAACAGTCAGCACAATCGGCCTTGAAAAAGCAGTCAATTGACGGCATCCTGACTCTCAACGATGGTCAAGGCACATTAGTCACCCAGCAAAAAGCACCAAAAATTGATAAGAATCAATTACAAGCGGTCCTCAGTAAACTTTTCTTGACCACTCAGGCTGGGAATTACGGGCTAACTGCAAGACAAACCGCAGCACTGATGACGCCCTTTAGCCTCAAGACAACGGTCCAAAACCAATCAAGCCAACAGGATGCCGATAATAACCAAGCTGCAAAGGCGGTCATTTCAGTTGCTGTCACCATTATCGTCTTACTAATTGTTTCCACCTATGCTTCCCTAATCGGTAATGAAATTGCCAATGAGAAATCATCACGAATTATGGAAACCCTGTTAGCGGCTTCATCAGCCCAGGCGCAATACTTTGGCAAGCTCCTTGGTATTACCGGCCTCTTGGTCACCCAGCTCCTTTCCTATGTCGTCCTAGGGGTAGGAGCCAACCTCTTCGGTCAACAAATTACGATGGTTAAGCAGGCGCTTTCCTACCTAACCGCCTTGACCCCAGCCTTTTTGACTTATACGTTTGTCTTCATCATCGTAGCCACTGGCCTTTACCTGATTTTGGCAGCGATTGCGGCTTCATTAGTGAACGATACTTCACAGGTTTCCCAAGCAATGGTCCCTGTGACCACCCTGGCCATGATTCCCTATGTTGTTGGACTGGCATCCGCTTCAAACGGTGGCAATAACGTCGTCGTTCGAATTTTTGCTTACATCCCCTTCATGTCGCAATCAACGATGCCAAGCCTCCTCGCCAACCAATATGTTAACTGGTGGCAGGCACTTCTGTCACTGACCATTTCGCTGATTGCCCTCGTGGCACTTGCTCAATACGGTCAAAAGCTCTACGCTAAGAACGTTTTGTCCTACTCAGACGAAAATATCTTAAAGCAACTCTTAGCCTCTTTCAAGCGCTCTTAAGCGGTTAAAATCAGCGTTGCAATCGACTAGCTAACAGCGCACAAAAAAGCGACCCAAGTAATCAAATTGATTACTTCGAGTCGCTTTTAATTTGCCGTCAAACTGACGTCAAACGATATTAGTAATGTTACTTAAACCAAGCGTTGACTTGAGACTTGTGCTTACTAATCCAGTCATCGGCGGCCTTTGTAGGTGTCTTACCGTTTTGAATATCAAGCATCACCGTCTGCATGTCGTCCTGTGTCCAATGGAACTTCTTCATCACCTTGTAGACATCAGGGTTCGTCTGCTTCAAGTTCTTACGAACAACCGTATTAATTGTTTCTTGTGATCCCATCGTTCCCTTTGGATCAGCCAAGTACTTCAACTTATACTTGTTGAACATCCAGTGTGGTGACCAACCAGTCAAGATAATTGGTTGCTTATCCTTGTAAGCCTTATCCAATGCTGAAACCATTGCACCAGATGATGATGCCTGCAAATTCCAACCAGAAAGGTTACCGTAAGAATCAATTGTCTTTTGTGCAGCAGCCATAACACCGGCACCAGGCTCAATACCCGTAATGGTCTTGTTTGCCTGATTTGTCAAATCAGCAATTGAGTTGACATTCATATAATCTGGAACAACCAAACCTAACTTCACACCAGTCAAATTAGGACCAAGCAAATCAACATCGTTCTTATACTTAGCGTACAAGGCCTTGTGAGTATTTGGTAACCAAGCCGAAACAGTTGCATCAGTTTGCTTGTTAGCAACTGATTGCCAGTTCACGGCGTTATCAAGTGGCGTAATTGTCACATCATAGCCGTGCTGACGCATTGCTTCAGCCAAGACGTTCGTTGAGGCAACTTCAGAATCCCATTCAACATAGCCAATGTTGACTTTCTTTCCTGAAGCTTGATGAGCAGTGATGCTGCCGGCAATACCGGAGATAGCAATCACAGCCAACATTGCCCAAGTAGCCAACTTACGCCACTTTGGCAACTTTGGTGCAGAAACAGGTTCCGTGTTCATTCGTTGAACAAAGCGGTCAATGATAATGGCCAAGATAACCAAAGCGATTCCATTAACGAATCCTGAACCAACGTCGGCGTGTTGAACGGCTGACAAGACACCACGACCAAGTCCTGGTGCACCAATCATCGAAGCCGTCACAACCATTGACAAGGCCAACATAATAGTTTGCTTAGCACCGGCGATAATGGTGTTCTTTGCATTTGGCAATTCCAACTTGAACAACTTTTGCCAAGTCGTTGCCCCGAATGAGTCAGCGGCTTCGACCAAATCAGTTGGCACCTGTTGCAACCCAAGGTAAGTAAAGTTAACAACTGGTGGCAAGGCAAAGATAACGGAGGCAAAGGCCCCAGGCACGACACCGATACCAAAGAAAGCAACGGCCGGAATCAAATAAACAAAGGCGGGCATGGTCTGCATAAAGTCCAAGATGGGCTTTATGACCATGTAGGCCTTCGGCGACTTAGCTGTCCAAATCCCCAATGGAATTCCAATGACCAAAGAGACAGCCGAGGCCATCAAGACCAATGTCAGCGTCTGCATCAAATCAGACCACAATCCTTGGTTGGCAACCAAAGCCAAACCAATCAAGATAAAGAATGGTTGACCATATTTCTTAGGCGTCAACAACCATGAAATCAATGCCAAGGCGATGATGAAAATTGGCATTGGAATCGCTGTTAAGAAGTTCGTAATGCCATCCATCGTAGAGGAACCACTATTTTGAATGGCCGTAAAGAATCCAGAAAGATTCTTTGTTAACCAGTTAACCCCATCGGTTACCCAGGAGTCGATTGGGAGTTTGGCAACTGATAATAAATTAATCATTATTGTCTCCTTCCGTTTGGGCTAAAGCTTCAATCACGGCACCACGAATGATAATGCCGTGGAGCTTCTGATTTTCATCGACAACGGCCACGGGCGTGTGCGCGTCATAAATGATTGGCATAATGTCTGAAACAATCATATCAGGCGTTACGGTTGGCATCGCTGTGATCACGTCACGCAAAGTCAACTTTTCACGACGAGCATTCACAGCCGCATCAGATGTCACGTACCCGACAAATTTCCGGTTACCATCTACGGCAACCAAACCAGAAACCTCTTCTTCTGACATCCGGTGTAAGGCAACGTTTGGCCCATCAGTATCAGCGTTAACCGTCAAACCAGGAATCATGATGGATTCCGCATTCAAAACCTTTGAACGATCAACATCTTCCACAAAGTTTTCAACATAATCGTTGGCTGGGTTAGTCAAAATTTCTTCTCCAGTACCAATTTGTTGTAACTGACCATCCTTCATGATGGCAATCCGGTCACCCAAACGCAAAGCTTCGTTCAGGTCGTGGGTGATGAAGATAATGGTTTTCTTCACATTAGCCTGCAAATCCAAGAGTTCATCTTGCATTTCGTGACGAACCAATGGATCCAAGGCCGAAAAGGCTTCATCCATTAAGAGAATGTCAGGATCATTCGTTAATGCCCGTGACAAACCAACTCGCTGTTGCATCCCCCCTGAAAGCTGTGAAGGATACTGGTCCTTAAAGGACAAAAGTTTCGAATTTTCCAAGGCTTTTTCGGCACGTTCGCGCCGTTCTGCTGCTGGCACACCTTGGATTTCCAAACCAAATTCTGTGTTTTCCAGAATGGTCCGGTGTGGGAATAAGGCGAAATTCTGGAAGACCATCGACATTTTCTTCCGACGAATATCAAGCATTTCCTTCTTATTGTAATGGGTAATATTTTTCCCATCCAAAAAGATTTCCCCACTGGTTGGTTCGATCAGGCGGTTGAGCAAACGAATTAACGTTGACTTCCCAGAACCTGACAACCCCATGATGACGAAGATTTCGCCCTCATTTACATCAAGGTTAATGTCGTAAACACCAACCGTTGAACCAGTCTTTTCAAAGATTTCGTTCTTAGATTTATTTTCTTCAACCATCTTCAAAGCGGCCTTCTGGCGCTTTCCAAAAATTTTGGTTAAATGCTTAATCTGAACTTTTGGCATAAACCCTCCTATGAGTTGACTATCCTGCTCATTTAAAATAAACTAAATAAGTGACCACCGTCGTGGATTTTAGCGGTGGTCAATAGTGACCACTCTATTATCATACACTAGTGGTCACTTTTGTCAAATTAGAATATTTATTCACTAATTCTTTTAAAGGACGCCGGTTATGCCGAAAGTTAAAGAACCTCGTTATCACCAAATCGCTCAGGAAATCGCTGAGCACATCGTTAATAAACAATTTCTCGTTGGCGAAAAGCTGCATGCTCGGTCAACCTTAGCCGCAACCTTTGGCGTTTCCGCTGAAACCGCCCGCAAGGCGATTTCAGTGCTAGCCGATCTCGATATCGTCAAGCCCGTTCACGGCTCTGGCGTCGAAGTTCTTTCAAGGGAAAAGGCCCGTGAATTTCTCGATCAAGCAAAAGAAAGTCGCGACCTGCAAACCACTCACAGCGAAATTAAAGGCTTAATCGCTAAGCAAAAAGAGGACTTAGCTAATTTAGATGAGGCTTTTTCACTCATATTGGATCAAACCCAACGAGTGCGCAAAAATAATCCCATGTCACCTTACGAATTTATCCCCGAAGCCGACTCACCGATGCTTAACCAATCAATCGGTTCTTTGAACATTTGGCAAAATACCGGAGCAACGATTATCGCCATTCTCCACGAAGACGAAATTATCTTATCACCCGGCCCCTATGCCAATATCATGCCTGGTGATACGATTTATTTCGTTGGCTCCGATAAAACGGTTGAAGCTATCCATCAATTCTTTGCTGTTTAACAGCGCATTCTTTGTAAAAATCAGCTATTAGCGCTTGAATAGCACCGCACCAATTAATCAATTAAACAAAAAAACTAGAAAACCATTCGCCTGCATGCGCGAATTTGGTTTCTAGTTTTTATTTTGTCTTACTTTAAACGGTCGTGGTAGACCTTGCTTTGTTCTTCATAGCCTGGCTTATCCAAGAGGGCAAACATGGCCGTCTTATAGGCCTCAACACCAGGTTGGTTGAATGGGTTGATGTTAAAGAGATAACCTGAAACACCCACAGCCAATTCAAAGAAGTAAATCAATTCACCCAAACCGGCTTCATCTTGACGGTCCAAGTGGACGGCCAAGTTTGGCACACCGCCATCGACGTGAGCCAAGACAACGCCAGTTGCGGCAGTCTTATTAACTTCTTCCAATGACTTTCCTTCCAAATAAAGCAAGCCATCTTCGTTATCACCAGTCTTTGGGATTGGCAAATCATGCTTTGAATGATCAATACGAACAACCGTCTCAAAGAGGTCACGACGGCCTTCTTGGATATATTGACCAAGGGAATGCAAATCAGTTGAGTAGTTTGCAGATGAAGGATAAATGCCCTTTTGGTTCTTTCCTTCTGATTCACCCATCAACTGCTTCCACCACTCTGACAAATACTGCAAAGATGGTTCCCAGTTAGCCAAGATTTCAGTTGTATAGCCCTTATCGTAGAGAATCCGGCGGTAAGCCGCATAGGCTAAGACTGGGTTTTCATGGACATTGTCACTGCTATAAGTCTTTTCAGCTTCCGCTGCACCAGCCAAAACATTTTCAATATTGATGCCGGCAACGGCCATTGGCAACAAACCAACCGCTGATAAAACAGAGAATCGACCACCAATACCATCAGGGATAACCAACGTTTGGTACCCTTCGGCGGTTGCCTCATTCTTCAAGGCACCCTTCTTGGCATCCGTCGTGGCCACGATACGTTCTTTGGCACCTTCTTCACCATACTTGGCTACCAAACGTTGCTTAAAGAAACGAAAGGCAACGGCTGGCTCCGTCGTGGTTCCTGATTTTGAAATCACGTTCACAGAGAAATCTTGGTCACCGATTACTCGGTCCAATTCATCTAAGGCCATTGGTGACATGGCATTACCTGCAAAGTATACCTTGACTTCATCGCCCTGGACTAATTCGTTATGCCAAGGTGACTTCAAAAAGTCGATGGCCATTCGCGATCCCAAGTAAGAACCACCAATTCCAATGACCACCAAAACCTTAGAATTCTTTCTAATCGCATCCGCCGCCTGATGAATTGGTGCTAAGCTAGCTTGGTCTTGGCTCGATGCCCAGTGGAACCAATCGGTAAAATCAGCCCCCGCACCGGTCTTATTTACCAACGTCTGATGCGCAAAACGAACCTGATCCTTAATTTCATCTAATTCGTTGTCTGCAACAAAGTTCTGTAAACCATTCGAATCAAAATGGATTGCTGCCATGAAGAATACCCCTTTCTGTCCGGAAAGTAAACGCTTTCACTGTTTTTATTATAGCACTCTTTACGGTAATGTTAACGCTGTGACTAAAAATTAGGCAAACTTTTTTTAAACTATTTCTTAGCTGTCGCCGTTAAAACTTGTAAAGGAATTTCCTTATCCGTGTCAGAAAGGCCAGGCAGGAAGGTCGCCTTCAACTCCGGCTTCGCATAGGTGACCACGTCGGTACTCTTGTCATCGGGACGAGATTTTAAGTCCTTCAACGATTGAATCTTCAATGACTTTTTCGGACTAGTCCAATAAGTCTTGCTTGCTGCCACCTGCACGTCAACTGATTTACTTTCCCCATCGACACCAACAGTCTTGTGGTTTGTCAGTTGCTTACCCACCGTATAGGTATACGCTTTCTTTTTGGCCAAAACCTGGTTAACCATATCAATTGTGGTTTGGAACCGTTGCTTTGTATCCGTGTAATCGGCGGCATTGTTGACAACCGTCAAGAATTCATGTCCCTGTTGGTCAACGACGTAACCAGTGAAACAAGCCCCGGCTTCTGGCGTTGAACCCGTCTTCAAACCAAGGATTTTCAACCCGTTTTCATTATCCAAGCCTTTGACAATGTTGGCAAATCCCTGACCAAAATCAGAAGTTTCCGTTACCTTGACGGTCTTGTTTTTTGTATAGGTAATCGTTGGACTAGCCGTCACCGTCTTCAAGGTTGGATCCATTGTCATGATTTTTTTGGCAATTTCTGCCACCTGCATCGCTGATGCATGGTTTGCAGCCGAATCAGATGCGGAGGTAACTTCGTTGTTGTTATAAGAGTCACCGTTTGTCAAACCGGCCCCATTATACCAGGCGGTTCCCTTTAAGTTCAGGTCACTGGCCAAAGACTCGAGGGTTTGTTGGGCTGTTTGTCCGGGCTTGGTTAAGGCTGCCGTTAAAGTCAGCGCAGCATCATTGGCGGAATTAGTAAACATTGCCCAGTACAGGTCGCGCACCGAAAGCTTATCGCCCGTCTTCATATTCAAATGCGAAATGGCATCCGCATTTTGTGCCGAAAGATCGGCATTAGCTGGCACAGTCACCAAGTCAGTCCACTTCAATTGATTGCTTTCGATGGCCTTCAAAACACCGTAAGCCACCAACATTTTACTTTCAGAGGCGATTGGTGCTTGCTTATTAGCATCCTTTTCCCCCAAAACTTGGCCGGATGTTAAATCAATCACCACGGCCGAAGTGGCATCAACATTTAAGCTTACCGGTTGGTCCTTAGTTGCCTGGATCGATGATTTAACATCATCTGGTGTCAAAAAATATAGACCAGCACCCAGCAAGGCCAGCACCAACACAAGGATGGCAATTAGGATGGCCCAAAACCGCCCCCGTTTTTTCTTTCGATTGGCGGCCTGTAACCGATACATTGGCTTTTCACTCATAACTCTATTCTTCTTTCACTTGTTTCAGCGGGAGGGTCATGACGAATGCCGTGGCCGTCTCATCTGATTCGACTTTTACGTGACCGTTATGCTGGTCAATAATGCCCTTCACGATGGCAAGGCCTAAGCCCGTACCACCAGTCTTGTTGTTACGCGATTCTTCCACTCGGTAAAAACGTTGAAAAATATGATTAGCCGAACTAGCAGGTATAGCAGGACCATCATTAATCACCCTGATTTCTACCAATCCATTCTCCTTGACCTGGCCAGTTAATTTGATAAAGCTAGCACCTTGACCATATTTCAGTGCGTTTTCAACCAAGTTGATCAAAACCCGAGCTAATTTGTCCGAGTCACCTGCCATCACAATCACACGTGGGTCTAAATTAGTAGCAAAGCGCAGATGGCGATTTTCCGCCTCCATGGCATAGTTCGCTAGGACTTGATCAAAAAGGTCGCCCAGCGAAAAATCAGTAATATTCAAGCTCACCTGTGTTGTTTGTAACTTGGCAAACTCAAAGAGGTCTTCAACCAGTGTCTTCATCTGGTTGGACTTATGATAGGCCGTCTTTAAATATTTAGCCTGGTCTTCTTCTGATAAGGGCGAATTGGGCGTGACCACTAAGCCCAGGTAACCAATAATGGCCGTTAGCGGCGTCCGTAAGTCATGAGAGATGTTGGTCATCATCTCATCCTTCGACTTTTCAACGGCTAACTGCTCTTCATGAGTCAAATTGAACTCGGCGACCACACGGTCAACTAAGGCCGTTAACTGCCGTGCTTGATTGCTATAAGTCGGTAACTGCCGCTTTTCCTGGTTTTCAGGTAAATCCGACTCATCATTGCCATCCGATTTGTGATCAAGGTCAGGATGGTTGGCAAGGGTGTAGAGTCGTTTCATCAGGTTTAGCAATAACAACCGTTCTCGACTACGCCGCCACAGATGAATCAACCAAATAATTAATAACAGTAGCCAAACAATGTAAAAAAAAGGCCAGCTTTCCCGAGCTGACCAATTCATTTTGTCTTTTAAGAGGTCAAAGACCAACGCCCAGGCAAGGCCAAACGAGGTCAAGGTGGCCAAAAGTAAAGACAAAACGGTTTGCGCCAAAATTGTACTTTTTTTGACCATAATTAGCTCACTTCAATCTTGTAACCAACACCCCAGACAGTCTGGATAACCTGGTCACCATGTGTTGCTTCTTCTAATTTATCGCGCAAGTGGGAAACGTGCACCATGACCGTCTTAGCAGAAACAACAGATTCCTGTTGCCAGACGCGCTCAAAAATGTCATCAGCAGAGAAAACGCGGTTTGGATGAGAGGCCAACAGGTATAAAATTCCAAATTCTAAGGCCGTCAAATTAACCAAATCACCACTGGTTGTCTTCACCTCGTGGGAATCCTTGTTGATCACTAAAGAGGCTACCGATAACACATCCGGCTTTTGCTCCTGGACCATGTTTTGGGATCGCCGCAAAAGCGAACGAATTCGGGCCATCACTTCCAAAGGATTAAAGGGTTTTGTGACGTAGTCGTCGGCGCCGGAAATCAGTCCCTGAATCTTGTCCATATCAGAAGACTTAGCCGAGAGCATCAAAATTGGAATGTGCGTATCCTTGCGAACAGCCTTTAACACCTCTAAACCAGACATATTGGGCATCATAATGTCCAATACCATTAAAGCAACATCCGGGTTAGTATTTAACTTTGAGAGGGCTTCTTTCCCATCTTGTGCAATCACGGGTTCGTAGCCTTCGTTTTTCAAGTAAATTTCTAATAATTCAGCGATTTCTTGATCGTCGTCGACAACTAAGATTTTCATCCCTTACTCCTTTTGATTTGCCTCATCTACCCGTGCTTGCTGAGACAACTTTGAAATGGCCAAAATACCACCATGTTCCAATCCAGCATGCTTTCGGTTCAACAGATATGCCAACCAAGCCAAAGCCAAGACCAACACATTCCCAAAAAGTGGCAAACTTGGGTTAATTACTGAAGGAACAAACATGAAGGCCGTAAAGCCGGCAACCCAAAGGATGGCAACAACAATCAGCAACAACCAAGTTGGCATTTTCTTCTTAGGGTTCTTGTCCTTTGGATTAGGTACCAAACGTTGCATTGCCAGGGTATAAATAGCACCACCCCAGAATGACAGCAAGAGCATTGACACAACGCCGATTCCCTGGCTTTCGCTTGAACTCTTGCCAAAACTCATCGTAACAGCGAAAAAACCAGACAAGAACATGACCAAGACCAAAGCCGTGTCAGTGGCCAAGAATGTAAAGGAATAATCGTGGAACTTCTTAGCTAAACGACGAGGATTCAAGTACTGCTGCAAAAGTTGAGCCGGTGACCCATACATTTGTGCAGCTGTTTTCCCTGCCTTTTGGCCGACGTAAAGCTTGTCAGAAACTGTTTGCACGATTTCTTCCTTGCGTTCGTCACTTAACTTGTCAGTTTCCGCCAAGCCCTTCTTAAATCGAAAAATAAAGTCTTGGTTCTTCTTGCTTAATTGGGAATCTACTTGAGTCATCTTACTGTCTTTCGTCCTTTAAATTTATTATACGTTGAAACGGAATTCGATAATATCGCCGTCCTGAACGTCGTAATCTTTTCCTTCTGATCGCAACTTACCGGCTTCTTTAACCGCTTTAACAGAGCCGTACTCGTCCAAATCAGCAAAGGCAATCGTTTCTGCTCGGATGAACCCACGCTCAAAGTCAGAATGGATAACACCGGCAGCCTGAGGTGCCTTGTAGCCAGCCTTAAAGGTCCATGCACGCGTTTCTTTACCACCAGCGGTAAAGAATGTTCGCAAGTCTAATAAGTGGTAAGCAGAGCGAATCAACTTGTTCAAACCAGGTTCCTTGACACCAGCCAATTCCAAATAATCGGCCTTTTCATCATCGTCTAGTTGTGCAATTTCTTCTTCTGCATTTGCTGACAAAGCAATCACTTCTGCTTTTTCAGAATCAGCGAAATCCTTAATTTTTTGATAGTACGGTGAGTTCGTTGGATTAGCCATGTCGTCTTCTGCGATATTGGCAACATAAAGCGTTGGCTTTGACGTCAACAAGAACAAGCTCTTCACGACCTTTTCTTCTTCTTCTGAGAAGTCAATTGTCCGGACAGCCTTACCAGCTTCCAAGACCGGCTTAATCTTTTCCAATACAGCAGCTTCGGCCTTGGCAGCCTTGTCAGATCCCTTGGCAGCACGAGCAACCTTAGCATAGCGCTTATCGACCGCTTCCAAATCAGCTAAGACCAATTCGGTATTAATAGTATCGATATCATCAAGTGGATCAACTTTGCCGTTAACGTGGATGATTTCATCGTCATCAAAGGCACGAACAACGTGAACGATGGCGTTCACTTGGCGGATGTTTTCCAAGAACTTGTTTCCAAGTCCTTCACCCTTAGATGCGCCCTTCACGATACCGGCGATGTCGGTAAATTCAAATGTTGTTGGAATAATCTTATCTGCTGGTTCAATTTCTTGAATCCGAGCTAAGCGATCATCTGGTACTTCAACAATCCCAACATTTGGTTCGATGGTGGCAAATGGGTAGTTTGCCATTTCCGCACCAGCCTTTGTGATTGCATTAAAAAGTGTTGACTTACCAACGTTAGGTAGTCCAACGATTCCAGCTGTTAAAGCCATGTCTGTTTATCCTTTCGTCTTGAACCGCGAAAATTAATCTTCTTCGGCCTTTTTTAAGACTTTTTTCAAGCGTTTTTCAAAGTTAAACCGGGTCAACATAATTGTCCGGTTACAGTTCGAACAGGTAATTTTAATATCGGCCCCAAGGCGGTTCACCACCCAAGCGTTAGTTCCGCAAGCATGGGGCTTCTTCATTTCAACTAGGTCGCCCAGACCGTATTCAATTGATTGCGCCATCTTAATCTACCTCAATTGACAAAATACTTAAGATTCGGGCCAGATCTTGTTCTGAAAGATAGGCAATTTCAATCTTTCCAGCACCCTTTGAACCGGTGTTGACCTTGACCTTCGTTCCAAATTTGTCTTCTAATCGATTTGCTAAATCCTTAGCAAACGGTGATTCAGCCTTTTTAGCAGGCTTTTGGTCACCAGCGTTGACCTTCTTGACCAGTGCTTCGACCTGACGAACATTCAACTGTTCTTTCAAAATTGTTTGAACAACCGTATTCATCTGGCCTTCTTTTTCCAAGCCAAGTAAGGCACGGGCTTGCCCCATTGAAAGCTCACCAGCTTGAACCAGGTCTTGGACCTGATTTGGTAACTTTAACAACCGCAAAGCGTTGGCAATCGTGGTCCGTTCTTTACCTAATTTTTCGGCCAGTTGAGTTTGGTTTAAATCCAGCTGGGCCATCAAGTTTGCATAAGCACGTGATTCTTCAATCGGGTCCAAGTTATCGCGTTGCAAGTTTTCAATCAACGCCAACGTTGCCATCGTGTCATCATTGGTTGCCCGAACAATCGCAGTAATTTCCTTCACCGGCAACGTCTTCGTTGCGCGGAAACGACGTTCACCAGCAATAATTTGATACTTAGCACCGCTTTGACGGACAATAATCGGCGTCAACAAGCCATTTTCTTTAATCGACTGAGCCAGCTCTTTGATGGATTCTTCATCAAAGTGCAACCGTGGTTGAAACGGATTGGCTTCAATTTGGTCTAAGGGAATCGAAATGACTTTTTCCCCAGCCTCCGGGTTGCGGCTAATTGTTTTGGAATGGGCCAAAGCTTCCTTTGAAATACCATTAGATCCAAAGAGCGAATCCATGTTTTTACCCAAGCCACCTTTTTTATTAACCATATTGCGCCATGACCTCCTTCGCAAATTCGGTATACACCCGCGCACCAAGTGACTTTGGATCAAAATCAATAATCGCCTGGCCGTATGACGGTGCTTCCGATAACCGAACTGTCCGCGGAATGACCGTATGGTAAACCCGGTCTTCAAAGTATGTTCGTACTTGTTCAGAGACCTGCTTTGCTAAATTAGTTCGGGTATCAAACATTGTCAATAAAATTCCAGCCATTTCCAAATCAGGATTCAGGCCTTGGCGGACAAGTTCAATCGTATTGAGCAATTGTCCCAACCCCTCTAAGGCATAAAATTCGGTTTGGACTGGAATCAACACCGCATCTGCTGCCGTGAAAGAATTAATTGTTAAAAGCCCTAGTGAAGGCGGATTATCAATCAAAATATAGTCATATTGGTCGGCCAGCGGTGCCAGCGCATCCTTTAAACGAAATTCCCGTCGAGGAAGATCAACTAATTGCACTTCACTTTCTGACAGCTGAATGGTCGTTGGTAAAATATCGAGTGTACCCGCTTTGACAATAGCATCGTTAGCAGCAACTCCGTTAATCAAAACTTCATAAGCATCATTTTCTAATTCTGATTTGTCAACACCAACACCAGAGGTTGCATTTCCCTGTGGATCGGCATCTACTAACAAAACCTTCTTACCAGCCTTCGCCAAGGCAGCACCCAGGTTAATACTTGTCGTTGTCTTGCCAACCCCACCCTTTTGGTTGGCTAAAGCAATAATCTTTGCCATCTGCTGGCTCCTTTTTCTTTTATAATGGCTTTTTGCTAGGTGTACCCGCTTGTCTTGGATACTTCTTTGGTGTCTTTTGTACCTTATCGATAATCTGAATCATTCGTGGATCCTGATTTGGTAAAGTGAAAGTAAAGCTTTCCTTTAATTGGCCACCAAGTGTCTGTAAAGCCTTTTTTCCGGCCTTCAGTTCATCTTCGCCAGCAGAACCCTTCATCACTAAAAGTTGTCCACCGATTTTCACAAACGGTAATGTGTACTCAGCTAAAACTGCAGTTCGCGCCACTGCTCGAGCCGTCGCGTAATCAAAGCTTTCACGTATTTTTTGATCTTGTCCAAAATCTTCGGCACGACCATGCACAACCATCACGTTTTCTAAACCAAGGTCTGCAACAACCGTTTTCAAAAAATTCACTCGCTTGTTCAAAGAATCAACCAACGTTACCTTTAAGTTTGGTAAAGCAATTTTTAAAGGAATTGCCGGGAAGCCAGCACCAGAACCAATATCAATCAAAGTTGGTTCGGCAAACCTTAAAGCCGGTTGGTAAATTGCCAATGTCAGCGAATCATAAAAATGCTTCAAATAAACCTCATCATGGTCCGTAATGGCGGTCAAATTAAATTCCTTATTTGTCTCAACCAACAAGGAAAAATAACGGTCAAACTGCTCAATTTGCTGGTCTGACAGTGTCAAACCGGCTTCTTCAAGGGTCTTTAAAAATGCTTCTTGGTCCAAAATCATCCTCCAAACCAGGTCCTATTTCACCTAGTTTACTCTTAACAAGAATACCTAAAAAACGGGGAAAATTCAAGGTTTCACCCACTTTTTGTCCAAAGAAAAAACCCGGACAAAAGTCCAGGTTTTTCGTTATGCCCTCGGTGGGAGTCGAACCCACACGGTGTTGCCACCACTGGATTTTGAGTCCAGCGCGTCTGCCAATTCCGCCACAAGGGCAATATAAAGTATAAATACTTTATTAGGGCGGTAGAAGGGGATCGAACCCTCGCATGCTGGATCCACAAACCAGTGTGTTAACCACTTCACCACTACCGCCATGGCAGGGATAGAGGGAATCGAACCCCCATCAACGGTTTTGGAGACCGCTATTCTACCATTAAACTATATCCCTAAGGTATTAACAATCAGCTATCGCCGAAATAACATGATGAGGACTTGCACCCCACAAGGTTACTCTAACTCATGTTTGAAAACAAAAAAGAGGGCGTAGCTTAATGGACGATACAGGGATCGAACCTGTGACCCCCTGCTTGTAAGGCAGGTGCTCTCCCAGCTGAGCTAATCGTCCAAAATGGAGAGAAAGGGATTCGAACCCTCGAAGCAGCTTTCACCGCTTACACGGTTTCCAACCGTGCTCCTTAAGCCTGACTCGGACACCTCTCCGGAAAACTCTCTTTTGTTTTCAATATAATATGTACGGCATCGCATCGTCCTATCCTCGCAGCCAGCGTTCCGGCAACTACTTTCGGCGCTATAGAGCTTAACTTCTGTGTTCGAGATGGGTACAGGTGGTTCCTCTAT
>NZ_CAUZLS010000009.1:0-34825 GCF_963580785.1 Fructobacillus cardui | reverse complement strand
TGCTTGGACAGCCGATCAAAGCTTTGCAGCAGTGACAAGCCCAACTTTGAAGGGGTACACGCCTGACCAAACAAGCATCGCTGCTCAGAATGTCACGCCAGATTCAAGTGACTTGGTTTACACGGTCAAGTACACGAAGGATGCCCCAGCAGTCACAACTGATACAAAGACTGTGAATGAAACAGTTCACTATCAGTACGCTGATGGAACCAAGGCGGCTGACGACTATGTCGCAACGCCAATCACCTTTACTCGCAGTGTCTCAACAGATGCTGTAACCGGTGAAAAGACTTACGGTGCTTGGACAGCCGATCAAAGCTTTGCAGCAGTGACAAGCCCAACTTTGAAGGGGTACACGCCTGACCAAACAAGCATCGCTGCTCAGAATGTCACGCCAGATTCAAGTGATTTGGTTTACACGGTTAAGTACACCAAGGATGCCCCAAAGGAAACAACCACGGTAACAACTGATTCACATGATGGAAATACGGTCACTTCAAATCAAATTGATAAAGTTGTTAATCCTCAAAGTGATACCAACCATGTTTTGCCAAATACGGGATTGAGGACTGAACGAAACAAGCCTAATTCAAACTTTTTATTTGCTTTAATTGCTAGTTTTGCGGGGCTTGGAATTTTCTCACCTCGTAAGAGAAAGAAGTAATGAGTGCTAAATAAATTGGAAAACTATATCCGCAAAAATGATAAAACTTATCAGTACGTTAATTTAACAGCGAGAAAAGCGGAAGGGGCAGGGGGTATGAACTAACTTTTTATGTTCAATCTGTTCGTCAGCAGTTCATTTTTTATAATAACAGCGTTGTTGCTACGGCGACAGCTTCCAAATGACAATAAAAGCCACCAAATCCAATTGGAAATTGGTGGCTTTTATTTTGTTTTTACACCAGTAAATAATATTGACGTGAAGAAAAAGTCGGTTCTTAATATTATAATATTAGATAGTTTTCTATTTTTATCACAATGTAAATTAATCAAAATATTTGTCTTATATCAAGAGGTATTTACAATGGATTGCCGTCACTTAACTTTAGAAGATCGTGTTAAATTAGAGACCTGGATTGGAGAAGGTTACTCACTATCACAAATCGCCACTCGCCTAGGTTTTGCTCGCTCCACTATTACCAGAGAAATACAACGTGCCACCAAACAACAGAGGATGGGCCTGCGTTTACCCGTTAATCGTGCTAAAAAAATATATCGGGCACTTTCTGCTCATCAGCTTGCCGAATATAACAAGCATTCAAAAATAAGGATGCGTCCGCGTAAATTATCCAATCACCGAGCCACCATCATCAAAAAGCGAATTCTAGAAGATAAGTGGTCACCAGAACAAATTGTTTACAGCAGTCGTAATTTTGGTGTGTCAGTCCGTTGTATATACAATTGGATTAACCATAATAAAATTGAGGGTCTCTCAAATAAAAGTTTACGACTGAAGGGAAAACGGTATAAGCGCGCTTTAAGTCAAAAAGTAATGAAGAGCCTACATCAGTCAAATTCTGATAAGCGAGCTGTCATCCAACAACATACGATTGAAAGACGACCAATGGCAATCGAACGCCGTGAAGTGTTTGGACATTGGGAATTGGATGGCGTAGAATCGATGCAATCCAGTCATTTGTTGTTAACTTTTGTCGAAAGAAAAACGAGATATGCCGAAGTTTTGCTTGTTAAAAATAAGTGCGCTTATTCGATAAGTGAAGCTATAGAGGTTTTTTTAACTAAATATCAAGGATCTGTTAAATCCGTTACTTGCGATCGTGGCACTGAGTTTTTAGCAGCCATGACCCAGCGAGTTTTTCAAAAGCATCACATTAAATATTACTATGCTCATGCGTACTCACCACACGAACGTGGTTCCAACGAGAATTTCAATCGGGCTTTAAGGGAATATTTTCCTAAGAAAACTAATTTCGCTCATATTAGCCCTGTAAAGCTCCAGAAAGCAGTTAAGAGTATCCAATACACGTCCCATGGCTTTGCATGGCTTTAAAACGCGTTTAAGTGCCTTTAAACGGCATCTCAGTTATCAACATCTTCACGTGACCGGAATTACATAAAAAAAGAACCCATAAATGGATTCTTGGCTATGATAAAAATAGGCAAGTCTTTTTAGTGAGCATAAATTTTTAAAAAACTGAAAAACATTGGTATAATCAGCTTTATAAAGGTTTTTTCAAATTATTTTTTTAGACTGTTGCATTAGGGGTTGACCAAATAATGTAAACTTATAATCATAGTCAGTTAGCTCATGTGAATTCACATGATGTTGACTTGACTATGATTTTTCTTTTGGAATGAAAAGAAGATGAAAAAAAAACACACCTTCAATGAGATTTCACTGAAAGTGCGTTTCTGTACTTTGATAATTAAATATGTAAATTAATTGTTTCCAACTAATCTCCCGCCAGAGAAATATTTAATTAACCCTATTATAGTTGATTAAATAGAAAGAAACAATTATGGTAACAAATTATTTTGTTACTCTGGGCATGAGCAAGAGTCAAACGAGAGTTTGGTTGGCGTGAGTGAATAAAGAGAAAAGTTTGTGTGTTAGTTTATTCTGCTAATATCCCAGTTAAAAATATAAATCGAGGGTCTGATGTTTGAAAGTGTGGCAACTTTTAGACCGAGAGGGCGGTCGTTGAGCGAAAGCAATAGAAAAAGCAACTTAGTTGAGTTGTGCCAGTCTAGTTTTAAATCTTTAAAAGAACCGACTTTGCGTGAAGATAAAGTCGCTAATTTTGCTAGCTAGGTTAAATCTGTTAGCACGTTAGATGCTAACACTCATACCTATTTTAATTAAGGAATAATCACAATTGAATACTTTTATAAAAAAGGCTTTGTTGAGTCTTTTTTATTTTGTTAATTTTTAGAATTTAGAAAGTAAGGTAAAAAAACATGGTTAATAAGTTTACTCGTTTGTCATTGCAAGGTCAGTCTATGGGAGAATTGTCCTTTAGTCGTACAAAGAATGTTGGCGAAAAGGGAACAACTAAAGTAGCAGAATTGTCTATCAATCGTTCGCTGTCAAAGGTTTTGATTAACCCACAACCTGATTTTAATTTTGGTCAAGTATTTGAAACACCAATGAAGTTGGTTAATGGTCATGTGTCGGCAGGTAAGGCTCGTAATAATACGACAGGTGTTCGTGTGGCAACTATTGGTGGCGAATTGCTATCAAAGTCAGATAACAAGCAAGATGATGTTCCTGAAAAGGAGTTTGACTCGATCTTTGTTTCTGGTAAGGATAAGCATGCTGTCGCTAAGGTACGTTCTGCAGACGCGTTTGATAAACAAAAGTTGGTGTTGGTATCAACCACTGAAAATCCTAAAATTGAGCGTGGTCAAGCAGTGCAAGATGATAATGGCGATACGATTATCAATAACTATTCGCTATCCTTTATTGAAGAAGGGAAGCCTCTGGACGAAGATAACGAAATTCGTATCATGTTGACACCAGAAAATTATGAAGCGGTTAAACCTTTTCTTAAGTATGGAGCAAAGCTTGTACCTCAAAATTTGAAGTTTGCTTTTGTTGGTAACGATGTTACTGATTGGGCAATTTACGCAGAGTCTGTTATTCCTCGTGAAAACGACGTGAAGAAGTCAGAAAGTGTTGATGTAAAAGAAAAAAGTCACAAGTAATTAATATTTGTTGAAACTGTTGTTATAATATAATTAATGTTTATTTAACGATTTAAAGGAGAGATGGAAAATGCAGGTTAAGGAATTGTTGGATATTAAGACTTGGTCGCAAAAGACTAAATTGATTGTGGCTTCTGCTGTTGGAGTTTTGGTTGTAGGAACAGTAGCTGGTGGCGTTGTTTATGCCAATACGGTTAAGTCGGGGCAAGAACATCAGCCAACCGTTAGTCATTCTTCTAAAAAGTCTGTTAAGTCTTCTGATAAGAAAAAAGCGAAGACTAGTGAAGACACTAATCAAAATAATGCGGAAGAGCCAAAGCACGATGAAGCTAATCAAGGATCTTCTGATAATGGTCAAGCAACTTCTAACAACTCATCTGCACCATCACAGTCGGCGACTGCTGGACAGTCAAAGGTAAATGCTTCTGGTAATAACAGTTATCAAGCACCAAGTAAGTCATCAAATGGTAGCTCATACCAAGCACCTGCTCAATCGGCAAAGACTGGTAGCTCGTACCAAGCACCAGCTCAATCTGCAAGCACAGGTGGTTCATACCAAGCACCTGCTCAATCCTCAAACACGGGTAGTTCATACCAAGCACCAGCTCAATCATCAACGCCAGCACCGTCTGCTCCTGCTAAGACATGGACAGCACAAGCTTATGATGCAAACTATAATGTAGTTTGGTCTCAAGGTGGCTTTAAGACTAGTGCTGAAGCTGATGCTGCCGCGGCAGCTTATGGAAATTCACATCCTGAAGTTGAAGGAGTGGGTGGTTATTAAAAATTACTATCACTTATGAAAACACTATTTGGTGTTTTTTTTTATTTGAAAGGAAAAAAAGTATGGAAAGTATTGTTAGTTCGCAAGAACATTTTAAGTTGTATAAATCAGGAAAATTTTGGGTAACCGCAAGTTTGGTTGCCTTTTTCTTTGGAGCAGTTGCTTTAAATAATAGTTCTGTCTCTGCCGATACGTTGCCTGCTAGTGGGACAGTAAGTATCCAAGGGAAAGATGGCATTGTTTCTTTTGCCAATGGTCAAACTGAGCCTGTTGTTAATCTTCGCATGAATAATGATGTTGTGTTTTGTATTAACCCATTTGTTATGGTTCAAGATGGCGCTTTGGCAACGGCCGTAGGACAAAATCAGGCGATGCTGGATACGTTTCGTAGTATGAACAGCTATCAAAGGTCGTTGATTAATAATGCAGTATGGGTAGGTCAAAGTCAAGGGGCTTCTACAGATAATGAAACCTACTTTGCTACGCAACTGGTTGTCTGGGAATTGCTAGCTGGACAAAATGGTGCAACGGGTGTCAATAGTGGTTCTAGTCGGGTTGATGAAAGTCAGTTAAAAAATGTCTTGGGAACGCAAGTGACGGGTTGGTCTGGTATTAATCTGTCAAACAATGTTATTCAAAAGGCACAAAGTATACTAGATAATGCGGGTTCATTGTCTCAAAAGCCTAATTTTAATCCAGCGCCGTTGAACATTATTGCTGGTCAATCGGCGACTGTAACAGATACAAACGGTACAGATTTGAACAAGTATAAAAAAATCGTTGGCTCAAATGGGATTAGTGCCACAGCGAATGGTAGTCAGTTAACAATTAATGTTGATAAGAATGCTAAGGCTGGAAATGGCGAAATTAATTTTGACTCTGGATTTAATAATGAATTTAATCAATTTATTTTCGGTACTGCAAACCCTGATGGTTCAACAGGTCAAACATTGTATGGTTCAAAAGACCCTATTCGAATGCAAGCTGATTTGAACATTGTTATCAAGAAAGCCCAGCTTAAGATTGATAAGAATGTTTTGCAGGACGATGGTCAAGTGAATAAGCATTTGTCGAATGCTAATTACTCGCTTGAAGGGAACGTTTTTGAAGTACACAAGGACACCAAAGACGGTGAAGTTGTTCGTACTTTGACTACTGATGCTAATGGACATGCGGAAACACCAGAAGACATGGACTATGGTCACTATGTGATTACCGAGAAGCAAGCCGGTAAGGGATTGTTTAATTCCTTTACTCCGATTGCTGTTGATTTAGATGAAAACGGTCAACGAGTTCAAGCGGTCTCAGGAACCAACAAGGAAGTTCGTGGCGAAAGTACCGTAACGAAAAACGATGCTCAAACTGGCGATAAGACCCAAGGAAAGGCCACTTTTAAGGGTGCACAGTATCAGTTGTTTAATGCTGATGGTACACCAGTTAAGTGGCATACTGATGGTCAACCTGACCCTAAGCTAGTCAAGGGGACGGTGGTTGATCAGGACAACGTGGTCTTGCAACTGGACGATGAAACGGGTCAAGCAGGGGTTAAGAACTTGCCTTTGTCTGGTTATTACTGGCAAGAAGTGAAGTCACCAGAGGGTTATCAAATTGACAAGTCTCATAATTCGTTCCAGTTGAACTATGAAGGCCAAGATAAGGCCGAAGTAACGAATGGAACAACGTCAAAGGATAAGGTTGTGAGCTTTACTTTTGATGGCTATAAGTATGTTCGCTCTGGAACAGGGACGAGTTCAACTGGATATAATGATATTAAGTTGAAGCTTGTGCCTTTGAACGGGACAAAGGGCGAAGCCATTACGGTTACGACTCATCAAGACAACCAAGGCAACGATGGTTATTATAAGTTTGACCACGTTCCTTATGGCGACTATGAGTTAGTGGAAGATGGTGCACCAGAAGGCTTTGAAGACATTACACCAATGACCATTCATATTGGCTACAATGCTGATAAGACGGGCTATGAGATGACAATGTGGGAAAAGGGACAGGCAGTTCCCTTGAAGAAGTTGACGACCTCACTTAAGACGATTGATGATGGCAAGGATAATATTTATTTGTCCAAGACGGCTTTGATTGATGTGCCTAAGACACCCGAAACGCCGAAGACACCTGAAACACCAAAGACACCCGAAACGCCAAAGACGCCTGAAACGCCGAAGACGCCGAAGACGCCTGAAACACCGAAGACGCCTGAAACACCGAAGACACCTGAACAACCAAGGATTGTACAGACAGTAACCAATCTGCCAAAGACGGGTAAGCAAGTTTTGACACATCCCAAATCATTGATTGTGGCAATTACTTTGACTATTTTAGCTGGTTTGACAACGGCTTGGCTTTACTTGGATAGTAAGAAGAAAACGATGAAAGAAAAGCTAAGTAAGTGATTTTTCAGTAAGTACACTTATTTATTAGAGCAAGAAAGGGGGTGTCATATTGAAAAAAATGAAACGGCTTTGGCACAAGCTAAAAGGCCCGATTGATTTTGAAAAAAAGAAGAAAGATAAAGGCTTGAAAATGCCAAAAGTAAGAACATTGACGATTGGGAAGCTACGTAAAGTGGTTTTTGCCAGCGTCTTTTTATTTATCGCTTTAATGTTGCTGGTGACTTGGCAGGCTTCACAGGTTGTCAAAAAGAACCATCAACTTAAAACAAATCAAGCAAACTTGGAAAAGAAATTGGATAAGGCTTCGGCTGGCTCTCTTTCTTATAATCCATTAGTTGGTCAGTATTTTGAAAATTTTTTGAATGCTTACTACAACTACAACCAAGACCAGCAGGACCAATGGCGAAATGGCTTAAAGCCTTACTTCCCATCTGGTTTCTCGTTGACCCAGTTAGGAACTGGGTCAGGACAACAAAGCCTAAAGGACCACAAGATACTTGGTATCTTTAACGTAGACGGGGTGCGGACAGTTCAGTATGCCATTACATTGGAAAACAATGGAAAGCAGTCAAACTTAACGATTAACATTCCATACGTTCAGGACAATGCCCAGTTTACAGTGGTTGGCTTGCCTTATGTGTCAAGTGATTTGAACACGGTTGGACATGTCGGTGAAAACCGATTGGATAAGTCACAAAAGGCGTTGACCGACCAGGATACGGTTGATGATGTTACAAGTTTTACTAAGACTTTCTTGGCAAAGTATGTATCTTCTTCAAAGGCCGATATGTCCTTGCTGATGAATGACCCACAAGGTCTAGCAGGTAAGGTGGATTTGGCTGGAATTGATAATATTAAGGTTAGTGGAACAAAGGATAATCCGGTAGTTACGGCCACCATGACCGTCCAAGTTCATGATACGGATATTAAGCAAAATCAGCAGGTTCGTTTGGAGTTGAAAAAGCAACAAAAGACCTACTTTGTAAATAAGTTTATTGAGGCTTAGGAGGAAATTTGAATGCCTTTTTATAATTCGATTAAACCACTGCTACTGATTGTGGTGTTTATTATTGTTGCATGGCGTGCCATTTTACATTTTGGTAAAAAGGAAACAGTTCAGCTATGGATTACTATTGGAATTGGGGCAGTTGTTTATTCTGCTATTAATGATCCGCAAGGCTTCTTGGCGGCACCGGGTAATCTGATTAACGCTTTGAAAGAGTTTATCTCTGGAATTGGGGGTTAAGATGTATAACTATCGCCGAGTGTTTGTGGACGAAGCAAAGTTCAAACATATCTACGGCGACTTTTATTCGCCATTTTGGATTAACGGACGGTTTTTTGGACTAGAAGCGATTGCGATTGTTTTTTCGTCAGTCTTAGCTAGTCTGTTGGGGCTGTTTCAAATTGACCGGCTCTCACTAGGTTTTGGCTTAGTCTTGTTATTTGCTGTTTCGGTTTACTTTTTAGACCGGTACTTGCGAATTGATGATTTACCATTTGAACACCAGTTGATGGCTTGTTTTAAGTATTATCGTCGATACGGGATTAAGAAAAACCAGTTATATCAAGATAAGCGTTTGAACTCCGCTAATAAGCAGTACAAGATTTTATAGCACTAGGGGCAGGACTTTAATGTCTTGCCTTTTTATGGTTTTTGTCAGCTTGTGGCTAGGACGGCTAGGGGCAGTACCTAGGAAAACCAAAAACAAACATAATTTAAAGAGAAGGGAAGCAGTATGAAAAACAAAATCATAATCGGTCTGGCCACACTTTTAGGAGCGTTGGTCTTTTTTAATGGTTTAAATGTTTATGCAGATGGGCAGTCGGACGACGAAGCAGAAGTCGCTAAGATAACACAAAGTGTTGATTCGACGAATGACGCTTTAAATCAAGCTGGTGTCAATGATGGTAAAACATCGGGAATTAGGATTGACGCTGATAGTAAGGACAATAAAGGAACGATAGGTGATGTTGACCGAGTGGTTGGGCGTGACCCTGACGAGATTTCGGCAGATGTGATTAAACAGCACTTAAATGCCAATGATATGGATTGGGTTAACCAAAACATTCTCCAAAATTATCAAATGTATTATCAGTCAGCTGGTGTTACTGATTTGTCAGGTAATGTCGCCCACATGCTGTCTGACCTTTTCCAAAACATTAACACAAACATTGTTTATAGTGTGACGGACGCTGGGTTAAGTCGTTTGTTTGACCTAACCACGATTACTTCTTCCATGAATACAGTGATTGCACAGATTGGTATTTTTAACCAAAATATTTGGGGCTTAGATGTTTTCCGTTGGCTATTAGCTTTAGCCTTTGCGGTTGGACTTGTTTGGGCCTTTGTCGCTTTTGCAAAAGACTTAAAGCGATTGTGGTTTGTATTCTTGATTGCCATTATGGGTGCTACTTGGGTCGGTGCTGGTAGTACGGTGCTAACAAACTTGAACAATTATACGTCTGTAACACAAACAGCAGTTTTCCAAGCTACATCAAACACGGACCAAGCCAAGGTCGCTGACACTAGTAACTCATTTAAGAATGCTATTCGTCATGAATACTTTACTAAGGCTGTTGAACGACCATTTTATTTGGGAAATTTTGGTGTGCCTTCTGCTGATAAGGTTGATTCCAATGATGGTGATCCATACAAGTTGCTTGGGTCTAAGGCTTCTGGAAAGGTCAAGAAAGACTTTTCAAATCAAAAGTACATGAAAGCTGGTTCTTCATATTCTTGGCTTCAAACGACTATCGCCTTTATGTCGCCAGCCGTATCAGTTGCCTATGCTGTTCCTTATCTAGGAATTGGGGTTGCCAATATGGTGCTACAACTTGGGGCGATTGCCGTTTACTTTATTGCGCCATTTGTCGCTTTACTTTCATTGATTCCAAAATATTCGGGCTTGTTGATGAAAACGATTGCCATGGGCGTTGGTATGTTACTGGGTAAGATTGCCTTGTTGTTCGGGATTGTCTTTGTCAACTGGACGGGTGATATTGTCGATATTGTCGTACCACCAGTCAATAACGGGTCGGCTATGTTGAACTCCTTACTCTTTATTGTTTTGATGATTACGCTTTGGAAGAAGAAGGGGGCGATTGTCAACTTAATTGCCGGTGGTGCCTCCATTGGTAATATGGCAGATAAGCTTTCGCTTTCAAGACCGGTTAAGCGTGGTGGGGGGATTGCTAAAAATGCCCTTGCTTCTTATATTGGAAATCACTTTGCCAACCGGAAAAACGGTGGTGAATCTGATGAAGAAGAATCAGAAGAACTTCAAGAAGAAGAACGCCGAAATGAACGCTTGGATAGCTTCTTAGACGAGCAGGATTTGCAACGCCAACGTGAGCAAGAAAAGGCGGATCGTGCCAGAAGATTATCAAGAAACAATATTCATGATACTGTTCGTAATTTAGGTAATCTTGACTATGAACAGGAACGTGACCAACGTTTGACTGATTTGGGTCAGGATGGCGAGCGTCATTTTGAAACAAACGAATCCGGAAAGCCAAAGGTTACAAGACGGACCGAGCTGGTAGAAGAGGAGCCAAGTGGTTCAGGAAATGGGGCAACTAATCCATCAAGGAAACGGGATATTGATTTAGAACGGGACTTGAAAACCAGCGACCATAAGGAAAAGCCGGGGGTTGGTGACTAATGGATAGTGAGCTAGTAAAGAAACTTCAAAAGCAGGCACAACGGATTCAAAAACATGTTAAACGTTTGAAGCGAGCGCAGACGGCTGGTTCATTTATGATTGCTAACGCTTGGCTTTTCGTTCCTTTGATTCTTTTGGGTGTAATTTTACTAGTGATTATTGCAACGGGTGTTTCGTCTAGTAATTCTTCCTGTAATTCAGCTAATATATCGGTTACGTCAACTGCTGACCAAAAGGCAATGGCAAAATCCATTCATGATAATTTGAAGAATCAAACGGGTTTTACCGAAGCGGGCATAGCAGCCTACTTAGGTAATTCGCAAGTCGAATCGTCATTAAATCCTTCGGCTATCCAAGGTGGTAAATCCTATGATGAAAGCAAGGCAAACGATAAATCAGTTGCTGGTTATGCCTTTGGTTTTAACCAATGGGACAGTGGCCGGCGAGTGAGCCTACTAAAAGAAGCCCAAAGTCAGGGAAAAGATTGGAAAGACCCCAGTTTTCAGTTAGATTTTGCTTTGAACCATGATGGTAAGGATAGTGAAGTTTTGAAGCAGGGTTTGAAAATGAACTCTGTGGAAGAAGCAACCGAGTTCTTGCGTTCAAGATGGGAACGTGGTGGAAGCGGAACGACGGCTCAACGAACAAGCTATGCCAAGAAATGGTATCAAGAGTTTTCGTCTGGGTCTGATTCAGAAGCAACCATTGCCTCCGTTGATGTTGCTTCAAGTAGTCCAGCACCAGCTATTAGTGGCTGTGATACGAGTACGACCAAAGGAACGTCTGGCGCACCCGTTAAAGAGATTCCAAGCCAATATAAAGACAAGATTACGAATCAAAATTTTACGGCTACTGATTCGTCCAATACCTATCCTTTTGGGGAGTGTACCTGGTATACTTATAATCGAATGAGTGAGTTAGGCCACCCCGTGCCAAATTATCTGCAAAATGGTGGGCAATGGGCGCAAACAGCCAAAGCAAAAGGTTTAACGACCAGTGACAAGCCTAGTGTTGGTTGGGCAGTGTCCTTTCAGCCGGGGGTTGCTGGGGCTGTTGCGGTTTATGGCCACGTGGCCGTTGTTGAAGCGGTTTCTGATGATGGAAAGAAGTTCTTAGTATCAGAAGCTAATGTTGTTGATTTAGGAACGGGTACGGTATCATTTCGTGAGATTACATTAGGTCAAGGAATGACCTTTATTCAAGGAAGTTAAAATGGTTAAAAAGATATTGATTAGTGTGACGGCAGTTCTAGCCATCATGTCTTTGTTGGCGTTTAGTCAAAGTAGTGGTTTAAAGAAACAAGTCCATGACTTGCAGACGAAGAAGAAAAAGCTAAATGAAAAGAAAACGATTGTCTTATCTTCTAGTGGTGACCAGGTTTTGCAAGACCAATACGATATGACGACAAAGGGGGCAGACAAGTTAAAAACGTTGATGGGGATTGTCCTAAATCAAGATCCAACGAAGTATGATTTGATGGCACCGGGCCAAGTTTCGGCTTCGGCTAAAGCATATATGCAAAGAACAACGGGTGCTAGTGTTGATTTTGGAAATCGTCAAAACTTTACTGTGAAGCAAGTAGCACCGGCAGATTACTATACGACTAAGCCACAATATATTGTGATTGGTCAGTCTGGTAGTCAAAACGTGGCCTACTTAGTTGACTATGACCCATATATTAATGAGATTATGGCGATTAAAAAAACTATGATACAAGGAGATTTTCAAGATGAGAAATAAGTTATTTTGGTTTGTGCCAGGTCTTTTTGTTCTTCTTTTATCAGTGTTTTTAGTAGCTAATGGTCAAAAACAAAGTCAGGTCAATCATTTAAAAAATGATGTTAAAACGCTTCAAGAAAAAGAAAAGGCGGTCGATACACAAAACACAACATTTAAAAACCAGTCCACTGATAGTTATTCATGGGCTAAGGCGAAAGCAAATAATTTTGCTATGACTTACTATACTTGGACCAATCAAGATTCTTATCAGGCAAGACAAAAAACACTCTCTTCCATGCTTCAATTATCTTCTGATAACGAAAAGAAGATTTTTGATTCTGGTTTAGATGATACTGGTGGTAAGAAAATTGATAATCTTGGTTTAAAGAGTAAGGTTATTGAATCGGCAACATATGTTGCCAATACAAATGGTTCGCAGGTTGAATTGTTTACTGTGGTTAAAACACAGGTAGACGCAGATGGTCGTGATTCGGCTCCTGCTTATCATTTAGTTCATTTATGGGCTGATAAAAACTCGAAGAAGTTTAGTACGGTTTTGATTAACCAGTTGAAAGTATAAGGGCGAAAGCTCTTTTTTTATTGCACCTAACGATATGAAAGGAAAAGATGAAACGTGAAAACGAAAAATAAGAAAAGGTCAAAACAGGGTTTTGGTTTAAAGGAATATTTAAATTGGAAAATGCTTACTAGTTTTAGTTTGGGTTTTTCAGTTATTGTAGGGGCTTTTATTTATCTAGCACCGGGTCTATCGGCTTCGGGACAAAATAATCGACCGGTTGCTTTACAGCAGGATATGAAAGGAACGTTTTTCTATAATCCTGATTGTTCTTCTTGTAAAAAGGCTTATCCAGCCATCTTTTGGCACAATTTTTTGAACATGGCAAATCATAAGGAACAGATTCAAGTAGTCAATGTTGCTTATTCTGCTAATCGTCATTTCATTTCTGATTTTGGAATTGAAAGGACACCAACAATGGTCACGGATAAGGGCCATTTGACGACTTCAGATGGTCAGAAGTTAGTTCAGTTTACAGAAGGGGGGACAGCATAATGGCTAAGAAAACAACGGTCTTATTTGAAAATCCAGTTGTTCAGTATCAAGATAATCTGATAATGACGGATAAAGGCGATGTTTGGGCATACTACAAGCTCGAACCTTTCCAAATCAATGTGGCAAATGTTGAAGAAAAACGCCGGCATAAGGATAATCTGATTGATATTTTGGAACGCTTACAAAAGTACCATGATGTCGATATGAAGCTTTTACCGGCTGACATGGATTTAGTTGGTCGTATTCGTGGTACTAAAGACGATTGGGCAAAAGACATCAATGATGTAGCCCGTTATTACTTGGGCCAAGAAGAGCCAGCCATCTTACAAGATGAGTTCCGACCGGCAACGATTGATGAGTTTTATATTGGGGTCAGGTTGCAGTCGTCTGCGATTGGTGAAAGTATCACTGATAAGGCCTTATTTGCAACGGACTTGGTGCTTAGACGAGTGGCGGACGCTTTGAAGTTCAAAGCTAAGTTTTCAGAAGAGTTTTTTGACCGTTACCAAACTATGAATGACGATATTTTGAATCTATTGAATGTCGTTGGTGGTCGTAAGGTAACGGAAAAAGAAATGGTCCGAGTGCTTGGTTTCCCATACAACAATCCAACTGCTGTGTCTTTGGAAGATATGCGAGAAACAGTATTTGATTTTGCTGATCCACGGATTATCAAACGAGATAATGGGGAACAGACGGACTATATCTCTCATATTGTTTTGGCACTGCCCGATAGTATGAAGAACTTGGAACTGATTCCAGTTATTCAAGGCTTGAAGTTTCCAGTGGAACTACACATTAAGCTGACCTATCCGGAAAGGCGTGGAATCCGGGGTATGTCCGAAAAAGCTAAGGGTTTTAAGGCTAAGTTTGGTAGTGAAAAGGTTGACGCTGATTTAACCGGTGATGATTCTTCTAAGAAGTCAGATATTAACTTTGCCTTAGCTTCTGATTTAGTTGATGTTTTGGATAGTAAAGAAGCCTTTATGGCGTGGACTATGATTCTTGTTGTTCGTGATGAAGATAAGGAAGCTTTGAAACAGAAGTTGCGGACGATTAAAGCACGGCTTACGACTTATGACCGTGGTACTAAGGTTTTGACACCTATGTTTAATCAAGAGATGTTGTTGTATCAAACTCTGCCGGGTCAGTCAGTTGGTGTGTACAAGCAATGGCAACAGTATACGTCTACGGAAGCCATGGCAGAAATGCTTTTTGATACAACGGTTCACTTGGGTATGAACACTGGCTTTTATATCGGCCGTTCCTTAGATATGGGACGCTACAAGTCGATTGATAAGGCGATTTATTCTTCCCGTAATTTGGTCTTGTTGAATCCATCAGTTGCTAACAAGGGTATTAAGGGGGCCAAAACAGATAGTCCCCACATTGCTATTACTGGTGAGACTGGTCAAGGAAAGTCTTTCTTGGTGAAGGTTTTGCTTTTGAATCTTGCTATGTTTGATGTCAAGATGTTGTATGTTGACCCGAAGCAAGAAGTTCGGCGTTGGTTTGACCGGGCTTTGGAAAAGGAAAATAATCCTTACTTTAAGAAGTTGTTGAACTCCTTTCATTATGTAACGTTGAATGCTAATGATAATGCTAATCGTGGTGTTTTAGACCCTATGTTGACTTTATCCAAGCAATCGAGTGAAGATGATATACCAACGGTCGCAACGCTGGTCAAAGAAATGCTTTTGTCGATTCGTGGTGTGGGCCAAGATACGGTTCTTGATACGAATTTGACTAGGGCTATTCACCAAGTCTGTGATGAACGTTTGGCAGGTCATAAGGTTGGAACGTTGAACGTGCTGGAAGTTATGCAAGAGCAAAATGATTCAACTAAGGCTTATGCTGAAAACCTTTTGGAAGTGATTCCCCGCTCCATGCTAAAGGTTGCTTTTTCTGATGGTTCGACTGATTCGTTGCAGTTTGACGACCAGCGGACAATTTTGGAAGTAGTTGGTCTTGATTTGCCAAAGCCAAAGCAAGAAGTGGCTACTTATACGGAAACACAAAAGTATTCGGTTTCTATTATGCTTGCCTTGGGTAAGTATTTTGAAAAGTTTGGTCGTGAGAATCCTGATGAGTTTTCGGTTGAGTTTATTGATGAAGCGTGGATATTTAACGCTTCTGAGGCTGGGAAAAAAGTCCTAGATGGTATTAAGCGACTAGGACGGTCTGAAAATAATATGCTTTGTTATGCGACCCAGCGAGTCGGCGATATTGTCAATGAACAGTCACAAGGGCAGTATGGTCAACTGTTTGCTTTTGATGACTCTTCGGATAGAAAGCATATTTTGGAACATTTTAACTTAGCAGATACCAAAGATAATCGTGAACTGTTAGCTAATATGGCAAAGGGGCAGTGCTTGTTCCGAGACATTTATGGCAATACAGGAAAAATTGCTATCCATTCTTTGTTTGACGAATGGACGACGGCCTTTAAGACCGTCAACGAAAACGCAGGGGCAAAGCTGGAACAGCAGTATTAAAAAGGAAAAAATGATAATGAACAAATATGATTTTAATTTTTTACCTTTTAATAAACGTCGGTTTAAACGTTATCAATATGATTTAGGCATTTATTCTAATTACTTTAGCAATTGTTTTTGGTGTAGGATTTGTTGGTTGTGTAATTGCGGGGAAAGGGTAGTTTTGTTTTGTACAAGAAAATTAAATATCAAGACCAGTATTTGGCAAAGACACTTTTGAAGCGGTCTTTGCTTTTTTTGTTGGTTTTGTTTTTGTTGTTGAGTGGTTTTGCTTTATTTAAAGGCATCTTGTCTCTTTCTTTCATAACTGTCTTTGTTTTGGGTTTTGTTTTAGCTTTTTTAGAAGCTGGCGTAGCATATGGTTTGTACTATCTCTTTAAAACGTATTCTCAAGCTCATACAGGGCGTTTAGCTAATTACTTGAAGAAAGTTGAGTATCGACAATTAATTGCTTTGCTGGTCGTTTCTAAGGGCTTTTACGATGAGGCAGACGGCGAATTGACTTATTTTCCAAAAATAGCGGTTCGTTTTAACTTTGATACGGGGCAATTTTTTTTAGTTGAACCAGTTGATGGTCAACGCTATATGGAACAGTTTTCAAGTGGTCGTTTTGATAAAGTCGTTGAAATTGCTTTGTTGGCGGATAAAGAAACAACGGAGTTCAAGAAAAATAAAATGGTATCGACTTTTGCTTTTGACCCAATAAAGTTTCGTTATCAGTTGAATGAGTTAAAACCAACTAAAAGTGTGGTTCAGATTGCTAAAGGTATTCCTTGGAAGTTTGATAAAAATTATAATGCGGTGATTGCTGGAAACGTTGGAACAGGTAAGTCTTATGTAATGTTTTCAATTTTAGGACAATTGCTGACACTAACGAAGTTTGTTGAAATTATTGACCCAAAGCGAGATGATTTGGCTTCGTTGAAGTATATTGATGAGCTTACTGACCATGTTTCAACAGAGTTGCCCGAGATTTTGCAAACCATTTTGACTTATTTTGATGAGATGGAAGAACGGTCAAAAAAGATTGAAAAGATAAAGTCAACGGGTCAAGTTGGTTCGTATTTTGACTTTAATTTTGCTCCTCATTTTTTGTTTTTTGATGAGTATGGGGCTTTTGTTGAGATGGCCGATAGTCTTGATTTTCAAGATGAAAATTACAAAGTTTATAACAAAGCGAAGGCTTGTTTAAACCAAGTGGCGATGAAAGGTCGTTCACTTGGTTTTTATTTGATTATTGGTATGCAAAGACCAGGGGCAGATAGTTTGCCAACTGCTATTCGTAACCAATTAAACTTGCGATTAGTGATGGGCATGCCAACCCGAGAGATAAAAGGCATGATGTTTCCTAATACAGATAAGGAGTTTCATCCTTTGTCACAGGATTTAAAAGGTTGGGGATTTATCCAAACGGGTAATGATGAAGTGCGTTCTTTTTTTGCACCAGAAGTTCCGAAAGATTTTAATTTGCATGATTATATAAAGGCACAGATAGCCAAAAGAAAGGAGAATTAAAATGGGTTGTTCCATCAGAGCACCAGTATGTTATAGAAAGCAAAAAAGTCCCGATAAGGCCTTTTAAGGTTAGGCAATCAATGTTTTATGAATAATTATTTATGAATTTTTGGAATAAGATTAGTTCAATAATAATTATTATGGGAATTGGAAATTTAATGATAAGGTTTTAGTCCATTTTAATTGATGGGCTTTTTTTATTGGTTTTGAGAGGTGGTTATATATGATTACGACAAAAGAAAGAGCAGGATTAACTAATCTTGAAGTTTCTCTTAGAAGTAAATTATTTGAATTTGAAAATGGTGGCTTTTTCATTGATTTTGATGATTTAATTGCCAAGTTATCAAAATTAACAAAGCGAAGTACTGACGGTTTAACTGATTTTAGTTCAGAAGTTGGCTTGTTGAAGCGTGATTTTGAAAGTCTTCAGCAGGTAATTGATAGAACACGAGAGGACTTTGATAAGCTCTATCAGCGTTTAGAACAGTAGAGGTTTCTTTTTTTATTTGTTGAAAAGAAAGTAGGTAGAAATTATGGCGTTAGATAAAAAGAAGATTATTCAGTTGACAGAAGCCTCGCAAGGCGAGATGAAGCAGTTGGAAAAGGCTGTTAATCTTGAAAATACTATCCAATTAGCAGAGGCCATTAAGGCAGGTCGAGAAAGTGAAGAAGAGTTAATGGCTATTAATCCGATGTTGCCTTCTTACTTGGCTGATATTCAAAAAAATCTTAATTTTATGTTGCGAACAGTTAGTTCGGTTCGAACACACGTTAATAATCGCTCAAAGGAATTATCAGGTTTGCAAAATGTTTTGAAGTAATCAGGCTTGCCTAGTTGAGTGTTTTGAAAACTTATCAGGTAGACATTGAAGACTTACGGTTTTAACAGACTTTGTTAGACAGTGGGTTTTTTATGTACATAGCCTTTTTTCGAGGGTGGGGCGACCAAAGGAAGAACCAAGCCACTTCTGGCAGGCAGGCACAAAGTGTCTGCCAAGAAGCTAGGTGGCGGTTAAGCATAAGCAAAGCTTATGCCAGCCACTGGCTCTTGCCCGAGCAAAAAAGGCGTAAAAAATTGTAAACCCCCTATTACTAACAGGGGGGTTAAGGGGCAGAAAACACTCAGTGCTAAAACCCTAAAAGGGTGTCGAAAAGCTGATATATAGCGGTTTCTGATTAAAAAGCAGAATTGCCGGTAATTTTTCAAATCGGCAAAAAATGACAGAGGAGAAGAGATATGACTGTTTTTTTAAATGATAATCAATACTATCAAACGTATTTTATGGGCTTGGTTGAGCATAGTTTTTCAACTTTGACTGATGAGCCTCTTGTTCGTGTGGGGTTGATGTATCAATCAGAGTGGGCGGGTACGCGTTTAATTCGAGTTAATTCGAGAGTGATTACAATTCCTAGTCGATTGGGTGTTGCTATTGATTTGGGGAATGTTGTTGGTAGTGATTTGTATGGCTTTAGAGCAGGTTTTGATGATTTAACAGGAACGGTTGATAAATCATATCGAGCGACTTTTGAAGATGTGATGGCGTTAAAAAATATTGAGTCCTTTTATTTATTAGGCAATCAAAAAAATATTGAAAAGGGGGGCATGATGATGGAAAGCCCAGTAACGATTAAAGGTAGTTCTTTAAAGAGTGTTCGTGATATTTTAAATATTAAACAATCCGTTTTAATGACAGTTTTTGGACTTAGTGAAAGAAGCTATCGAAATATTGAGAATAGTGATGAGCTACTAGCGGATAAGTATTATCAGTTGCTGGTTGAAAAATATCCAGAATTAAACGAAAAATTATCTTTGCAGTTTGATTGGGTTTCGATTACTTTTTCAGATATGACGGCCAAGCAAGTGATCCAAGAAGTTTTGCGAATGAAAGAGTCGCTCTTTTTGTTGCGTTCCACTTCTCAAAATTTTTATTCGGAAGAATATGCTTTTGCAGGCGAAAAGAACTTTTATGTACAAGGACATGCCCCTGTTCTTGATACTCAAACAGATAGAATGCAACAAGAAACAGGGGCAACTCTTTATCTAACGGGTCAGGGAACACGTATTTTTGAGTCTGTTTTGCATGAGCAAGCATTGACTTGGAAACGGTTCATGGTTCGAGCAAGGCGTTTTAACGGTCATTTAACACGGTTAGATTTAGCAATTAACGATACGCATGGTTTTTTTAATATGGACGATATTGTGCGTGCTGTACAAGAAAAGCGGTTTTGGTCAAAATCTCGCTCGTATGCTATCCATGGGAACGAAACGGCAGGATGGACAGTTAATTTTGGTAAGTCTCCTTTTGTTATTCGTATTTATGATAAGTATTTGGAGCAACAACAAAAAGGTATTGATACAAATACTAAAAATCGTATTGAACTGGAGTTACATGGTGATAAGGCAGAGGCAGTTATTGACGAATGGCTTGGAAGTGATGATTTAGTGCCATACACCTTGTCAATTTTGAAGACTTATTTGTGGTTTGTTAATGAAAAAATTGATGAAAGTGAAAGACAAAAAAGTGACCATTTGAGAGAGCGATATATTGACAAATTAAAGCCATTGTCGGCATGGGACTTGATAACGTCAATGGGTTCAAAAATGCGTTTTAAGTCAGATCCTAAAGTTCAGAGTGTCGAAAGTATTGAACGTTGGATATATAAGTATGTTGCCCCATCTTTAAGAGTTTTAAAGGAGACAGGGCGGTGGCAGGACGTGTTAGAAAAGGTTGAAGAAGCTGATTTATCAGATGAGCAAATGAAAATGATAACGGCTACTAATTCGACGGTTATGTCATCTGTATTGCCTAATTTTAAGGCAGAGCTTGATAAGAAAGCGATTGTTAAAAAGGACGGACATGAAGTTCGGCTTCATGAAATGACTGATGAGATGTGGGATGAGTTGGAGAAGATGGGTTTATTAAGAGAAGATGTTGTGGTTAGTGTTGAAGCGAAAAAGGAGCAAGTGTAATGTCAGTGAAAGCAGTGGGATATTATTCCCGAGAGGTTTATATGGTTGGAAAATCAAAAGCAGAGGTGTTACGAAAACTGCAAAAGAAGTTTCCTTCATTTGGTCAAGGAAAACGTCAAGGAACACCTTCTAATCATTTATATCCTGAACCACTCATAATTGAAGAATGAGTTGTAATCGAAAAGTTAACACAATTTTTTGAGGATTTGTTAAGTGTACTTATAATGAAAAGCTATAATATAGCTTTTCTTTTTTATTAAAGAAAAGAAAGGGTTGTATGAGTAATAAAATTTATATCAAATCGGAAATGTTACCAATGTTCATTAAGCAGTTAGAACGTTTTAGGGCGTTATATCAAGAATTGGTTAGCACGCTAATGGCGGATAGTCAGCATTTTGTTTTTGAGAAGAATGCTTCGAATTTTTTTGCTACTTTACAAGAAACGAAAAGTTTGGCTCAAAGTATTAAAAAGGCTGACCAGTCACAAGTTTATGGTGATGTTTTGATGGTTTCAAAGAAGTTAGATTGTTATGTGGAGGAATTGGTTAGTAAAAGTCTGGAGTTAACTTATCTTTATTCTAATTTAATGGATTTGTTGCTAGGTTTGGATAAGAATGGTGAGGATGGGGTCAGTCAAATTGAAAATAAGCTTTATCAAGCAAAAAAACAGTTAGGCGAAAGTGGTGTGTTGTAAGCGGACGTATTTTTAAAATGTTTTTCTTTGACGTTTCTTAAATTGACAAATTATTTGATGGTTATTTTTGTTACTTGTTTAAAGCAATAAAAGGTGCTAACTTTTTATTAAGTACATAAGTACATTAGAAAATTGAGTAAGAAAGTAATCACATGACGGAAAAACTACCAAAGGGGCGGTTACGCCGACCAAAGTTAACAGAAAAACAACGGTATTTGATTGAGTATCTATGGAATGATTGCAAAATGAGTCAGGTTGCGATTGCCGAAGAAATTGGTATGACACAATCAACTGTGTCACATGAACTTCAAAAAGGAAATGTTTTAAACTGGGATCATTTGCCTCGTCAAGCGGTTATGAGCCTTAGTAGTCACGCTAGAATTAAGTATTCTTCTGCTAGAGGTCAATATATAGCGACACAGCGTTCAATAAGGCATGGAGAAGGTTCATTATTTACACCTGCACTGAAAAAGACGATTGAGCATTGGGTCAATGATGAGCATTGGACGCCAGAGCAGATTGCTAGTAAGGTTCAATCGGTTGATATATCGGCTTCAACAATTCGTAACTGGATTAGACACGGTATGTTAGATGTAAAGCCTTATGTTTATCGTCGGCGAAAATCAAATAAGTTAAATAAGCGAGAGACTGAAATTGCGGAACAACAGGCTAGAAAAAAAGAAGAATTGGCTTATCTGCAAGAAAAGCTAAGAGACCAAAACGCGTTAATTCCAAGGCGAATATCAGCTCGCTCTGAAAGTGTACTTACAAGAAAACAGTTTGGACACTGGGAGATTGATTTGGTATGTCCAGCTAAAAGTGATAGTGATGATTTAACGCATCGAGCTGTTATTTTGACGTTAGCAGAGCGTAAGACACGTTACTATGTTTGTATTAAGTTAGGTGGCCGTACAGCGCAAGAAGTCGTCCTTGGTATGAAAGCCTTTTATAAAGAGTATGGTAACTATGTACGATCAATCACGGCAGATAATGGCAGTGAGTTCCGTAATATTAATTTCTTGCAATATGTACAAAAAGACCAAAAAACAAAGGTTTATTATGCTCATCCTAGTTCACCACAAGAGCGAGGGACAAATGAATATAAGAATCGTGAATTAAGAAGGTATGTACCAAAGAAAACAACATTTAGTCGTTTAACACAAGAAGAACTAAATAAAATAACGGATAAAATTAACAATAAGCCCATGTTAAAGGCATTAGATGGTGATACGCCTGAACATCGTTTTGCTAAGGAAGTTGTTAAAATGAACCGTTATCGACAAAATTACTTGAAGAAAAAGACAGCAGAATTAGATAATCAGTAAATTAAAATAAAAAACGCTCCTGTTTATATGGATGCATTTTTTATTGTGTTTTCTTAATGACGTATTATTTTTTGAAAATTTCGTTGTATGTTACAATGAAAAAAACTATATCGTTATTTGATGGCATTATGGTTCTTAATTATTAAAAAATTAAGAGTCATTTTTACAGAGATTTAATTTGGAAAGTAATTAAACAAGGAAGAACAATTATTAAAAAGTATTTGTTTAACCAAATAAGAATAATTTTAAAAATGAATAAAATTATGCTTTGACAGGTTCGATTCCTAGTTAAAGAGTTTAATTATTAAGAATAGTATTCTAAATTATATTCACAACCGAAAATATATTAAACTAACCTAAACTGTATATATATCTTTTTATATCGGGGCAGTGGAGTGCGCTAAAATATTAAAATGAAATTCACTAAAAAACAGCAAATTATAATGGATACGACACTATACTTGATGCAAAGAATACCATTTTCAAAATTATCAGTTACACAGATTTGTAAATCTGCTGAAATTGGAAGAATTGCTTTTTATAAGCAATTTGATAGTAAGTATGAGGTATTGCATTATATATTAGCACGAGTCATTGATAAGAATTTGACTATCCTAAACATGCAACGTTTTAGAGACTCTCCATTCGAGACTTTTTTTTCTACAGAATTTCCAGAAAGAGTTATTACATTCCAATATGCAGATAATGATTTCCGTAAAACACTAAACGATGATCTTTATGAAATAATTTATGATTTAACTAATGATGATTCATTAGTATGGTTTATATTTGAAATGCTTAGTATTGCTGAGTGGTATACAATAAAATATGGAACAAGCGTGAAAAAAGACGTTAAACTATTAGATTCGATTATTAAAAATAAATCATTTCGCCCATGCTTTATTAAAGATGGCAATTAATACATAATTATGTTTTTTTGGTATACAAAATGTGAAATGTGTACCCTTGGCATGACCATATTGTGATAATACAATGAAAGTGTTGAGATATCCCGAACTTAAGGTTATTAAGTTTGTCTATATTGACATATTTTTATTATGGAGCGTGATCAAATGAAAAACATAAAGTACAAGATGTATAAAGACGGTAAATTTCTAGTCTTTGCCGGCTTGATATTTATTGGTGCGGTTACTGGCATTACACTAGATAATACACATTATGCCTCAGCCGACTCAACAGATGTTCAGGCCGACGGAAGTAATGGTCAAGATATTTTAGCAAACAAAAAAAGTGTTATCTTAGATAGTCAGAAGTCTACCGATACACAACAAACAGATAGCCAAAAGTCTACTGATACACAACAAACAGATAGCCAAAAGTCTACTGATACACAACAAACAGATAGCCAGAAGTCTACTGATACACAACAAACAGATAGCCAGAAGTCTACTGATACACAACAAGCAGATAGCCAGAAGTCTACTGATACACAACAAACAAATAGCCAAAAGTCTACTGATACACAACAAAGTTTGAGTAACAGAATAGGTGATGTGGTATCTACTTATGTTGGAAGAGAACAATTTAACCACATTAGCCGTGACATCCACTTTCGCGCAGCTACAGGAGAAAATGGTGCCGATTCAGTTGATATTCCGGACAATCTTTTACCAAGTGATGTGAATTCGTTTGTTGATTATTATCGCTATCCGGTATATGACAGCAATAATCAATTAGTTGGTTATTCCTCTGATGGGCAACAAAATGATATTTCATTAGACGATACTAATCAAGGATGGAGAGTACGCGGACAAGCAACGCAATTACCAGATGTTGATGTTCCTGATTTGTCTGCTAAAGGTTTTGATGTAAACACAAATAAAGTTACGAGCAATTATAATGTTCAACAAGGCTTCACGGATTCTTTAGATGGAAATGTGGATAAAATAAGAAATAATTACTACACAGCTGATGGAAGTAGTCAAATTGTTTCTAATCCAACAAATAATTTAAACTCGTACGAACATGTTACGATTACATATCACTATGTTCGAACGAAAGAATACAATACGAGCAATTTTTATCGCCAGATTGATTATGTGAATAAAAATGAGAATGATGGTGTTCAAGCTGGTTCACATATTGCTGATTCTCGTTTTGATGCAATTAATTATCGTCAAATTAAAGTTTTCCAAAAGGGTAAGTTTCTAGGATACTCGACTACAAATAACAGCTTGAATGTTGATCTCCCTGCTGATGATGCTAATCAAGGATGGCGCTTATATGCAAATCCAAATAATGAGGAACAGTATTTGTGGAATTGGAATAACGGTGTTTCACCGGAGAGTATTCCAGATGTTCAGTCACCAGTAATTTCTGGATATGGGAGTCCAAGCATTAGTACAGTAATTTCTAATTATCAAATCGGCGCACCTACTGCAGAGGGTACTGGATTTACCAATAAAAACGGAGATCCCAATGTCTGGATTAGTGGACAGACTGGATTTCCTAATACATTTGAATATGTGAAAGTTGTTTATCCAAGTGCGAACAATAAGGTAGTATCTCAAACCAAGACAATTACACGAGTTATTAATTATTTAGATCGTAGTGCTTACGACTTGAATGGACAGAAAGTTGTAGATAATGCTAAAGTAGCACAAACCGTCACTCAGACTGTTACATTTAAACGAGATGCTGTATACAGTGCTGATGGAGATTTATTAGGATACACTTCTGGTAAATACGGGGATAAAACTCCTGATATTAGTATTCAGGGTGGTGACCGTGCCTGGCAATTAGATGATACTGGTATCTGGACTCAAGTAGATTCACCAGATTTGAGTAGTAAAGGCTATTCTAGTCCAGATCGCTCATCTATTAATCAATATTCTGTTAAATCAACTGATGCAGATGTAATTGAAAATGTTTTTTATAGTAAACAAAGTACAACGGTTGGGCCAAATGATCCAAAAGTACCGGGAACACCAATCAACCCAGATAATCCAAATGGGCCAAAGTGGCCAGCAGGAACAGATGAGGATTCATTAAGTCGCAGTATTACGCGTACAATTAAGTATATCGATAGTGACACAGGAAAAGAAGTTTCAAAAGATGTTACTGAAACGGTCAACTATTATCGAACAGCAGTAGTTGATAAAGTAACTGGCGCATTACTTGGTTACTCAACTGATGGAACAGATACGGTCACTTTGACACCAGACCAGGCTGATAAGGCATGGCTTACAGACAACAATAAGTGGGCAGAGGTAACGTCGCCTGACTTGACTGATAAAGGATACTCAACGCCAGATCGAGCAAAAATTGATGAAATTATAGTACCCTTTAATGGACAAGACACTCAAGAGGTGGTGAAATACAATCACAAAGTAGACACAGTTACACCAGAAAACCCAGGCATTCCAGGTCAACCAATTAATCCAGATAATCCAAATGGACCAAAGTGGCCAAATGGCACAGACAAAGACAGCTTGAGTAAGGCAATTAACCAAACCATCAACTATGTAGATGGTAATGGCAAAATTGTTCATGATCCAAGTCATGATCAAGTAACGTTTAGTAGAACTGCCACTGTTGACGAAGTAACTGGACAAGTAACTTACACTGATTGGAACAATGCAAGTGAAACGTTTAGTCCAAAGGTTTCACCAGTAATACCAGGATATGTCCTAAGAGATGATAGTCAAAAGACAATCTCAGGGATTACAGTAAATCCAAGTTCAAGTGATAATAGCGAAACAGTTATTTATGACAAGGTAGGATCATTGGTACCAGTGGATACAAACGAGCCGAAGATACCAAATAGTACAGATAAGAGTTCCCCAGTAGAACCTGAAACAGGAATTCGTTCTCAAAAATATGATGTAAATACTGGATTACTAGCTAAAATCATCATTTTGATTAGTGGATTATTATTCCTTACTCGTAAAAAAAAGAATGATTAATTACTAATATTTATTGCATGTTGAAGAACTAACACAAATGATGTTAGTTCTTTTTTTATAAGAATTATAAATGAATTAAGACAATATGAACTTAAAGACGACATTACTTAAAAAAACAGCATATGCTACAATAAGAAAAAAGCATATCATTATTTGATATATTTATCTTTCCTAATTGTTAAAAAACTAAGAGTCTTTTTTTTACAGATGTTTAATTTGAAAAATAATTAGACAAAGGAGAATGATTATTAAAAAGTGTTTATTTAACTAAATAAGGGTAATTGTAAAAAAAATTAATAAAATTATGCTTTGGGGGTTGCAATTTCCCTTAGTCCATTTACTTTCGATAATATATATTATGTAAAGTAGAGTATCTAAGGAAATTTGCAACCCTAAAATTAACAACGTAAGTCAACAACCGCTCCGAGGCTTGATATAAGGCCTTTTTTATTTTGAAAAATTTTTTGTCTTTTTTTATCATCGAAAAAGAATCGCTGATTTTCGCCTCTTTTTTCGTTGAACTCTTCGAATTATAACGTACTTTGCACCAATTGCCAAGCGTGTTAACTTTTAGACCAACGCAAAAAAGCCAGTCCAGGGACTGGTTCAAAAAAAGAATTCAATTGTTGCTTTTTAAGCTGGATTTAAGAACCGCTGGTCAAATGCTACTTGTCGGTACTGGCAATGACGTCTAAAAGCCTGTAAACGGCTCCTGTAGCGATGTGTTCGCATTGGACGTGTGTTGTACTCATCACTACTTTATCGAGCTCAGATTGGCTTACATGGGCGAAATCGGTTTTCTTAGGATAATATTCCCGTAAGAGCTTATTAAAATTCTCGTTAGAACCACGCTCATACGGTGAATACGCATGCGCATAATAATATTTCACACCATGCTGATCCAGCATTTGTCGAGTCTGCAGTGCAATGAACTCTGACCCTCGGTCACAAGTCACACTGTCTACACAGCCTTTATATTTTTGACAGAATGCCGATATAGCATTGCTAACAGTATAAGCAGACTTATCCTTGATAACCATTGAGACCGCATACCGACTAAACCGTTCTACAAAAGTTAACAACAAATGACTGGACTGTCGAGATTCAACCCCGTCCAATTCCCAGTGCCCAAATCGGTTTCGGTTTTCAATCACACTGGGGCGAAATTCAATGGAATACTGATGCGTAGCTCGTTTTTGATCTTCTTTTTTTAAATACAAACTTTTCCGTTCACTCCAACTTAACGCTCGTTTATGATACCGTTGTCGTTTACCTTTATCTCGCAACGCCCAGTAATCGAGTCCCTTAATTCTTTTATGATTCACCCAGTTATAGATGGTTTTAAAGGATACACCAATTCGTAACGGCCCGTTGGCGATTTGCTCGGGTGACCACTTGTGTTCGAGAATGTATTCTTTGATAAGCTGTTCTCGTCTCGGCGTTAATTTAGCTGGGAACTTCTTTTTGTTTCGTTGCTTTTGGTCAGCTAAGGTTTGTCCTTCAATGGCCCGGTACATCCGCCTTGATATATGTGCGCTTACTTTTCTGTCCATTGTGGCGTGAAGTGTTGTTCGCTGAATTTCTTTGGTGATGGTAGCTCTTGAGTAACCAATAGTCTTAGCAATAAAGCTTAGATTATGACCTTCTTTTAACAGCGTTTCAATTTGAATTCGTTCTTCGAGTTGTAGATGTTTCTGCCCCATATCGCCTATTCTCCTCTAACATTTGATACCCAAAAATTATAGCAAGCAAAAGCCTTGAATACATACTAAAAAGTAGAGAAAAGTAGAGAAAAATCTACTTTTCTCTACTTTTACTTTTATTTTTATTTTGGACATTATGTACAAAATAAAAAGCCTGCTGTGTTAACAGCAGGACCGCCCGATTGAAAGGAATATTATTTAAAATGAATGAACAAAAGTTTTTATCTTACATTGTTACTTGTGTTATAGGAAGTAATTTAATAATCATGAAACGGATCACATTCGACAACAAATCTTGTATCAAAAAGGGAGATTTTTGAAAACAAAATACCGATTACAGCTTTCAGGCGGTGGTTGAAACCCTTTTTCGCTCAAAAATATTATTTGAGTTAACTTATTTATACCGCGACTTATTAACCCTGTCAAGCAACAAGGATAACGATAATAAAAAAGCCTACTGACTGATTATCAGTAGGATCGTCTTGCCAAAAAAATGTCTAGAAAAAGCAACAAATTTCACACAAGCAGTAATCGGATAAGTAGCAAGGCGACATTTCATTTTTACTCCCTCAAAAACCTTTCAGGATGTAATCATTATATGCTAAATTCTAAATAAAAGGTAGAGTTTTCTCTACTTTTCTCTACTTTTCTCTACTTTTCTCTACTTCGATTAGTTCATAGCGCCCATTTTCTGACAAGAGATCGAGCAAACGCTCCAAACTCTTATCCGTAATCGACAGTTGGTCAGCTAAGTGACGCTTTTGAGATAAATTAAGTCCCTCTGGGAATCGTTTCACCATGATATTCGCTACTTTCATCGCGATTTCTAGGTTTGGTAGGCGTTCATAACGCGATCCACGCTCTCTTAATAACTTCTTTTCGTATTCTCTTTGTAGCATTTTAACCTCCCTTTTAAACTGCCTTCCTCTACTTTCCTCTACTTTTCTCTACTTTTCTCTACTTTTTCATTTTACGGGTTTTCTTTTTATCCAAGATTAAATCAAAACCAATAAAGTCTTTGCCTTTATAGCGCTTTTTTGCAAGTTGACCTTTAGCTGTATAACTCTTGCCTTTTTTGCTCGCCGCTTGAAAGGTAATCACTTCACCGGCTAACAATTGTGCCACCTCTTCTGCCGTAAAACGATGGCCCGAAAAGAATGCGTTAAACGTCACTTCTTCTCCATGCCACTCACCGCTGACTTTTTCTTTCGGTTCATAGCTGGTTGGTTTTTCAATAGCATTTTCGAGTTGTTTAACGTTTTCAGCCATAATGGGCAAATCATGCGCCACCGTTACGTTCAAGGAATGTAAGGCCTCATCGGCTGTCATCTCAAAGCGGCCGACTTGATCAAAAATATCAAAAACACGCTTCGTCGTCTTCGGATTGGCAATATAAGTATCTTGCACCAAAATCGCCGCTGCCAAACCATTATCCGTTAAGCTAATCTTTCCTTTTTGGTCAATCATATAGGCATTTTTACCGCTCGTCAATTCCCCATACGTATTGGTTCGCGTGGCACCAGTCCCAATATTATATCTTTCAAGAAAAGTTTTTAACCATTTCCAGGTTGGCGCAGTCGGCTTTTTGTTTTGGCCTTCATAAAGAAAACGACGAGCCTGTTGACCAATGCCTTGCGTTGAACGAGTTTGGCCCTCTTCCTCATCTTGATCTTGATAAACCAGGTGCCACCCCTGACTTTGAGGTTGGTTAATGGTCGTCGTAAAGTTTGGTAACTCAGCTAACTGAGCTTTGATTTGCGTATAGTGATAATTATCAGCCATCATCGCTAAGTAGTTCTTCGCTAAGACCTCATAAATTTTTGGTGCTGAAGGACCATAAGACAGCAACCCTTCCAGAGAACTTGGCACCACTGGACCTGGTCGGTTGGCTCCGTGCGCCCCTTTTTCTTGAACATGACTCTTTCTTGGTTCTCGAATAGTAAGTAAACTTACGCCAACGTCAACGATTTGGGCGATCTTATCCACTAATGGCCGTAAGTCTTCATACTGTTCGGGGGTAATCGTCTTATCTTCTGTTCGTGGATAAGAAACAATTTTGGCTTCATAAAGTTTTTGATAAGTGGCGGCCACTTCTTTTGCTTGAAAGCCTTCTTTAGCCAAAATAGCCGACAGTGAGGCCAAGTCCAATAACTTGGGTGGTTGTGTTTCTTTTGGTTGCGTACTGATTACCACGGGTGTGGCTGTTTCAGGTAATGTTTCTTGTATTTGGGCCTCTTCTTGACTAGCATAACGAAAATCAGGTTCTTCTTCTTTGTTAACAGCGCGTGCATAAGTATGCCCATTTTCATCATGATAACGATTTTCAAAGAATGGTACCCGCTGGTAATTCTTGATGGCTTCTAATTGCTGGTATACTCGTAAAATCATCGCAGACTTTAAGCGACCTTGCCGTGAAACAAAGGGGTAGCCTTGTTTTTTAGTCAAGGTCGTTGCCGCTCGAGTTAGCTGCATCGAGGCAAAGTCCCATTTATTACGGGCAAGTCCCTTTTGTAAGGGACCGTGCTCTTGAAAGCTTAAAATAGGCTTTAAGTGTTCAAGGGCTTTTCGTAATCCCTTTTCACTTTCATCCACAAAGTTTGCGCGATAGACAGGGCCGGTCCATTTAATGGCATCAATGGCTTCCCAAGCGAGCAAGTCCCCTTCCCCAGAGGGGTCAGTATCGGTCGCAATGACAATTCCATCAAAGCCTTGACTGGCTTTTTTCTTGAAATCGTCTAAAAGTGATTTGGTGCTTTCTAGTTTACCAGTTCGTGGGTTTTTACTGACAATATACGTTCGTTTCCAGTTAAACTGGTTTAAATCCCACGGTAAATCTTTGAGTTCCCAGGACTGCATTTGAGTCGTGAGCGTATCAGGGACTTGGTCTTGTGGCTCAGCTAAGGTCATCACGTGTCCTCTGAGATTGGTTAGCTCATAGTCAAAATCAGCAAAATGGCCCGAAAGACCCCCTAATGCCTTTTCAAAGTTTCGACGAGCGCTAGGCTTTTCGGTTAGAATCAAATATTTTGTCATGGTAGTGTTCCTTTCGTGTAGTTGAGTGATATTGAGATAAATAAAAAAAACGCCCTTGTGATATGAACCCCGAAATTTGGACAACCAAATTTCGGGGTTTTACTATGTCCAAATTATCAAAAGAAGACAAAATTAATATTTATTATCTTTGGAAAGACCAATGTTATAATCCCAAACAGATTGGTAATAAGTACAAGATAAACAGTGGTAATATACAGTATTTAGTTTCTTTGATTGACAAGTATGGCTTATCTATTCTAGACCGCTCTTATCAATCATATTCTGATGTGTTTAAACTCGAAGTTATTCGAAGGGCTTTGACTTCTAAACAGTCAATTAATTCGATTGCTCTTGAATGTGGTTTATCTAGTCGTGGCAAGGTCTCTAATTTGCTTCGCTCTTACCGAGAAAACGGTTATACTATCGTTACTAAGAAAAAAGGACGAAATCCAAATGATCAATCAGGAGAAAGAACGGCTCGAAGCGGAAAATCGCAAGCTCAAGAAAGAAAAACAAGCCTTACAAGAGAAGAACTTGAGGCTGCGTATTATCAACGAATATACAAAAAAATTAGATGACTTAGTGGACGAACGAATTGAACGCGAAAAGCAGGACAAGCAGAAGAAATCACCCAAGCGGTAACCCAACTAAGGCGAGAATTGAAAGCATCTCTAACGGTCATCTTAGACACTATTAACGATCATCCAGATTTACCACACCTCTCTCGCAGTGATTACTACACTTTGCAGAAAGTGGGAAAGGATACTAAGAATGAAAAGCTCATGAACCGAATTCGTGAGTTATTTGAGGAGCATCATGCTCGCTATGGTTACCGACGCATTACACTACAGTTAAAGCGTGAAGGCGTAGTGGTGAACCATAAAAAGATCCAAAGGCTCATAACAATCATGAGTTTAGTAGTTTTGCATAACCGTAAACGAGCAAAATATAGTAGTTACCAAGGTACGATTGGCGTTATTAAAAAGAATAAGATCAAACAATCTTTTCACTCAGAACATCCCGACCAAAAGTAGTATGCCGATATTACTGAATTTAAGCTCAGTGGGCAAAAGACTTATTTGTCCGCAAGAAGTCGTTTCTTATGAATTGTCCAGGCATCCAAACTTTGCCCAGACAATTAGTCTGATGAAAAAGGCTGTGAAACGCTACCCGAGCGCTACTAAGCTAACCTTTCACACTGATCAAGGTTGGCAATATCAAAAAAATCGTTATTTCCAACAGTGGCTGTCGAGCCATAGTATGAATCAGTCCATGTCACGCAAAGGGAAATCAACAGATAATGGCTTGATCGAGAGTTTCTTCGGCACGTTGAAACGAGAAATGTTTTTTGGTTTTCAACAGACCTTCCAATCGATTAGCGAACTCAATCAAGCCATCAAAGAATATTTCACTATTACAATAAAAAACGAATTAAGAGCAAATTAAAAGGACTGACGCCGATTGAATATCGGGCATCAGTCCTCAAGGCTGCTCAATGACATGTCCTAATTTTGGGGCTCATATCAAATTTTAGCGCCTGTCCTTTCTCTCAAATATTCTTTTGTAGTTGATTGATTAAATGTAAACTATTAATAATTCAATTGGAAGATGAAAAATAAAATGATCATCACAGTACCAATTAAACTTGAAGAACTAAAGATTAAATTTTTGCCAACAATTTGTCTAAGATCTCTAAGATCTCTTAGAACACGTAGACATAAGAAAAACCCAATAACTTTCGAACAGATTTTGTGCACTGTCCACGTTATCAGGTTTACTTACTATTAGAAATTTTTTTGTTTATTTTTCCGTTGCCTCAACGACTGTTTGGCTATCAACTATTTGGGTAAACTTTTGTACCTTATTATCTGAGTTAAACTCATAAACATGCACAAAATCTGCTATAAATGACTTTCCTGTCGCTTTAAATTCACCACTATATTTACCATAAACAAATACTTTATTACCATTGAATCCATATGAAATGTCTTCAGCTGAATAATTATTCCATTCAGAACCTAAACGCTCGTGGACGTTCTTGACAATTTCATCCGGGCCGACATAAGTCCCAGCGTAAGGGAACCCGGTTGCTTCAGTCCATGAGGCATCATCAGCTAGATAAGTCTTAAATTTTTCGAGCTCACCTTGTCCAGTTAATAAATAAGTTTCATGTAATAATTTTTCGTATAATTCATTCATTTTTTTACCCCCAAGGAATTTCTTTCATAACGACTTTAGCGCTAAGTGACAATACACCAGTATTCTCTAAACCAGGGAACGACTCAGTCATTAGTGTAATAAATGATGACGAATCTGTAGCCTTTTGCATAGCCTCTTCTGCTACAGTGAGATAGTTAACAGTAAACGCAAGGGCATCTTTATCAAATGACTTTTCAAGTGATCCATGACTTGGAATTACTAAGACGGGATCAAGTTCAATCAAAGATTGAAGACGATGTTTCCACTGGGCAAGACCTTCTAATGTCGCTGTATCAGCTAGAAAGATATTAATTTCATTAAAAGTATCAATACCTCCAACTAAAATTTTATCTTTCGGATACCACAAACTTGTTCGTGATGAATCGTCACCGACAATTTCCCATTTGTCACCGAAAATTTCAAAGCTATAATCTTGAACAATTTTTGGTAGAACAATATTATTTGGTAATTGATCGCCCAGTGCATCGGACCACGCATCCAACTTGCCTTTAACTGATTCGGTAATATGTGTAAATGTTGATTGTGTTGCATACGCAACTACTTCTGGAAAATAATGCTTAATTGTCTCTAAACCGAAATAATAATCCGGATCACCATGCAGCAAATAGACGCTATCTAGTACATAACCATTGTCTTTAATATGGCTAGCAATTTCATTTGCATCTTTTTGCGTGAATGCAGTTCCCACCAACACTGCATGACCTTCTTTGACAATAAGTGTGTTAGTTATCATGAAACTATTTTCATCTGATCCAAAAATGGTTAATGCTAAATTATTAACCTTCTTCACTTGAGTTTTCAAAATTAAGACCTCCTCTATTTACTTCTTATTAGTTGGTATGTATAATATACCATTGTCTAAATGTTAATGTAATAGGTAATATTTTTATTACCTTGAAAGGAATATAATCTTCATGACTGATGTCATCAGAAAGTCTGTTAAAAAACAAATAAATAATTTTGATTTTACCTGCGATAAAGAGTTAACCCTTTCTATGTTCAGTGGGAAATATAAAATGGCTATTTTAGTAATCCTTTATAATCAAAAACAAATGCATTTTTCTGAACTGCAGAATAATATTCCCGAGTCTACTAAACAGGTCTTGTCCCAACAGCTTAAAGAATTAATACAGGATAATTTAATTACAAAATCAGAATATCACGATAATAATAAACGCAGAACTATTTACACTTTGAACAGTGTAGGAGCCTCTTTGATACCTCTATTCGTCGATATGCAAAATTGGGGTAAAAACTATATTGATAAAAATTTCTCTGATAATTAATATGTTTACTTGCACTATATCAATGACATTGTCCACATTAATTTGGGAGGTGTGATAAAGAGACAAGTTACAGCCGTGAAATTGTTCAAATTTTTTAATCAGTCAATAATGTTTTTGCAGATTACAAGCTTAATTCGAACGCATTCGTAAAAACTTCCAATGGTGTTTGATAATGATGTAATTTCATGGGCCGCTTGTTAATGAGTTCAACCGCCTCATATAATCGCTACTCCGATACGTCCCTGAAATGACTTTTCTTTGGGAAGAAATAACGAAGCTTACGATTAAATAATTCATTGGTCGCTCGTTCCCAAGGGGAATAGGCATGGCAGAAATAGAC
>NZ_CAUZLS010000008.1:0-54591 GCF_963580785.1 Fructobacillus cardui | reverse complement strand
GAAAAAAGGAGTTCTCCTAAGTAGAAGAACTCCTTTTAGTATGCTTTTTAAAAATTATCCCTTACCATCTTGGAAGGCAGCATAAAGGGTCATCCCCCCATCAACAAAGAGGGTCGTACCAGTCACGTACTTGGCTTGATTGGATGCTAGCCAAACGGCGGCATCGGCCACATCTTCGGGATCGCCAATCTTTAACATTGGAATCATTGATTGCGTTTGCTCGTATTGGGCCTTGTCGGCAAATTTTTCCGCATTAATCGGTGTGTTAATGGCACCGGGAGCGATATTGTTGACGCGAATACCCTTTGGCGCATATTCCATGGCTATCGTTTCGGTAAAGAGCTTGACGCCACCCTTAGCAGTTGCATAGGAAGCAAAGGTTGGCCAAGGAATTTGTTGGTGGACGGAAGACATATTGATGATGTTACCAGTCCGGTCATTGTCCAACCAGTAGTTGAGGGCTTCCTTTGCCCCAAGGAACACACCGGTCATGTTAATGCCAATGACTTTATTCCATTCCTCAAGTGTGATTTTGTGGGTTGGTGTTTGAATTTCCATTCCGGCATTGTTGACCCAAACATCCAAACCGCCAAAGTTATCAATCGCAGCCTGTAAAAGGGCCTTGACGCCGGTTTCAGTTGAAACGTCAGCCTTGACGGCAACAGCATCGCCACCATTTTCTCGAATCTCGTCGACTGCCGCTTGTGCCCCGGCTTCGTCAGAATGGTAGTTAATGACAACGTTCATCTTTTCTTGAGCAAAGCGCAACGCGATCGCGTTACCAATACCCTTTGAGCCGCCGGTAATCACGGCAACCTTTTTGTTCAAATCGTTAAACATCTAGTTCCTCCTTGTACAAAAAAACAGCGAAAGTTGGTTTCGCTGTCTACTGTATCTTAATGAACTTGGATTGGCAAGTTTATTTGCTTTGCTTGCGGTATTGAACGGCCGTCACACCGGCTTCTTGCTTGAAGACGGTGTTGAAGTATGAGAGGTTGGGGATGCCAACCTTGAGGCCAACGAGGGCAACAGAGTCTTTGCCATCTTTAAGTAGCTTCTTGGCATGGAACATCCGCACTCGTAGAAGATAGCTTTGTGGGCTCTCTTCGGCTACGGTCATAAAGGCTCGGTGTAGGATACCGGATGAGACAGAAAAGTCTTCGCTCAAGGACTCGAGTGTAATTCGATTCTTATAATTGGCTGACAGGTATTCTTTCACCCGGAAGACTAAATCAGCCTTATCGGATAGTTCGCCAAATGGTTGACAATCAGAGCAGGGGCGGAAGCCCTCAAATAATGCTTCGTCATTTGTTTTGAAAATTTGAATATCTTCAGGGTGGGTTTCACTACCATGGACGCATGAGGGACAACAAACCCGCTTATCGGTTGTGACACCGTAGATAAAGCTACCGTTATAGTCTGCATCTCGATTGTGAATTGCTTGCCAACGCTTTTTTGTTAATGAGTACATCCTGAAGACCTCCTTTTAGAATTTATCTAGTTCCCAGAAATTGCTTATGAAAAAGCTCCAGACAATAATAACACAAATTGGTCTATTTGAGTATTACTATTATTTTACAAAGAAGGCTTTTTGTGTTTCAAAGGCTGATTTAGTAAAATAGAAGAGAACATTTACGCAAAAAGCGTTTGGAAAGGCGATTAAAAAATTGACTAATTATGCAGAAGAAATGATGGCTGCTATTCGCTTGGGACAAATGGACCAAGCACAGAAAGCCTTTCAAAAATCACTAGCCGAAGATGAAGATGATTTGGTTTATTCACTGGCTGAAGATCTCTATGCCATTGGTTTTGTCGAAGAGTCCAAGAAAGCTTACTTACACCTGCTGGCCAAATATCCTGATGAGGGTGACTTGAAGACGGCTTTGGCGGAATTAGCGATTGAAGAAAACGACTTGGATTTGGCGCAGGACTACTTAGCCCAAATTTCAGAGAATTCGCCGGCCTATTTGCAAGCCTTGCTGGTTAAAGCGGACTTGTATCAATCAGAAGGTTTAAGTGAGTCGGCAGAATATGCCCTGGAAAAGGCATCACAGCTGGCACCCGATGAGCCGGTGGTAACCTTTGCCTTGGCTGAATTTTACTTTACGACCGGTCAGTACCACCAGGCTATTCGCGGTTATCGCCAACTCTTGTTAGCCGGTCAAAGACGGATTGCTAAGGTTGATATGGCTGCTCGAATTGGAACGGCCTATGCAGCAATTGGAAACGTGGATAACGCCATTGCCTACCTTGAACAGATTAAGCCGATTGACTTGACGATTGACACCAAGTTCCAACTGGCTTTCTTGTATGTCGAGAAGAAGGCTGACGAGGATGCCTTACCACTCTTTGAAGATATTTTGGCGGCAGACCCACAGTACACTTCTGTTTACCCACTTCTTGGACAACTCTATGAACGGATTAATGACCTTGACCAAGCGGAAAAGACTTATCGTTTGGGGCTGTCGTATGATCAAACTAACCCGGTTTTGTATCGCCAAGCCGGGCTCTTAGCCTTTAAATTGGGTCAGTACGACCAGGCGAAAGAAGATTTCAATCAGGCGCTTGCCCTAGATGACCAGGACTTAGCAACTTATAGTGCTTTAGCTGACCTCTATTTGGCTCGGCACGACTACGATGCCGTCATTGAAACCATTGGTGCAGCCCAAGAATTAGACTTAGTTGACCCACGCTTTAGCTGGGACTTGGCGCGGGCTTACCATGCCAAGGAAGAAGAAGACAAGGCAGCGGAACAATGGCAGGCTGCGCAGGTTGATTACCCGGCGGATCCTGATTTTTGGCACGACCTCGCTGATTGGTATCACGAAGTTGGTCGACGAAAAGAGGAACTGACTGCCTTAGAAAAGGCTGTTGATCTCGATCCAGACAACTTTGAATTAGCCGACCGTTTGGCTGACCTGTCGCTTGATTAAAAAAATGAATGGGAATCCCTTTGTTTCGTGCATTCAGGGTAAAATCTTGCTAAGATTAGATGAATAGTAAATGATTAGAAGGAGGTGGCGATGAAGCTTGAACTGTTACCAAGTGAATTGACGGCTGCCAAGCCGATTCTAAAGCAGATCAACCGGGCCGGCTTTCAAGCTTATTTTGTTGGCGGTTGTGTTCGCGACATTATTTTAGGAAAGCCAATTCACGACGTGGATATTGCTTCTTCTGCCTACCCAGAAGAAATTAAAAAGATTTTTAAAAAGACGGTCGATACCGGTATCCAACACGGTACCGTTATGGTCTTAGATCACGGTGAAGGTTATGAAATTACGACCTTCCGGACGGAATCCACTTATACAGATTTTCGTCGACCTGATCAGGTTGCGTTTGTGCGGTCATTGAGTGAGGACTTGAAGCGCCGAGACTTTACCATTAATGCCTTTGCCCTTGATGAAGACGGTCAAGTGATTGATTATTTTGACGGCCTGACTGATTTGGCCAACCGACAAATCAGGGCGGTCGGTTTAGCAAAAGAACGTTTTACAGAGGACGCTTTGCGAATGATGCGTGCCCTGCGTTTTGCTGCGCAATTAGATTTTCAAATTGAAGATCAAACTTTAGCTGCCTTGGTGGAATTAGGACCGAATTTAGCTAAAATCGCCGTTGAGCGCATTCGAGTTGAATTTGAGAAAATGTTGCAGGGGTTGGCCGCTGGGTCAGCTTTGAAAATCTTAGTTGAAGCTGGACTCTTACCTTATTTACCAGGGGAAACCGGCTTGATGACGGAAGCCGATGTTTTAAGGGTTGCGAATCAGCTGGAAAGAAAACAACCGCAAAGTGAACAAGTTGTCTGGGCTTTGTATTTAGGGCAACAGGGTTTTGATGGACCGACCTTGCAATCGCAGCTACGGCAGTGGAAATTGTCGAAAGAGGTGATGCAGACCGTGCTGGCTGTTGGACCGCTATTAGCCAATGTCAATCAAATTGACCGGTGGGCAATTTATGAGCACAATGCTTATGTGAGGACGTTACTTGAAACGCTGACAATCATGGGGGTTGACCAAAGTGTGACGGAGCGCATTCAAAAGACATATGATAGCCTGCCAATTTATTCAATGAAGGACCTTGCTTTAAGTGGTGGGGACTTGATTGCGGCCGGCTTGGCGCAGCCGGGTCCTGATTTAGGTGTGGTATTAAAGAAGATGGAACAGGCAGTCGTCTTAGGCCAGGTGGACAATACCAAAGAGGCCTTGACCACCCTTGTAGAGGAGCAGACATATGGCAACAGTTAAAATGGTTTGGGCGGAAGATGACCGCCATGCAATCGGTAAAGATGGCGATTTACCATGGTCGATTCCATCGGACTTAAAACACTTTAAAAAAGAAACAGTCGGTTCTACCATGGTAATGGGCCGTGCGACATGGGCAGCCATTGGTCGTCCATTACCAAAACGGAAAACGGTTGTTTTAACTCGACAAGTTGATTTTGATCCCGGCTTTGAAGAGGTTGCCGTGGTTCATTCTCTAGCAGATTTACAAGCCTTGATTGATGATGAAATCAGCCAGGGACACGTCGTGACGGTTGCCGGTGGGGCTCAAGTCTTTACAGCATTAATGCCAATGGCGACGGACTTAATTGTCACAAAGGTCAGAGGGGACTTTGATGGGGACACTTTTGTCAGTCCAATTGATTTGGACCAGTTCACGTTAACAGCGCAACAAGAGGCTGTTGATGGCGACTATCAATTAACCTTTTTAACATATAAACGGAAGTAAGTAGGAGACGATTCCATGGCTAAAGTACAGATTGTAACGGATTCAGCCGCTAAGTTAACTCAGGCAGAAATTGACCAGTACCAAATTAAAGTTGTCCCATTGACCGTGCAGATTGATGGCACAATTTATCAAGATGGGGTGACCATTTCAGCTGAAGAATTCTTGGAAAAGATGCAAGAAAGCGACCAATTGCCACAGACTTCACAGCCTTCAATTGGGGCCTTTAAAGAAGTTTACGATCAATGCTATCAAGAAGATCCCGATGCAGCCGTCTTATCTTTGCACCTGTCATCTGGCTTATCCGGGACGGTAAATGCGGCCGCTCAGGCAAACGCCTTAACAAAAGCTGATGTCCATGCTTTTGATACGTTGAGTGCTGACCGCTCTGAAGCGTTTGTTGTCTTGGCAGCAGCCAAAGCAGCACAAGCTGGTCAGAGCCTGGAAGAGGTTTTGAAGGTGGCGGAAACTGCGCGAGACCAAACATACATTTTCTTGTCATTCCGCTCACTTGACAATATGGTTGCTGGTGGTCGCTTATCAAAGACACAGGGCTTGATTGGTAATCTCTTGAATATTAAGGTCGGTGCTAAGGTTGATGAGGAAGGTAAAGTGGATGTCGTGGTTAAGGGTCGCGGATTAAAGACCATTAAGGCCTTCAACGAGAGCGTAATCGAGCAAATGAAGGGCTATAAGCAGATGAAGGCGATTGGGGTAACTTATACCGGCATCAAGGATGAGGCCGAAGCAATGGTCCAACGCTTAAATGCCATTTGGCCAGACATTGACATTCTTTTGTCAGTGGCAACACCAATTATCTCGACTCACACGGGGATGGGCGCTTTGGCCATTCTCTATGAAGCAGAATAAAGAAAGAGTTGATACTAAGTGAAAAAAGGTAAGATAGTTATTTTAACAATTGCCGGGATTGTGGTTGTTTTGGGAGCAGGGGCAGGCGTTGCTTACAGCAACCTGGCCAACCAAACAGGGCCAACGGTTAGCACAAAAAAGTCAGGCAGTGACCAGTTGACTGGTTCAAAGAAAGTATTAGCAACTAAGTCGTTTACAAAAGACGAAGTCAACGATATGATTCAGTCCGAACTGCAAAATAGTCATTATCAGGTGAACCTTGATGGTCAGAATATTGTTGCAACCAGCACGAGTTCGAGTTTAAAGGGACAACTGACGATGACACCGAAGGTTACAAGTGATGGGAACGTGGTTTTGACCGTTAAGAAGGCCAAGGTTAATTCACTGGATGTCCCAGCGAAGGCAGCTCTTGGTTACCTACTGAAGCAAAATGTGGCACCAGCTGGTGTGGCCATTCAACCGAGTCAGGGTCAAATTACTTTGGATTTGTCACAATTAACTCAGGACGGTCAAACAGCTTATCAAGCTAAGCAGATTGATGTCCAGAATGGAATTTTTAAATTTGCAGAGGTAGATACTAGTGTCCAGTAAGTCACGAACTTTTTATGGTTGGTTAATGACCAACCGCAATCCGGTTGCAGCAACCGAGATTCAACAATTTGCTAACAACGCCTTTTTAGACCAAAGTTTTCCAAAACAGTCGACGGACTTTGACGAGCTTTCAAATTACTTGGAAGGTTCAGCGAGCTATTTAATGTCGATGACGATTTTTGATGAGGCTTGGTCCGAGTACCAGGCTTCGCGCTAAGAGAAAGATAGGAAGGAAAGTCCATGGGACAATTAATACAATGGTACCCTGGCCACATGGCCAAGGCCTTTCGCTTGATGCGCGAAAACTTAAACTTGGTAGACATCGTTTTTGAACTGGTCGATGCCCGCTTACCGGCGTCATCACGTAATCCAGAAGTGGATAAATTGATTGGTGATAAGCCGAGACTGTTAGTTTTAACCAAGGCTGATTTAGCCGATTCAAAACAGACCAAGGCTTGGAAGGAACACTTTGAAAAAGAAGGCCTGAGTGTGGTCGTCTTAGATACACGGAGTCCAAAGACACCTCAGACCATGACGAAAGCTGCTAAGGCTGTTTTGGCCGACAAAATTAAGGCTCAGGAGAAGCGTGGGATTGAGAACCGTCCTATTCGAGCAATGCTCGCAGGGATCCCAAACGTTGGTAAGTCAACCTTGCTGAACCACCTGGTTCAAAAGAATGTGGCACCAACGGCTAATAAGCCGGGCGTCACGAAGAAGATTGCTTGGCTCAAGACACCAGCGGGGCTGGAAATTTTGGATTCCCCAGGGGTCTTGTGGCCTAAGTTTGAAGACCAACAAATCGGTCTCCGCTTGGCCTTGAGTGGAGCGGTGAAGGATACGCTTTTCGCCAAGGATGACGCGGTGCTGTCTTTGATTGCCTTCTTCCGGGACTACCGGCCACAGGCCATCATTGACCGCTATCACTTGGCTGACGATGCCTTTACAACAATGTCTGATGTTGATATCCTCTTAGCCATTACGGCCAAGTTGGGCTTCAAGGACGATTACGATAAGGCGGTGGTCCGTGTTTTAAATGATCTACGTCAAGGAAAGTTGGGTACGTATACACTAGATTTAATTCATGAGTGAAACGATTGCGAGCATTAAAGCGGCTTTAAAAGAAGCTGCATCAGATGATTCACGCTTGGCAACTTGGCGGTTGGATGACCGAAAAGGTGTTCAGGCAGCCATTTTGGCTTTTGATCGACGGCAGAAAAAATTAGCCGAGCAAAAGGCGGCTTTTTTGTCGCGCTTTGCCTTAGAAGAGCCACTGTGGGCAGCTGGTTACCAAAATATCGCCGGTGTTGATGAGGTCGGCCGGGGACCATTAGCGGGCCCGGTTGTGGCTGCGGCAGTGATCTTACCGAAGGACTTTGATCAGTATGGTGTGATTGATTCAAAGCAGGTGAGCGAAAAACACCGCCTAGAATATGTTCAGGCGATTAAGGACGAGGCCATTGCTTACGGCATTGGCGTGGTTAATGCGCAAGTGATTGACGAGGTCAATATCTATCAGGCCAGTCGGTTAGCGATGAAGGAAGCAGTGGAGCAGCTGCAGCCAAAGGCCGACTATTTACTGGTGGATGCCATGACGATTGACACGGATTTACCACAGCAATCGCTGATTAAGGGGGATGCTCGTTCAAACTCGATTGGCGCTGCCAGTATTTTGGCTAAGGTTACCCGTGACCAAATGATGGCTGACTATGGTCGAGAATATCCGGGTTATGACTTTGCTCATAATGCTGGTTATGGGACGGCTAAGCACCTTTCGGGTCTAGCGGAATTAGGTCCAACGCCGATCCACCGGCGGACTTTTGAGCCGGTGAAAAAGCTTTTATCATGATTTTTTATGGAGCGCAAAAAATTTGTGGCTCCTTTTTGCTAGTTAGCTTGTGCTGACACAAGAAATAATTGTTTAATTGAGAAAGGAATTGCTTATGACAGCAATTAAATTGAGCCCGCGGTTAGCCGCAGTAAAAGATTTGGTGAATGACCAGGCGCGCGTGGCTGATATTGGGTCAGACCATGCTTATTTAGCAGCGGCTCTGCTATTGGAAAAAAAGAGTGAGTTTGCCTTGGTGGGCGAGGTTGCGCAGGGGCCACTCGAGAACGCCATCCATACGGTGGCGACTTATGGTTTGTCTGACCGGGTGACTTGCCGGTTAGCGGACGGTTTAGCTGCGATTGAACCGGATGACCAAATCGAAACGGTTGTCATTGCCGGAATGGGTGGTTTGTTGATTGAAAAAATTTTAACCGCTGGTCAAAATCAGGGGCCGTTTAACCAGTTGATTTTGCAACCAAACACCGATCAAGCGGCGGTTCGGCTTTGGTTAAGTAAAAATGGGTACCGAATTGATCAAGAAAAGATTGTGCAAGAAGGGCACCACCGCTATGAAATCATTGTGGCTGTTCCTGGTCAACAGGAGCTGACCCAGGCTGAGTGGACATTTGGTCCCAAGCTCCTTCAGGCAAAAGATCCAGTTTTCTTGGCCAAGTGGGAACAGGAACGCAATCGAGCAGCTGGAGTCTTGTCACGATTGGAAAGTGCCCAACAAAAGGGTAGCAAAAAGTACGTGAACTTACAAGAAAAGCTGAACTTTATTAACCAGGAGGTTTTTGATGGTCAAAGCAAGTGAATTGATTGAACAAATTGAGGGCTTTGCCCCGAAGTCGCTAGCCGAGCCGGGCGACCCAACCGGGTTACAAATTGGCCAACCGGAACAAAAAATCCATCGCGTTCTGACCACGTTGGATGTGCGACCAGAAGTTGTCCAGGAGGCCATCGATTTAGGGGCTGATTTTATCTGGGCTCATCACGAAGCCATGTTTCGGCCTGCAAAGAACCTTGATTTATCAAACCCTCAAAATGCGATGTATGCACTTGCGATTAAAAATAATATTGTGATTTATGCCTCTCATACCAATTTGGATGCCGCTGCTGGTGGTCTGAATGATTGGTTGTGCCAGGCATTTGGTATTGAAAATCAGATACCGCTGTTACCAGGTGAAGGTGATCAACCTGGGATGGGGCGGATTGGTGAGTTAAAGGTCGCCATGACCATGGCTGATTTTGCTAAACAGGTCAAGGCTGTTTGCCAGGTTGATGCTGTGCGTTTGATTGCTAATGATGCGAATAAAGTCGTCAAACGGGTGGCAGTTCTAGGTGGCGATGGTGGTAAGTTTTGGAAAAAGGCGCAAGAAGCTGGCGCTGACCTTTACTTGACCGCTGATTTGTACTACCATGTTGGTCATGATATACTGGCTGCTGATTTTGCCGTGTTAGACCCGGACCACCATATGGAAGCCTTGGCCAAAGAACCAATGGCCAAAAAAGTTCAAGAATGGTTTGCTTGGCAACTGCCGGTGACGGCTAGCCAGAAGAATACTGATCCCTACACCTATTTTTAGGTCTGTTTGCAAGCAGGAGGTTTTGCATGTCTGAGAAGTACCCACAGTTAGTGTCTCGTTTCTTACGTTATGTCAAAGTTGATACTCGGTCTGATGAAGAGAGTCAGACGATTCCATCATCAGCAAAAGAAGTTCAGTTTTTAAAGGATTTGGCCGTTGAGTTAAAGGAAATCGGCTTGGAAAACGTCCGTACGATGAAGGATGGTTATCTCTTTGCTGAATTGCCTTCAAATTTGCCAGCTGGTCAGGGAACGAAGATTGGCTTTATTTCCCACGTGGACACGGCTGATTTTGAAAGTGATCATGTGAACCCACAAGAGGTTGATAACTACGACGGCCACTCTGTTTTGGAATTGGGAACGTCTGGCTATAAGTTGGATCCAGAAGTCTTCCCACATCTTAGGAACTATCAAGGCCATGATTTGATTACAACGGATGGGACCACCTTGCTTGGTTCTGATGACAAATCAGGTGTGGCTGAAATCATCGCATTGGCCGAATATTTGTTGGCCCACCCAGAAGTAAAACACGGTCCCGTTCGCTTTGCCTTTGGTCCGGATGAGGAAATCGGTATTGGCGCTAATCATTTTGATGTCGCTGCCTTTGATGCTGATTTTGCCTACACGGTTGATGGTGGCCCATTAGGCGAATTGGAGTGGGAAACCTTCAATGCTGCCCAGGCTGAGATTGTGATTACCGGTCAAAACGTTCATCCTGGTACCGCCAAGGGTGCAATGGTCAACGCCATCCAAGTTGGGATTGATTTTCATAACGCATTGCCTGAGCATGACCGGCCTGAAAAGACAGAGGGACGTGAAGGTTTCTATCATTTGATTGATATGGCAGGAACACCAGAAGAAGCTACGTTAACTTACATTATCCGTGATCACGATCGGGAAAAGTTTGAAAATCGTAAGAAAACGATGGTCCAAATCGCTGACCAGCTTAATCAGGATTTGCACAAAGACCGCGTGGCCTTGACCCTGAAAGACCAATATTACAACATGGGTGATCTTTTGAAGGATCACCAAGAAGTTGTCCAATATGCCAATGATGCTATGACGGATTTGGGTATCGAGCCGGATACACAACCGGCTCGAGGCGGAACGGATGGCTCAAAGATTACCTTCTTAGGTTTGCCAACGCCAAATCTTTTTGCCGGTGGTGAAAACATGCACGGTCGTTACGAATTCGTGTCCAAGCAGGTGATGGAACAGGCAACAGATGTTTTGTTGGGTATCTTGACCAAGGCAGCCGAGTCAAAGTAAGACACATAATTTAGCCCGCTAATCATCAAAATTAATGGCAACAAAAAAGACTAGGAATTTTCCTAGTCTTTTTTAAAGCAAGCTGTTGGTGTTTTAGGCTTGGTTGTCTGCCTTTTCTGCTTCTGCAGAATCTGACAAGGCAGGGACCAAGATGAGGGCAGCTTCACCAACGATAATCGTTACGAGAGCTGTCACACCTGGGTTGAAAGTTACGCCGGTCATTTGTCCGACCAAGTAACCAAGAACTTCACCAAACAGTGCACACCAGAAGGCGGCAGTAATATAGCGCATGTTTCCACTTCCTTTATTATTTACCCACTATGATACGCCCCTCTTATAAATTCGCAAGAGAATTTGTCTAATTTAAGGGCGACAATTGCGGATAAGTGTTGGTTAAAAAAGCAAAACAGTCAAAAGGGGAAGGAGGCTATCCTTGGAATTTTTCAGCTAGGCAAACAAATTTTCGGTATAATGTTTTTAGACTATTGACACCGTTGAGGAGGACTTTATGTACGCACCATTACAACAAAAAAGCGCTTATTCGCTTTTGCAAAGTCCTAACTCAGTAGAAGAAATCATTCAAGTCGCCAAGGAGCGGGGGTATCAAGCGGTCTCTTTGGCGGAAGAAAACGTGCTTTACAGCGTGGTTGCCTTTTACAAGGCAGCGAAAAAGGCTGGCATCAAACCGGTCTTTTCGCTTGTTTTGCAGGTGAATGGCCTGGTGAACGTGGCGACGGCTTTTCCGGTTTTATTGACCGCTAAAAATCAGGTTGGCTATCAAAACTTGGTTTATTTGTCTTCCAAAAAGATGGCAGACCCAGACCAGGCCCTTCAATTTGCTGACTTGGCTGGTCACCTTGATGGGCTTTCTTTGACTTTGTCACCAAAATCAGAATTGGGGCAGTTGATTGTCGCCGAAGATTCAGGGGCTAAAAATTATCTGGACCAATTAGCTGAAAGGGTTGATGGTGCTGATTTTTACTTGGGCATTAATCCCTTAATGTCAAGTCGCCACCAAGACCTCTTAGTTACCTATGCCACAGCCCATCAAATCCGTTTAATGGCTTGGGACCAGGTGGACTACTTAAACGAGGATGATGCTTTCTTTGCCCAGGTTTTGCGGGCAATCGATCAGGGGACCCAACTAGAAGACTTAGAGCTTTTAGCGCGCGAGAAAGGGGCTTACTACCTACGGTCACAGGCGGAAATTACTGAATCGTATCAAAAAAACGCTTCTTTGCGTGGCGCTTACCAGAATAACGAGGTCCTGATTGAAGAGGCTAGCGTTGATTTGGCGTTTAAGTCACCGGCCTTGCCTGTTTTTCAGCAAGATTCTGGTTTGAATTCCAAAACTTACCTGACCCAGTTGGCCAATGCAGGCTTGAAGCGGCGGTTAACGGGTCATGATGACCACTTTCAAAATTATCAGGACCGGCTGAACCATGAGTTGGATGTTATCGCGCGGCTTGGCTTTGCTGATTATTTCTTGATTGTTTGGGACATTGTTAAGTACGCCAGAGACCATCATGTCCAAACGGGGTCCGGCCGTGGTTCGGCTGCGGGTTCGTTGGTGGCCTATACATTAGGAATTACAAACGTTGACCCTCTAGCCGAAGGTTTGCTATTCGAGCGGTTCTTAAATCCTGATCGAGCATCGATGCCCGATATTGATATCGATTGGCCGGATGACCGTCGTGATGAAATTCTGGCCTACCTCCATGGTAAGTACGGTCAGGAATCCTTTGCACAGATTATTACCTTTGGTACTCTGGCTGCTAAACAGGCCTTGCGTGATACCGCCCGTGTCTTCGGCCTCGATGCCAAGGCGCAAAAACGACTTTCAGAAGGGGTGCCAGCCGGTAAGAACGGCCGTAAGGTACCGCTGAAAGAAGCTTGGGAGACGCCTGACCAAAAGCTTAAGCAAGCAATTTATGATTTAGACTTTGGCCAACTGTTGATGAAAACGGCTTTGGCCATTGAAAACCTGCCCCGCAATTATTCAACCCATGCTGCCGGCGTGGTTCTTTCAGACCAACCGTTAGTGAATACGTTGCCAGTTCAAGTTGGTAATGATGGCTATTTGTTGACTCAGGTTGAAAAGGGGCCGGTTGAAGAACTTGGCCTATTAAAGATTGATATTTTGGGTCTGACAAACTTGAAAATCTTGGCGCAAACAATCGCCTTGGCCGAAGACGAGTTGCCAGCTGATTTTGATATTAAAAAAATTGATTTTCAAGACAAAGAAACGTTGCAACTGTTTGCCGACGGGAACACGACGGGCATTTTCCAGTTTGAATCAGCCGGCATGAAAAATGTTTTAAAGAGACTTAAGGTTGATGACTTTCATCTGATCGTGGCGGCCACAGCCCTTTATCGACCAGGGCCTAGTCAACACATCGACCCCTTTATTAAGCGGCGGTTGAAGCAAGAACCTGTGCCAACTATTGACCCTGTCGTTGACCAAATCCTGGCACCAACCTATGGCATCCTGGTTTACCAGGAGCAAGTGATGCAGGTGGCGGCGGCTTATGCCGGCTTTTCATTGGCGCAGGCTGATTTTCTTCGGTCGGCGATGTCTAAGAAAAAGCTTGATCAGATGGCTTCTGCCAAGTCTGCTTTTATAACGGGAGCGCAAAAAAAGGGCCACCGGCTTGACGAAGCGGAAAGACTGTTTGCCTATATCGATCAGTTTGCCAATTACGGTTTTAATAAATCGCATGCGGTTGCCTATAGCCAGTTATCATTCCAGTTAGCTTACATGAAGGCCCATTATCCCTTGGCCTTTTATACAGCCATTTTGAACGCTCACCAAGGCGGTGTTGAAAAGGCGCAAGCCTATTTGGCCGAGGTCAAGAAACGTGGCTTGAAGGTCTTACCGCCAGATGTCAATATCTCTACTAGAGATTGGTCTATTCAAGATGGTGCCTTGGTCATGGGCTTGGGCAATATTAATGGCTTACAGACGGCCTTTGTGACGGCTTTGCTGGACAGTCGCAACCAGATTGGGCGTTTTGCCAGTCTGCAAGACCTCGTCAAGGCTTTACCTGAAAAATTCCAAGATGAAAAGTTTTTCAATCAGCTCACTTATGCCGGAGCGCTTGATCATTTTGGCTACAATCGAGCAGAACTTTTAGCGAATTTGCCGGATTTGATTAATGCGGCTAGCTTCGGTGACTTGGTCTTGTCCGAGACGAAAATCAAGAAATTAGCTGATTTACCGTTAGTAGAGCGATTGCAAACGGAGAAAGAGGCCCTTGGCTTTAACTTATCGGGTCATCCAACCGAGGCTTTTCAGGCCGAGTACGATCGAGGGGTCGTGACGACTATGGTCAATTTAGTTGCTGGACAGAACGTCAAAGTTTTGGGCCTCGTTAAAAGTGTCAAAGTCATCCAGACGAAGCGGGGTGACGACATGGCTTTTGTCAATTTAACGGATATGACGGGCAGCGTTGATGTCACTGTCTTTCCTAAAGTCTATGATAAAGTAAAATCGACCTTAAAGGTTGGACGCTTAGTGCGGGTAGGTGGCAAAACGGAAGTTCGTCAGGGGCTGTCTGTTATTGGAAACTTTTTTGACGCTGTGGATGCGAGTCAAAGCCAAAGCTTCCAAGCTGATTTGGATAAAAAGCATCCGGTTCATCAAGAGGTGGCACCAACGCTAAAGGCTGCTCAGCCAGGCACTTGGTTTTTACGTTTAGATGAAGACCATGATCAGGAGCCGATTAAAAATCAGCTTTGGCGAGTGATGCAGCAAAATTCAGGTGAATACCCGGTGATTTTGTATTGGCCGAAGACAAAAATCAGGCGAATGTTACCACAATCTTACAATTTAGCCGGGCCAGACCAGTTAAAACGGGCATTAGAACAGGTTTTATCTAGTAAAAATGTCGTTTTCCGACAAAAAGACTAAATTGTGTCTTGTGAATTGGTTATAGAGTGTATTACAATATGAAAAGGAAGTTGTTTGTAGGCAACTCACCAAGATATCAAAGGAGCTATTTACCCATGAAAAAGACGAAGATCGTCTCAACACTTGGTCCATCATCAACTGATGTAGACACAATTGTGAAGTTAATTGAAGCAGGTGCTAACGTATTCCGTTTCAACTTCTCACACGGTGATCACGAAGAACATTTGGGCCGTATGCAAGCAGTTGCAGAAGCCGAAAAGATTACTGGTAAGACTGTTGGTCGTTTGCTTGATACAAAGGGTGCGGAAATCCGTACTACTAAGCAAGCTGACGGTAAGATTCAATTCTCAACTGGCGATGTATTCCGTATCTCAATGGACGACAGCATCGAAGGAACAAAGGAAAAGATTGCGGTTACTTATCCTGGATTGTTTGACGACGTTAAGGTTGGCGGACAAGTGCTCTTTGATGATGGTTTGTTAGCTACTACTGTCACTGAAAAGGACGAAGCAAACAAGGAATTGGTTGTTAAGGCTGAAAACAACGGTTTGTTGGGATCACGTAAGGGTGTTAACGCCCCTGGTGTTTCAATCAACTTGCCTGGTATCACTGAAAAGGATGCTGATGACATTCGTTTCGGTTTGGACCACGAAATCAACTATATCGCTGCTTCATTCGTTCGTAAGCCTGAAGATGTTTTGGATATCCGTGCCTTGTTGAAGGAAAAGAACATGGAACACGTTCAAATCATCCCTAAGATTGAATCACAAGAAGGTATCGACAACTTGGATGCTATCTTGGAAGTTTCTGATGGTTTGATGGTTCCACGTGGCGACATGGGTGTTGAAATTCCTGCCGAAAACGTGCCTTTGATCCAAAAGGAAATGATCGACAAGATGAACGTTTTGGGATTGCCAGTTATCACTGCTACTCAAATGCTTGACTCAATGGAAGAAAACCCACGTCCTACACGTGCCGAAGCTTCTGATGTTGCCAACGCTGTCTTTGATGGTACTGATGCAACAATGCTTTCTGGTGAATCAGCTAACGGTGACTACCCAGTTGAAGCTGTTGCTATGATGGCCGCTCTTGATGAAAAGGCTGAATCAGCTTTGTCATTGTACAGCCGTCATGCTGACACTTTCTACGGTGATGATGATGTTGAATCAGTTGCTTCAGCAGCTGCTCGCTTGTCAGACTCAGTTGAAGCTAAGGCCGTTGTTGTCTTGACTGAAACTGGTTACGCCGCACGTATGGTTTCAAAGCATCGTCCTACTGCAATGACAATCGCTTTGACAAAGTCAGAACGCGTACAACGCGGATTGACTTTGAACAACGGAATCTTGCCTATCTTGGCTGACACACCAAAGTCTGTTGATGACTTGGTTGCCAAGGCCAAGGAAGTTGCTCAAGCTCAAGGTTTGGCAGCTGCTGGTGACAAGATTGTTGTTGTGACTGTTGCCCCAATCGACATGGCCAAGTCAGATAACAACGTTTCTGTTGAAACAATCTAATGATTTACTTGAAAAGTCCGATTTTGTCGGGCTTTTTTTGTTCTAAGTTGTGTTAAAATAAGGTAAGTTCAACTAAATGAGGTGCGGGATTTTTGACAACGCAAACAGAGAAACTATTCACTTTTGAGAACATTGAACAGCAGACCAAATTAACGGGTCCAAAGGATCAGCTTCTGGTTTTAATGGAAGAGGGTTTGGCCGTTAAAATGCTCGTTCGTGGCAATCAGGTAGCTGTCCAAGGCGATTCGAACCAAGCTTCTTTGGCGCTCGCCGTTTTGGAAGCACTGACACAATTGATTAAGAAACAAATTTCCGTCGGTCCTGCTGACGTTATCTCTGCGATGACAATGGCGAAGCGCGGAACATTGGATTACTTTTCAGATTTGTATAGTGAAAGTATTATCCGCGATAATAAGGGCCGGGCAGTCCGTGTTAAAAATTATGGTCAGCGTCAATATGTCCAGGCGATTCGTAAGAATGATCTAACCTTTGGAATCGGCCCCGCTGGAACTGGAAAAACTTTCTTAGCCGTCGCCATGGCCATCTCAGCCTTAAAGAAGGGTGACGTCGAGCGGATTGTGATTACTCGCCCTGCAGTCGAGGCTGGTGAATCACTTGGGTTCTTACCGGGTGATTTAAAGGAAAAGGTTGACCCCTATATGCGGCCCATTTACGATGCCATGAATTCTTTAGTCGGAGCAGACCATGTTGCTCGTCTTATTGAACGGGGTGTCCTAGAAATTGCACCACTCGCCTATATGCGTGGTCGAACCCTTGATGATGCCTTTATCATTGTCGATGAGGCTCAGAATACGACAAACGCTCAAATGAAGATGATTTTGACACGTTTGGGCTTTGGCGCTAAGATGGTCGTCAACGGGGACCCATCCCAGATTGACTTACCACATGGTGTTCGGTCTGGGCTGGTGGCTGCTCGCCGGATTCTCCGCGATGTCAACCGTATTGCCTTTATTAACTTTGAGAGTGGTGATGTCGTTCGCCACCCAGTCGTTGGTCTGATTGTTTCCGCCTATGAAGATGCGGATGCTCGACTAGCTGAATTAAAAAACGCACAGAAAGAAGCCAATAACTAATGGATTTAGCATTAATTGATCAGACGAAAGACGGTGTGACACAGTTTCACCAAGACCTCGTCCAATCTGTTTTAAATTATGCTGGTGCCTATCTAGAATTACCAGACAACACTGAGATGTCAGTGACCTTTATGAATAATGATGCCATTCAGGCTTATAATCGCGATTATCGCGGTAAAGACAAGCCAACGGATGTCATTTCTTTTGCCATTGAAGAGGATGGCGATGATAGCCCTGTTCTTCTTGATGAAGAAATGGCCGAAGATATTGCTAAAAATATTGGGGATATTTTGGTCTCCGTTGATATTATCGAGAGCCAGGCGGAATACCTTGGTCACTCCTTTGAACGTGAGCTTGGCTTTCTAGTTGTTCATGGTTTCTTGCACTTAAACGGTTATGATCACATGCTTGGTGATGCCGAAGAAAAAGAGATGTTTGACTTGCAGAGGAAGATTTTAGATGACTACGGACTTACGCGATAACAACCACGGTCAGATTGAAGAGACTGATTTTCACCCTAAGTCTGCTGTGGAAGAGTTGGCTGAACAAACCAATCCCAAGGCGCCATCAAGGCGGAACAAAAATTTTTTGATTTCAATGTACCATGCATTGAAAGGGATTTTCTTGGTGGTGATTCGCGAGCGGAATATGCGTTTCCATTTAAGCTTTGCATTCTTTATTTTGGTGCTTGGCCTTTACTTAGGTCTTAACCGATCTGAATGGCTGTGGGTTGTGATTGCGGTCTTTTTGGCTGTTTATGGTGAGTTCTTAAATACGGTGGTGGAAGCCGTCGTAGACCTTGTGGTTGAACGCAAGTACCATCCATTAGCCGGTTTGGTGAAGGATGTTTCGGCCGGAATGGTTTTAGTCGCTGTTGGTGCTGAGTTGATTATCTTAGCTCTGATTTTCCAGCCACACATCTGGCATTACTTTGGGATTGAAACGAACTTCTCTCGTTTCGTCCACCGTTTGAAAGGATAACTTATTTTATGACAAATCCAGGATTTAAATCAGGTTTCGTTGCCATTATTGGTCGGCCAAACGTTGGAAAGTCGACTTTATTGAATCGCATTGTTGGTGAAAAAATTGCCATCATGTCGAATAAGGCGCAGACTACCCGAAATAAGATTCAAGGTATTTATACAACCAATGAGGCCCAGGTGGTTTTTATCGATACACCGGGTGTTCATAAGCCCCAAAATTCTTTGGGTGACTATATGGTTAAATCAGCTTTCTCAGCCTTGCACGAGGCAGATGCTATTTGGTTTGTTGTTGATGCAAGCCAAAAGCGGGGCGGGGGTGATAACTATATCATCGACCGTTTGAAGGAAGTAACGAAGACACCGATTTATTTGCTGGTCAACAAGGTCGATTTGTTGCCTAAGGAAGAACTGTTCGAGGTCATCCAGTCGTATCAAGAGGATGCACCGGCCTGGAAGGAAATTTTCCCGATTTCGGCAACAGAAGGGGATAATGTTCCCGAGCTGTTGGAAACGGTCATCGGTGATTTGGATGAAGGACCACAATACTTCGATTCAGATCAGTTGACGGATCACCCGGAACGCTTCGTTATCTCCGAATTAATTCGTGAAAAAGTTTTGCAATTAACTAAACAAGAAGTCCCACATTCCGTGGCGGTTGTGATTGATAAAATTTCCTCTGATGATGATGGTTTGGTTAGCATCCAGGCTTCAATTATCGTCGAGCGTGCCAGTCAAAAGAACATCGTGATTGGTAAGCAAGGCCGAATGGTTAAAGAAATTGGTACACGAGCACGGAAAGATATTGAGCGCCTGCTTGGTTCTAAGGTCTTTTTGGAAACCTGGGTTAAGGTTGAGGAACGTTGGCGTGATCGACCACAGGCTTTGCAAAGCTTTGGCTACCGTAAGGATGATTTCTAAACCGTTTTACCAGCACAATAGCTGAGCAGACAACCATCAGCTTGATGGTTGTTTTTTTATGGAAAGGAGGGCCGTGATGGCATTGATTGAAGGTCTCGTCTTGTATACACGGCCTTACCGAGATAATGATCTGCTGGTTCGAGTTTTTACGAAGGAACAGGGAATAATGACTTTGATGGCTCGTGGGGCCAAGAAGGCAAAGTCAAAAGTTGGTTTTGCCTGTCAGGCCTATTCCTGGACGATTTTCGATGGCGCTTATCCAAAAAATAATACCGGTTTGGGCTTTATTAATGATGTGCAAGACAGTCATCCTTATAAAAATGTGGTTGGGGACATCAATGTGAGTGCCTATGCAGCGCTAATTGTAAAGCTCTTGGATTTAGCCTTGGAAGAGGGAAAATCAGAATCGGAATGGTATGAGAAAACGTTGGTGGGGTTTGAAAAACTCAATGAACAGGTGGACCCTCAAGTTATTACCAATATTTTTGAATTACAGCTGTTGCCCGCTTTTGGTGTGGCACCAAACTGGCAGGCTGATCCGATTTCCGGTGCTGTAATGGGAGTCTTTGACTATTCTGAAAAATATAACGGTATCATTGAACGGTCACATTTTGACCTTGATGATCAACGGTTAAACTTGGACCAGAAAGTCGTCTATTATTTACGGCAATTTTCAGCAATTGACATGAATAAGATTGCTAAGGTAACCTTATCTTTGATGACCAAGCGCGGCATTCAACGGGTGATTGATTATCTTTATGACCGAGAAGTCGGGTTGAAGCCAAAGGAAAAGGTCTTCATTCAAAAAATGGCTGCTTTTGAAGGGCAGCTGACCATTAAGGCGCGAAAGGGAAAGCCATGAAAAGAATTTTAGTTTTACATACTGGTGGGACGATTGCCATGCACGAGGATGTTGATGGTGATGTTGAACAGGGTGCACAAAACCCATTAAATGATGCCCACCTCGATTTACCCGAAGTGGAATTGACGACTGAAAACATTTTTAATTTGCCGTCCGAACATATTACCCCAACTCATATGTTGGCCCTCTATAACCGTCTCAAGGATGCGGAACAAGATTTTGACGGGGTAGTCATCACGCACGGGACGGATACGTTGGAAGAGACCTCATTCTTCTTGGATGGAACACTTTCCTTTGAAATTCCAATTGTCATGACCGGTGCTATGCGGTCCTCCAACGAATTGGGCTCCGATGGTTTATATAATTTCCAATCGGCCTTGCGCGTGGCCATCGATAAGCAGTCAAAAAATCGGGGTGTCATGGTTGTTTTAAATGATGAAATTCATGCTGCCCGGTTTGTGACGAAAACACATGCAACGAACGTTGCCACCTTTGCCTCACCGATTTCTGGGGCGATGGGTATGGTTAATAAACGTAAAATTCTCTTCTTTTACGACCTGCCATATAAGCAAACTTATCCCATTAAAGCCGTTGATAAAAGAATTCCGGTTATGAAAGCCTATGCCGGGATGGATGGCCATATTCTGAGTCTTTTAGCTGACTCAGGCATTGATGGCATCGTGATTGAAGCACTTGGAGCAGGAAACTTGGGCGAGGATGCTGCCCTTGGGGTTTTGAAACTCTTGGATGCTGGCATTCCTGTTGTGATTGTTTCGCGGTCCTTTAAGGGCATTGCGGAGCCGGTTTATGATTACCTTGGTGGTGGCGTGCAGCTCGAAAAGGCCGGGGCTATCTTCGCATCGGCCGTTAATGGGCAAAAGGCCCGACTAAAACTCTTGATTGGTCTGGAAAATCAGCTAAACACGAACGATTTAAATAATTACTTGCACGAATTTTAATAAAAGTCGTACTTATGCTAGACTATCGCAATAAATATTTGCTATAATAACTTTACACTAGTCAATCAGCTGACTGGCTAGCTGATGTTGTTTGATTTAGTGAAAGAAGATGCCCAGGAGAGCTTAAATCATGAATTTTACTGACCAAGACCCATTGATTTTTTCAGCCATTCAACAAGAAGGTGCCCGGCAAAACCGGACAATCGAATTGATTGCTTCTGAAAACTTTGCTTCAAAAGCCGTTCGTGCCGCTCAAGGTTCGGTATTGACGAACAAGTACGCAGAAGGATATCCCTACAAGCGTTACTATGGTGGAACGGAATACGTTGATATCGTTGAACAAGCTGCGATTGATCGTTTGAAGGAATTGTTTGGTGCAGAATATGCCAATGTGCAACCACATTCTGGTTCACAGGCAAACGCAGCAGCCTACATGGCCTTTTTGAAGCCAGGTGATACAATTTTGGGTATGGATTTGGATGCTGGTGGTCACTTGACTCACGGAGCCAAGGTAAGTTTTTCTGGTAAGGTTTACCATTCAGAAACTTACGGTTTGGATTCAGAAACTGAAACTTTGGACTATGATGCCATCATGGCACAAGCCAAGGAAGTCAAGCCACAGATGATTGTGGCTGGTGCATCTGCTTATTCACGAACAATCGACTTTAAGAAGTTCCGTGAAATCGCCGATGAAGTTGGGGCCTACTTGATGGTTGATATGGCTCACATTGCTGGTTTGGTTGCAGCTGGTTTGCACCAAAATCCAGTTGGCATTGCTGATGTCGTGACATCAACAACCCACAAGACTTTGCGTGGCCCACGTGGTGGTGTAATCTTGTCACAAGAAAAATACGCAAAGCAAATTAATTCAGCTATCTTCCCTGGTTCACAGGGTGGACCTTTGGAACACGTGATTGCTGCCAAGGCTGTTGCCTTTGGTGAAGCATTGCGTCCAGAATTTAAGGACTATGCAAAGCAAATCATCAAGAACTCACAGGCAATGGTTGCAGTCTTTGAAAAGACTGACGACATCCGTGTTGTTGCTGGTGGTACTGATAACCATCTCTTTAACTTGGATTTGACGAAGACTGATTTGACTGGTAAGGAAACACAAGAATTGTTGGATCGTGTCTCAATCACGACGAACAAGGAAGCCTTGCCAAATGAACAGCGCAGTCCATTTATTACTTCTGGAATTCGTATTGGAACACCAGCCATCACGACTCGTGGTTTCGATGAAAACGATAGTGCTGAAGTTGCCCGTTTGATTGTGGAAGCAATTCACAACCATGACGATGAAAAGGCATTAAAGGACATTAAGAAGCAAGCAGAACGCTTGGCAATGGCACACAAGTTGCCGTAATGACCAATAATGGTATAGAATGATGAAAAGCTGTTAATGCAGCTTTTTTTCTTTGAATCCGCTGGAGGTGAACAAATGCCTGACAAAAAGACGATTCGCCAGGAACAAAAAGCCAAGTTGAAGGCCTTGAGCCCGCTAGCAAAGGCTGAACAAGAAGAACAGTTATATCAAAAACTGTTTCAACAACCAGCCTGGCTTCAGGCACAAACTGTCGCGGTGACGGCATCGCTTCCTTTTGAAGTGGAGACAACACCGATTATGGAGGCCGCCTGGCAGGCTGGTAAAACGGTTGGCTTGGCGAAGGTGGTTGATCGAGAATTAACCTTTGTTAAAATCAGTGCCGACAGTGCCCTGACAGCTGGTGAAAGTTTTGGTATTTTGGAGCCCGAAAATGGTCAGGAACTGAAGAAATCAGCGATTGATTTGGTCTTAGTACCAGGGCTCGCCTTTAGCGATGCCGGCCTCCGAGTCGGTTTTGGTGGCGGTTATTATGACCGTTTTCTTGCCGATTACGAGGGGGAAAGTATCAGTCTCGCTCTAGCAGAACAAAGGCGGGTTGATTGGGTACCTGACAACTTTGATGAAGTGGTCGGCCAGGTTTTGGGCCCTGGCAAATGAGTGATTGTGACATAAAATTTTGATGAGAGACTTAACGTTAATGTTAGGTCTTTTTCTTAGCAAATTTTTACTGATTTTTTTCTTGCTAAAGCGAACATCTGTTCGTATAATAAAAACAGACTTAACAGGAGGAAATCCGTCGGATGACGACTAATGATTTTTCAAAAATTTATCAAAGTGAAGACCGGCGGGTTGTCTTTCTAATCGATTCAAAAAGCTTTTATGCCAGTTGCGAAGCGGTTGAACGAGGGTTAAATCCGCTGAAGGCCATGCTGGTAGTGATGTCACACCAGGAAAATGATACCGGGGGGTTAGTGCTGGCCTCATCGCCAATGGCTAAGAAGCGACTGGGGATTTCCAACGTTACCAGACAAAAGGATGTTCCAGATGTTCCTGGCCTAATCAAGGCGGAGCCGCGGATGAACCTTTATATCAAAAAAAACTTAGCGATTAATGCCATCTACCAACAATACGTTGACGATGACCACTTGTTACCATATTCCATTGATGAATCAATTTTAGATATCACTGATTTTTGGCACCTCTTTGGCAAGAGCCCAAGAGAAGTTGCGCAAAAAATTCAACGGCAAGTCCTGGCCGAAATGGGGATTTACCTTTCAGTTGGCATCGGGGATAGTCCGGTTTTAGCCAAATTAGCCTTGGATTTAGAAGCGAAAAAGGCGCCACACCTGCTGGCTGAGTGGCACTATGAGGACGTATCGAAAAAGTTGTGGCCCGTGACAAACTTTGGTCATGTTTGGAGTATTGGGTCACAAACGGCACAAAAATTGCAGCGGTGGGGCATTGCAAGCATTGGCGATTTAGCCAAACAAAACCCATATGTTCTCAAAGAACGGCTGGGACTAATGGGTGAGCAACTTTATGCCTTGGCCTGGGGCATTGACCGGTCTGATTTGACAGAAAAGATTACGCCAAAAGATAAGTCCTATGGGAACTCACAAGTTTTACCAGAAAATTACCATGATGCAGCGGCCATCCAAGTGGTGGTGCAAGAAATGGCAGATCAAGTAGCAAGTCGCCTCCGGGCGCACCAACAACAAGCAACCCTGGCATCACTTTACTTGGGTTATGCTGACCAAGGAATCGCTTTTAACACCCGCCACAATCCTAAAACGGGCCTGCACCAGACCATTCGCATCGAGCCAACAAATCGTAGTCAAACCTTGATGGCCGTTTTGAAGCGCATTTTTCAGGAAAATTGGTCGGGTGACCCAGTTCGCTATATTGGGATTTCTTTTTCCGGCTTATCGAGTGAAAGCGTGCAAGAAATTTCACTCTTTGACAAGGCTCCTAGTCCAACTGACCAGGAGGAAGATCCGGTTGATACGGTTGTTGACCAAATTCGTCGTCGCTTTGGGGCGGCGAGCCTGGTCCGTTCAATTTCGCTAGAAAAAGGGGCTACGGCGATTAGCCGGGCTAATTTGGTTGGGGGCCATAATGGGGGAAATGCTTATGAGTAAGAATTTTTCTGCTAATCCAGACTGGTTAGCGACCGTCGCTGGCTACTTTGACCATGATTATCGCGAGCGAGGGAAGGTCAAGTGGAATGGCTTTTTTCTTTCGGATCATACTGCGGGATTGAAAAATCAGAAAACGGATCAAGACCAGGCAGATCAGACGAAGTTGCATGAGGCCATGTCGTATGAGCAAATGCAGCAGGTGGTTGCTTTGGCTTATCGGAATTCACAACGATTGGTTGTCCAAGCGAACAGTTTCGATATCGAAGGCCGGGCCAGTCCTGTAGAAGTTGGCCGGGTAACAGGTTTTTTTGCGGATGGTTTTTACTTAGACAGAGAACCAAAAAATTGGGAAGACTTGCAGTTTGTGGAGGTTAATCATGGTCGAAAATGAATTGATAACTGAAATTTTAAAGGAAATGACACCATTATTTAAACGGGCTAAAAATACTGTTTACGAATTGCGAGTGGTGGACCAGCGGTATGCCGGACAAGTTAATTTTTTCTTTGAGTGGAATCAAGTTGGTCGCTCAACCATTTCTCGTCAAATCTTAACCGTTCCCAGACGGCGGGTGAAAGATTTGGAAGGACTGATTACGGCTTTGAAGTCCAAAACTATGGTGAAGGTGACGTTGGTATAATCGCTGGCAAATCAGCATTAGGCATCTTTTTATTAATAATTGTCTGTTGAATGTTACAACTGCGCAAAATCTTTTACATCTTTGTAAAACAAGGTTATAATATGGCTATAGCAAAGTAGAACAGGAGATGTCTTATGTCAGTAACAGGAAACACAGTTCCAGCAAGCATCGCAATGTTAAAGGTGCTTGAAGATTGGGGTGTTGATCACCTCTTTGGCTATCCTGGGGGTTCGTTTAACTCCACCATGGCAGCCCTCGCAGAGCGAAAAGAACAAATTCACTATATTCAAGTTCGCCATGAACAAGTTGGTGCTTTGGCAGCCGCAGCGGATGCTAAACTCACAGGTAAAATCGGCGTTGCCTTCGGATCGGCTGGACCTGGAGCCACAAACTTGTTAACGGGTCTTTATGATGCCAAGGAGGACCATGCACCTGTTTTGGCTCTTGTTGGTCAAACGCCACGCGCGGTTATGAACTCACACTTTTTCCAAGAATTCAACGAAGATCCAATCTTTGAAGATGTATCCGTTTATTGCCGAACTGTCATGACGGCTGAAAGTTTGCCACACGTGGTCGACCAGGCCATTCGTGAAGCCTACAAGCATCAGGGTGTCGCAACGGTGATTATTCCAAACGACTTGGGCTACGAACAAATTCCAGATATCGCTTATGGTTCCCATGGATCCACAGATGATAAAAAGACGCCACAGCCAGAACCAACCGCTGCCGAAGTTGATCAATTCTTAGCATTGGTTAAGGAAGCCAAGCGACCAGTTATTCACGTTGGTCGTGGAATTCAAGAAGGTGGTGACGCCCTGATTGAATTATCAAAGAAATTGCAAATTCCTTTGGTTATGACCGGTTTGGCAAAAGGCCATGTTGATGAAAGCTATGCAGGAAACTTGGGCATGGCCAACCGTGCTGCCTCAAAGGCTGCCGATGAAATCATGGCGAGCGCTGATTTGTTGATTGCCATTGGGGCTGATTTCCCATTTGCCAAATTAGTGTACACGACTCATCCGTTTAAGTTCGTTCAGGTCGATAACGACCGAACAGAGCTTGGCCGCCATCATAACCTCGATTTGGGTATCTGGTCGGATGCAACTGCTTTTGTACAGGCTGCCTTAGACCGTAGTGAACAAGCACCAGAATCCGCATTTTTCAAGGCCGCTTGTGCCGATAAGGAAAATTGGTTTACTTACCAAAAGCAATTGCAAGATGATATTCGTGAGCCGCTTCGAGCCGAACCAATTTACAAAGAAATTAACCGTGTTGCTGACCCGGATGCCATTTTTGCCATTGATATTGGTGATAATATCATTAACTCCTTCCGTCATTTGCATGTGACTCCAAAGAATAAGTTCGTGATTTCTGCCATCTTTGCTTCTATGGGTTCTGGACTACCAGCTGCTTTGGCTGGCCAATTGTCATACCCTGGTCGCCAAGTTTGGAATATCGCTGGTGATGGTGCCTTCTCAATGATTATGCAAGATTTGCTGACCGAGAAGAAGTATGATTTGCCAATTATTAATGTTATTACGGCCAACAAGACGTTGAACTTTATTAAGAGTGAACAAGATGATGTGGCCATGCATCATTCAGGAATTGATCTTGCTGATCAAAACTTTGCCATGATTGCCCAGGGAATGGGTGTTGAATCAGTGACGGTTACCAAGGCCAGTGAATTACCAGCAGCCTTTGATCAAGCGATTGAGGTCACGAAGGCTGGTCGACCATTCTTGATTGAAGCTAAAATTTCAGATGCCCGTTCGCTGCCTGTCGAAGAATTACAATTAAAGCAAACAGACCAAGGCATGGAAGAAACGCTCAACCCAACTTATAACAGTAACCTTGATTTGCAACGACCAAGTTCGGTTCGTGAATTTTTAGATTCATACGATGGTCAAAACTTGAAAACACTTCCAGAATTCTTTGAAGAATACGGTGTTGAATGGTAAACGTATAAGCTGACTTATTATAAAAGTCTTCTTTTGAAGGCTTTTTATTTTGTTTATAGAAGGCATTGCCTGCTTAAAGAGAATCGGTGTAAAATAGAGCGCAAAGGAGCTTGATTATGCCAAAACTTGTTTTACTACGTCACGGTCAAAGTGAATGGAACCAGTCTAACCGCTTTAATGGTTGGATCGATACTTATTTGTCTGCAACTGGCAAAAAACAAGCACAGGATGCCGGGCAGGCGCTTTTAAAACAGGAGATTCATTTTTCCCGGGCCTATAGCTCAGTTCTTAGTCGGACGATCATGACCATTAATCGCATCTTAGATGAATTAGGTCAATCATATATTCCGCTAACGAAGTCTTGGCGGTTAAATGAACGCCATTATGGCATATTGCAGGGTGAGGATAAGGATGCTATGCGTGCCAAGTATGGTAAAGAGCAGGTCCAAATCTGGCGACGGTCTTATTCTGTCTTGCCACCAAAACAGCCGGCATATGATCCAACAGTTACCATTGATGGCCGAACTTATCCAGCTTTTGATCGCCGTTATGCACGGGTGCCTTATGGCCTTTTGCCACTCAGTGAGAATATTCAAAGTACTGAAGTCCGAGTTCGACCACTTTTTGAAGATGAGATTGTGCCACGGTTGCGTGCGGGAGAAGATGTTTTGATTGTTGCTCATGGAACGTCCGTCAGAGCTTTGACCAAGCTCATCGAGGGTTTGACACCGGAACAGGTAACTAAGGTCGAAATTCCAAACGGCGAACCAATTATTTATGAATTTGATAAAAGTTTATCTGCTTATAAAAAGGAAATTGTGCGCTCTTCTTTCAAATAATTTTAAAAATCAGTTCTGATTTCTTTATGCCATTTGTTGTATTTTTAAAAATAGCACATATGATTATTAACTATACCAATCAAAGAGAAAGTTGAATTATTATCAACAAATAGAGATAATGTTCCTAACAAATATTTAAAGAAATTGGAGTCCCTACCAAATGAATTTTCAAACTGTTGTGAATGGTCGGAGTTCCATTCGGTGGTTTCAAGATTGAGAAGTTTCCACGAAAGCGCTACAGGAGATTGTTGAAACGGTACAGAAAGTACCGTCTTTTGTGAACTCGCAACCAGTCCGAGTGGTGATTGCCACTGGCAATACCTTGGCAGCTATTCGAGCACAACACTTACAATCCGTTTTGAACCAAGCACCGAGTCAATCAGTCTTGCCATATCAGCCAATTCCAGAGTGGGACGATTGCGCCAAGGCCAATATCGTGGGTTGGTTTGCTGGTACCAAGGAACAAATTGGTGATGATTGAGGTACAATGATGGGGAAGGCAGGTGCCAACCTCTATAATGCTCAGGCAATCGTTTACTTAACTTTGCCTAAAGATTATCCTGATTGGTCATTGGTTGATTGGGGTGCCTTTTCAGAAGCATTGGTGCTGTCGGTCCAAGATGCAGGTGTTGATTCTTTGCCAGACTATGAATTCGTTAAATTTGCTAATGATTTAATGGCACCGCTCAAGTTAACAGATGACCAACAGGTTGTAATGGGCGTTGGGCTCGGTTATCGTGATGAAGATAGTTTGTTAAATCAAATTCGTTCTGGTCGCATGGACACGAAAAGTATTTTGACAATTTTGGATTAAGTGAAGGGAGATTTTGATGACAAAGACACTTGTGATTGGTGCACACGGTAAAGTTGGTCAAATTTTGGTTCAAGATTTAGCTAAAAATCAGCGGGAGGTTTTAGCGGCCTTTCGGAATAAAGACCAATTGCAAACAGTGGCTGATTTAGCCGGTGTTGAGGGAGTTTATTTTGACCTCGATAGCGACGAACAAGCGATGACCCAATTTTTCATCGACCACCAAGTTGGTCAAATTGTTTTCACGGCAGGTGCCGGAGGCAAGGGTGGCATCGAACGAACGGTAGAAGTTGATTTGGACGGCGCCATTAAAACGATGATTGCAGCCAAAAAAGCTAGTGTTGCCCACTATGTGATGGTTTCAGCTGCTGGAGCAGATGACCGCAGTCGGTGGTCTGCATCCGGTATTTATCATTACTTTATGATGAAGCACTATGCTGATTTGTATTTGCAAAATTCCGGTTTGGATTATACGATTGTTCGCCCAGCGCTGCTTTTGGACACTGCTGGTACTGGAAAGGTTTCATTGAATGTCGACTTTTCTGGTCCAAAGGAAGATTTGCAAATTCCGCGAGCAGATGTTGCTGCTTTTGTCACAGTGGTATTAGCTCATCCTGAACAATCAGCTAATCAAATCTATGATTTAACAGCTGGTCATCAAAACATTCAAAATATTTTTTGATTTCAAATGAAGCCGAGGGGAGACCCTTGTTTTTTTTATTTAAATTAAAAATAAATGATAAAAGGGTTGACATTCAATCATAAAGTTGTAGACTACGAATCAACAGATAGAAAAAATAAGCGATAATAAGAAATGTCTGAGTGAGAAAATGATTAGAGAACGCCTGTTTGGTGAAAGGGCGTCGTTTTCAAACTTAAAGACGATCATTCTTTAGCTAGTGGGCTGAATGAAGTAAGCCTCGCTCGGTTGGTACCGTTATCAAACCGGCGTATCGCCTTTTTCGGGTCGTACGTTTGAGGTTGGACTTTGCCGTTCAACAAATTAAGGTGGTACCGTGCGTAAGCGCCCTTAACAACGATTTTTTCGTGGTTGAGGGCGCTTTTTTATCTGCTGATTTTTTTAGAAAAGGAGGGCACCGTGAAGTTTCGTACCGTCGTGAGCTGTTTGTATACTGAAAGGAGCATGAAATATGACAATGACTGAATTGAAGACCAAGGTGAAGGTAGTACCAGCAAAGCAAGAGGACAAATTGGCGCAGGCCCTCTATCATGCTTATCAAGAACGTCAACCGCTTGAGATGACTGAATGGGAGAAGGTTGTCAGCAATGATCAAACTGCCTATGCAGTGCAAGACCAATTGATGGAATTGAAAAATCAGCCACTTGGGGGTTACAAGGTCAGTTTGACTAGCCAAGAAACTCAAGATATGTTCGATTCAAACGAACCACTGTACGGGGCTCAGGTGCAGAACCATTTTGTGCAGTCACCAGCCAATCTTTCGTTGAAGAGCGATTTATTGGACCCATTGGCAGAAGTGGAATTGGTCTTCAAGGCCAAGGAAGACTTGCAAGTTACCGATTCTTTGGAAGATTTGCGTCGTAAAACGACTGTAGCAGCTGGTGTGGAAGTACCTGATGCCCGGTTTACGGACTGGTTTCCATCTTTGAGCAAGTACTTAGTCATGGCAGATGCAGCGGTTGGCGGTTTTGTGGTTTATGGACCAGAACGAGAAAGTACATCTTTGACCGTTGCTGAATTTGAGGATGTGAAGGCCTATTTGGCCCATAATGGCGAAGTGGTGGCTGAGGGAAGTTCAGCCGAAGTTTTGGGTAATCCACTTAAATCGTTGCAATGGCTAGTTAAAAAATTGGCAGCGCAAGGAAAGACCTTGCATGTGGGGGAACGAGTTTCCTCAGGAACCTTCCTATTGCCCCCACACCTAACGGAAGGAACCTGGACAGCTAGCTTTAACCATGATTTTGCAGACGTTGTGGTGGCAGTTAGTAAATAAGCAAACAATTTTGAAATATCAGACAGAATAGTTGTCTTTTTCCGCTAAAATGAGTATAATCATTCTCGTTGGGTAATGAGGGTTACCATTATGTTGATAACCTTCATTGTTCAGTCACCCTTTTTAGTGGTTCCAAATTGTTTGTTTCAGTAAACAACAATTGGCCGCACCAATAAATTGGGCGGCCCTTATTTTGAATAAAATCGATCGGGGAGTTTGTGTAATAGACTGAGAGGATGGTAAACCATTGACCCGAACACCTGAACCGGATAATGCCGGCGGAGGAAATCGTATCACTTTTGTAATCGAGGGCTCCGTTTTGGGGTGCTCGATTTTTTCTTTTAAATGAGAAAGGAGTGGTAGTGAATAATTCACGGTGATTTTACCGTGACAGGATGAAGGGGAGCGCCTTGATTCTGAAAAAACAGCGATGGGAAGCCGTGTTCCGGCGTGAGAGGAGACCAATTAGTCTCGACCGAACTTTCTACTAGACAGGGTCTGCCTGACTGGTTTAACCGCAAAAGTGGGAAAGGAGCGCTGTTTTTTTGCTACCCCACTGATTTTAAAAGGAGCGTTTTCAAATGAAGACACAGAAAAAATTATCAACGAAGAAGATGCTAGTAACGGCCTTGTTGGCTGCTTTGGCCTATGTTTTAAATAGCTTTGTCTATTTCCCGGCAATGGCACCCTTCCAACACTTCGTTGATGTCTTAGCCGCTGTTTTGGTAGGGCCATGGTATGGCTTGGCTAGTGCCTTAATTTGTGGTATTTTGCGAATGATGTCAGGTCGGACGATTCAAGCCGTGACGGGCGCTATTTTTGGCCCCATTCTTGGTGGCTTGATTTATCGTAAAACCCACAACCTTTACCTGGTTTTCCTTGGTGAAGTGATTGGAACAGGTATTTTAGGGGCGTTAACTTCTTATCCATTGATGAAAATTTTCTATGGCTTGGACGTCCACAAGTGGTATTACTTTGTGCCATATTACACACCAGCTGCCATTGTGGGTGCTGGGATGGGCTTGGCAGTGACCTTAATTTTTCAGAAGACGGGGCTGCTCAAACGAATGCACGCGAGCTTGGACTAAATAACAACGGCATTTAGAACAAGTCTGGTAAGGGGAGAGTGAGCGATGAGCGGTAAGGAATATTTGATTTTTGACCTCGATGGCACATTAGTTGATTCCATGCCTTTTTGGGAGGATTTAGCAACTGAATTGCTTCACCGACATGGCATTGATCAGCTACCAGCAGACTTGCATGACCGGATTCAAACCATGACTTTGACGAATTCGGCCGTCTTTATACAAGAACTATTTGTCTTACCCGTTACTGCTGAAAGTTTGGCGCAGGAAATGCGAGTTTTGATGGACCAACACTATCGAAATGATGTTCCGCTTAAGGTGGGGGTATATGCGTACTTACAAGGCATGCACAAAAATGGTCGCAAAATTGTTCTGGCAACCGCTAGTAGCTCGGCGTTAGCCAAAGACTGTCTTCGCCGTCTGAAATTACTGCCGTTTTTTGACTTTGTTTTTTCCTGTGAAGATGTTGGGCAGGATAAAACGCAACCCACAATTTACCAGGCTGCTGCACAATATTTTGGCCAGCAACCGAACAAGATTGCAGTCTACGAGGACGCACTGTATGCGGCTTCAACTGCAAAGAGAGCGGGTTTTCTTGTGATTGGTGTCTATGACCATCAGTCAAAGGAAGAGTGGACTGATTTACAAAATTTAGCAGATGAAACGATTGATTTTGCGACTGTAGTAAAAGGAGAAAATAAATGAGTGCAAGTGTAGCGATTCAGGTCTTACCAGCAGCCGAAAATGACCATGAGTTGTGCCGGATGGTCGATGAGGTAATTGCGTATATTCAAAGTACTGGTTTACGTTATGAAGTTGGTCCCTTTGAAACAACGATTGAAGGCGATGATTACAACCAGTTGATGGACATCGTGAAAGAGTGTCAGCGTGTGGCTGTTCGGGCGGGTGCCAAGAAGGTTTCAGCCTATATCAAGGTTGCCTATCAGCCCGATGGTGAAATTTTAACGATTGATCAAAAAATCGGTAAGTACCAAAAATAAAAAAGTCAGACCCGCAAAGGTCTGACTTTTTTGAGCTGATGATGATAGAAGCGCAGCTTTCATTATTGCAAGAGTGCTTCCAAAGTTGGCAAATCTTCAACTACTTGAGTTGGTTTGATTTCTGACGGGCTTTCTTTGTGATTGGGATTAATCCAAATCGTGTCGAGTTGATAGTTTTGGCCACCCAGGATATCAGAAGTTAAGCCATCCCCAATCATTACTGTATTTTCCTTGGTCATTTGCGGGTTGTCTTGGAAAATGCGGTCGAAGAAGGCGGCGTCGGGTTTAGAAGCACCAATCATTTCAGAAGTGAAAATTTGGTCAAAGTACTGGTCTAAGCCAGTTTCCCTGAGGCGAAGGCGTTGAGTAGCGTCTTGGGCATTCGTACCGGCAATAATCGTATATTGATTTTGTAGGTGCTGCAAAATTTCAGTGGCATAGGGCACCATCCGATAATTATGGTCACGCAATGTAGCGTATTCTTGCTCAAGTCGGTCGGCATCATAGTCGATTCCAAGAGCTCCGAGGGTCTTTTTGAAACGCTCTTCAAAAATTTGTTGGCGAGCAATTTCTTTGAATTCGTATTGTTGCCAGAGATGGTGGTTAATCTCTTGATAAGTTTTTAGTGCATGGTCTAAATCAGTGCCTGTTAAGCCTAATTCATTTGAAAAAAGCTGACGAATGGCGGCGACTTCGCCTCCGGTAAAATCCAAAAGGGTGTCATCAAGGTCAAAAATCAAATATTCATCGGTCATGCTACAATCCAACTTTCTATACTATAATTAACTTTAATTATGATAACACGGTGGTTAAAAGACAACCCCTTAATTTTTGTTTTATTTTAAACGAGGGCGTGGTGTGTTGTATCAATTTTAAAAATGATTAAAAATCGACATTTGTTATCAAATTTTAATCTTGATAAGCTTGACCAAGCCCCCCTGGTTAGGTGTTTAATGGGGAAGTAATATTTTTTGTTAAAACGCTAACGAAAGAAGGAATGGTTGTCTGATGAGAATCGAGAAGAAGCATGTTGTTGGGATTGTCCTAGCAGTTGTGGTTTCGCTTTTCGCCCAATTTTTGAGTAAATATTTACCGCAATTGGGAGCCGAAAGTTTGGCCATGATTATTGGGATTTTGTTGGGAAATACTATTTTTGCTGGTGACCAGTATGGTGCTGGGGTTAAGTGGTCAGAAAAATATCCAATTGAGATTGGGATTGCTCTGCTGGGGTCGACTTTGACCTTTAAAACGCTTTCCAAATTAGGATTGAATGGTATTTTCTTTATCATTATTAATATGGTCTTGGTGATTGGGATTGTCTTCTTGCTGGGGAAGTACCTGTTTAAGGTTGACGACAACAGTACGATGTTGATGGGCGCTGGAAATGCCGTCTGTGGTTCAAGTGCTATTGCGGCCGTGGCACCAGTTATTAAGGCCAAGGATGATGATCGCCGAACGGCGGTCGCAACCGTTTCCTTGACGGGTATGCTGCTTTTGCTGACATTGCCAAGTTTGTCACACTTCTTATTTGGCAATAACGATTTATTGCGCGGGGCCCTAGTTGGTGGCACTGTTCAGTCCGTTGGTCAGGTTGTTGGAACAGCTTCCTTGATTAACTCAAACGTTGTGACCTTTGCAACGCTGTTTAAGCTGTTGAGGGTCATTATGTTGGTCTTTGTAGTTGTTTTGTTTGCTTACATCGCTAAGCGGCAAAATGCAAAAGAGGCGGTCGAAGAGGACGAAAGTGCTAAAATTACGATTCTACCTTGGTACATCATCGTCTTTGCCATCTTACTGATAGTGAACTCAATCATGGCTTTGCCAGCTCCAATTCACCAGTTTAGTCACACGGTGTCAACTTTCTTTGGCGTGGTCAACTTGGCGGCCATTGGCTTGAACTTGAAGTGGTCAGTTATTAAAAAGAGTGGCGTCAAGTTCCTCAGTTTTGGTTTCTTGGTCGGCGCTGTTCAAGTTTTGCTCGCTGTTGTTTTGATTCACTTGTTCTTCTAAATATTCGTTGAAAAATTAGTCCTGACTTAAACCGTCAGGATTTTTTTGTGTTAGAATAATCGTATTAAGGGCATATGCAGGCGAAACCCGTATCAAATTGCCGTCGAAAAAAGGAGGCTTTTTTGATGCGCATTCATGTTTTGCAACATACACCAAACGAAGGGCCAGGGAGCATTGCTCGTTGGTCGCAAAAAAACAGTCATGAGATGACCGTTCACCACCCAGCTCATTTTCAAGATGTCTTGCCAAAGGCGGAGGATGTTGATTTCTTAGTTATTTTGGGTGGACCAATGAGTCCTAATGATGACTTGCCTTGGATTGCTGAAGAGCGGTCGCTAATTGCACAATTAATGGTTCAGCATAAACCGATTTTTGGGGCATGCTTTGGCGCTCAGCAAATTGCCAAGGTGCTTGGGGGCGAAGTTCTCGATGCTTCCCTATAAGGAAGTTGGTTGGGCACCGGTTAAACGACTTAGTAACCGTATTCCTGGCTTACCAGAAAAAGTAGAAGCACTGCATTGGCATGAACAGATGTTTACTGTACCTGAGCAGGCGGAGATGTTATTCAGTACTGATTTAGTCAAAAATCAGGGCTTTGTGTTCGAAAACGTCTTAGGCTTGCAGTTTCATTTTGAACCGGAGGCGGACAATGTCCGTGAAATGGTTGCTAATGATTGCGAGTACGCCAATGATCCTAAAAATACTTTGCACCAAACGGGTGCTGATATTTTAGCTCACGGTGTTCCAAGCAAAAATCAGGAAATAATGTTCTTGTTGTTGGACTATCTGCTTGACCAAACAAATTAACTTTAGGCAAAAATAAAAGGGCTGTCATTGATGACAGCCCTTTTATTGTGCATTGATTTAATTGACTTAGTCTTTGATAACGAGTAGGTGAATCAATTTATCGTAACCAGCGCTTTCATCAGCATCGCTTACGCGTAATGGACCAGCAATGACTCGAGTAACGCCTGCCAAAACCAGTGTCCCAATAATGACCAAAGCAAGCGTCACCAAAATGGCGATTGCTTGATGACCTAGCAAGTCCCAGTGGCCTGAAATTAAACCAGCGGCACTACCAGGTAAGTTTTTATCAGCGAAGACACCGGTCAGAAGAGCACCAACGGTACCACCAATTCCGTGAATACCAAAGGCATCCAGGGTATCATCGTAACCGAAGAAGTTCTTAATTGTTGTGATGCTAACAAAACCAAGGACCCCGGCAATCAAGCCCATCACAATGGCTGCCCATGGTTGAACGTAACCAGCTGCAGGCGTGATTGCGACCAAACCAGCTAAGGCACCCGTTACCAGTCCATCGAGTGTGACCTTTTTTTGAATCTGGTAAGCAATTACTCCCCATGAAAGAACAGCTGCTGATGAGGCAACCCATGAGTTAATCAAAGCCACGATGGCTTGGTTGTTAGCAGCTAAAGCTGAACCAGAGTTGAAGCCGAACCAACCAACCCAGAGTAAGAAACCACCAACCAAGACATAAATTGGATTTGTTTGGTGTGGCTTTTGATCGTTGCGTGGACCCAGAATCAAAGCCAATACCAAACCTGTGACACCAGATGAAATGTGAACAACAGTACCACCAGCGAAATCGATGGCACCTAACTTAGCTAAGAAGCCGTTATCCCAAACCATGTGGGCAAGGGGAGCGTAAATGAAAATCAACCATAATGTTAGGAAAGTTAACATTGACTTCAAACGCATCCGACCAACCACTGAACCAGTGATGATGGTAATGGTGATAATTGGGAACATTCCTTGGAAGATGGCAAAGGCGCCATCTGGAATGTTTAAGCCACGTGTAGACCCTGAAAGGGAGACGTGGTTGAGTCCCAAGTAATGTAGGTTTCCAATAAAGGAACCAGATCCACCAAAGGATAAGCTATAACCTAACAGTGCCCAGATGACTGTGGCTAGACCAATCAGCAATACTGATATACCAACTGTATGCAACAAGTTTTTCTTGTCGCCTAATCCTGCGTAAAACAATCCCAATCCTGGGGTCATGATCCAAACCAAAACGGCTGATGTCAGGACCCAAGCAATACTTCCACTATCCATTCGAATTCCTCCAAGTACTGTTTCCCTGCTATTTATTACAGGTCTTATCATACCGCTTGTTATAACTGTACCAATTTAAATTTGGCAGTTTTCCTGACAAAGATTGTATGCCTTGTTAGGCAAAGGGGGGTATATTCGTCAGTAAATATTCGGGAAGCGCGATGAATTGCTGACCTGGTGACCGAATACGCCAGGGTTTTTATCAATAAGGAGAACTCATGTTTGACACTGCTGATGATTTTATTCGACGTGATCCTGCTTTACAGCACCGCTACCAAGTTTTGTTTTTCCATACTGGTTATAAGGCGGTCAGGGCTTATCGCAAAAGCCATTACCTCTGGACGCATGGCCACCCATTTTTGGCTCAGCTGCTTGCGACCCATAGTAAGAGAAAGACCGGGATTGATATTCATCCCGGCGCAACAATTGGTAAAAACTTGGTGATTGACCACGGTGTCAACGTTGTGATTGGTGAAGAAACCGTGATTGGTGACGACGTGACGATTTATCAGGGTGTCACATTAGGCGCTCGTTGCGCTGTGAAGGATGGCGTGCGGCGTCATCCAACCATTGGCGATCGAGTCTTAATCGGTGCTGGTGCCAAGGTAATTGGGAACATCCATATTGGTCAGGATAGCAAAGTCGGTGCTAATGCCGTTGTTTTGCAAGACATTCTTGCTGGTCAGACGGTTGTGGGTATTCCTGCCCGTTTGGTCAATTAATGAAAATCAGCTGGGTTCACTTTTTGAAAACCGACTAGCCACCTAGAACAGAAAATAGGCTTTCATAAGGGCTTGAGCATTTTTGGCGAATTTAGCTGTGTTGAGGATGCTGTTTTTGAATTGATTGAAACTAAATTATGCGTAGAAAAAAAGCAAAGTTAACTTTGCTTTTTTGTTGCTTTCAAATTACTTGCTTAGAATTTGATTTAGTTTATATTGATTACTAAAAAAATAATTCCTGTCGAAGCAAGCAGTGTTCCTCGTTATTCATTTAAAAACAATCGTAGCTTCTTTTTATCGCGCTACTATCCTGTTTTCTTGCTATAATAGAATAAACTCAATGAAGGAAAAAGTGCATGGCAGACTGGCAGAAAATTGTTGTAAAAGTTGGAACAAGTACCATTGTGGACCTGGATGGGCAAATCAAATACCCGGTTGTGAACCGTTTAGCTCAAACACTATCGACCTTGCAAAAGGAAGGTCACCAGGTGCTATTGGTGACTTCAGGTGCCATGGGAGTCGCTTTGAACCAGATGAATTTGCACCAGCGGCCAAAGGAAATTCCAAAGCAACAGGCGCTCGCTGCCATTGGGCAAGGGTATTTAATGTCTTTGTACCACCAAAGCTTTGCCTTCTATCAGCAGCAGGTTGGGCAGGTTCTTTTGACTTATGATGTCTTTAATAACCCAGTCATGCTAGAAAATACTACAAATGCTATTGAGACACTTTTTGACCAGGGTGTGATTCCGATTATTAACGAAAACGATGTGATTGCCGTTGACGAGTTGGATCACCAACACTCGTTTGGTGATAACGACCGCTTAGCCGCATTAGTTGCGAAGCAAATTCAAGCCGATGGCTTAATTATTTTGAGTGATGTTGATGCACTTTATACGTCTAACCCAAATATTGATCAAAATGCCCAGCCGATTCACCGAGTGGAAGAGATTACGGAAACAATTTGGCTTAGTGCAACGGGTTCAACGTCCGGTTTGGGCACTGGCGGCATGAGCACTAAGTTAGCGGCCGCTGATTTAACGATGAAATATGGTCAAAAAATGTCCTTGGTGAATGGAAATGACCCGGCCAATATCCTTGCAGTGATTGCGGGAGAAGAAATTGGGACACTTTTTGAGGAATAGACGATGACAACAGTTGAAAAAATTGGCCAACAGGCTAAAGAAGCAGCACAAGTTGTTGCGCAATTATCAATACAAGACCGCAACCAAATTTTATTGTCGATGGCTGAAGCCTTGCGGGAACAAAAGCCAGCTATTATGGCCGCAAACCAAACGGATTTAGCCAGTGCAACAGCGCTTTCTGGCCCAATGCGCAATCGCCTAACGCTTGATGATGGGACGATTGAGGGCATCGCTACTTCCTTGGCTGCCGTGGCGGATCTTGACGATTCATTGGCTGGCCCATATGAAAACTGGGAACACCCATCTGGATTCAAAATTATCAAGAAAACTGTTCCACTTGGAGTGGTAGCGATGGTCTATGAGGCCCGGCCAAATGTGACAGTGGACGCCGCTGCCTTGACGTTCAAATCAGGTAACGCCGTGATTTTACGTGGTGGTAAAGAAGCAATCCATTCCAATATTGCCTTGGCGCAGGTGCTCCGTTCCGTACTGACAGATCACCAATTGAATCCCAATATTATTCAATTGATCACCGATACCACACATGATTCCGTTAACGAATTGCTTCATCTGCGTCAATACGTGGACGTCTTAATTCCTCGTGGTTCTGGTAGCTTTATTGACTTTGTGGTGACGAATGCTACCGTACCAGTGATTGAAACTGGGGCAGGCAACACGCACATCTTTGTGGATGAAGATGCCGACCAGGATCAGGCAATCGAAGTGATTGTCAATACAAAAACGCAAAAGCCCGCTGTCTGCAACGCCGCCGAAAAGCTACTGATTCATGAAAAAATTGCTGCTGAATTCTTGCCGAAGGTGGCTTCGGCCTTAATTGAAGCCGGGGTTGAACTACGCGGCGACGACCAGGCTGTGGCTATTGATGGCCGTCTCTCATTAGCAACACCAATTGATTGGGATACGGAATACAATGACTTAATCATGGCGATTAAGGTGGTGACCGATAGCGATGCTGCCATTGATTGGATTAATGCGCATACGACTCACCATTCCGAGACTATGCTTGGGAAAAATCCACAGCATGTCGCTGATTTTATGAACCGAGTGGATGCAGCGGTGGTGTACCAAAATGTTTCGAGCCGCTTTACGGACGGCTTTGAATTTGGCTTTGGTGCCGAAATTGGGATCTCCACGCAAAAGTTGCACGCTCGTGGGCCAATGGGCTTGCCAGCGTTGACGACCATTAAGTATGAAGTTTTTGGCGATGGTCAAACGCGCCATTAAAATCGGCGAACAATCTAATTTCTTGTTAAATAGTTCAAAAAGTTATCAATCTTTTTGAACTATTTTTGTTTTTCGTTACGATTTTAGAATAAAAAGGTGTAAACTAAAAATATGCAAAAAAATACCTTTCATTTCAATACAAATCGATTAATGGTGATTATCAATGGGGCTCTGGTTGGTGTTTTGACCGGGATTGTGGTGTCCGTTTTTCGAATGAGCATTGAACACTCGCTTTCGTGGTGGCGTGATATGTATACGCACATTAAAAGCGGCCACTGGTTAATGCTTGTCCTCGTTGTTCTTATTAATTTAGTAATCGGCCTGATTGTCGCGATGTTAGTGAAAAAGGAACCCAATATCGCGGGTTCTGGGATTCCACAGGTTGAAGGGCAGTTGATGGATCAACTGCATTTAAATTATTTTTCGATTTTGTGGCGGAAATTTGTTGCCGGTATCTTAGCTATTGGTTCCGGCTTGATGTTGGGACGAGAAGGACCCTCGATTCAACTTGGTGCTGCCGTCGGGCAAGGAGTTGCTGAAACCATCAAGGTTGATCATAGTCAAAAAAAGTCACTGATTGCGGCAGGAGCGGCTTCGGGTTTGGCTGCCGCCTTTAATGCACCGTTAGCTGGTGTGATGTTCGTCTTGGAAGAAATCTACCATAGTTTTTCGCCGGTTATCTGGCTGGGGGCATTGGCCGGTTCTGTGATTGCCGATGCGATTTCCACAATTGTTTTCGGCCAGACGCCGGTTTTGGCGGTTGGACAATTACCACTCATTCCAGTCCACCTTTACGGCCTGCTCTTGATTTTGGGGCTCATTCTTGGTTTGCTGGGCTTTCTATACCAAAAAACGCTCTTGGCCAGCCAGAAGATTTATCAATGGACACACCTACCAAAATATCTGAACGGCCTGGTGCCACTGATGCTGGTTATTCCTTTAGGGCTTGTTTGGTCAAATGGCCTTGGTGGGGGCAATAATTTGGTCCTGGCACTTGGTCACCATGTTCCAGGTATCAAAATTTTATTGGCCATGGTGCTAGTTCGCTTTATCTTCTCGATGATTAGTTACGGATCGGGTCTTCCTGGGGGCATCTTTTTACCAATTTTGACGCTTGGTGCCTTAAATGGTGCTATCATTGGTCAGGTTTTTGTCATTTTGGGTTGGCTGTCTGCGTCTTATCTCATTGATTTCGTGGTTATTGGCATGGCTGCTTATTTTGCGGCTATCGGGAAAGCGCCTTTTACTGCCATCATCCTGATTATTGAGATGGTCGGTTCCGTAACCCATGTTTTGCCGTTGGCCGTTGTCAGCTTAGTTGCTTACCTAGTGGTCGACTTGTGCAACGGTGCACCAATCTATGAGTCCTTGCTGAACCGTCTTTTGCAAAATCAGGAAGAAGATGGTGGCCAACAGCTGATTACTTTGGAAGTGCCAGTTTTGGCCGGCACAGTCTTAGATGACCGTGAAATTCGCAATATTGACTGGCTCAGTCAAAGCTTAATTACGATGGTGAAGCGGGGAAACCAAAGCTTACTGCCAGCTGGAGATTTGATTTTGCGACCGGGAGATACCATCTATGTTCGAACGGCACAAGCCGAATCGAAAAAGATTCGGGCATCGCTTCTATTGAAAATGTAAGAATATTGAGAAGGGGCCAATTCAGTGCTTGCTGAGGAGGACCTTTTGTTATAATATTTTTTAAAATCAGCAAAGGAGAGAAGGCCATGCGCTATCAAAAAATACTCGTAACGGGAGGTGCTGGCTTCATTGGCGCTAACTTCGTTCGTTATCTGCTGGAGCACGATCAAAAAGTCGAAATCACAGTTTTAGATAAGTTAACTTACTCCGGAAACTTAGACAATATAACTGATTTATCAACTAAACGACTGCATGTAGTAGTTGGCGATATTTGTGACGCGCCACTGGTTGATCAGCTGGTTCAGACTGTCGATGTCGTGATGAACTTTGCGGCGGAAAGCCATAATGACAATTCATTAGCCAATCCAAGGCCATTTTTGGATACAAATATTATCGGTACCTATACGTTGCTGGAAGCAGTTCGTAAATACCGTGTCTTTTACCACCACGTTTCCACTGATGAAGTTTTTGGTGATTTACCGATTGATTCAACGGCGACTTTTCAAGAAGAGTCTCGTTATCAACCTTCGTCACCATATTCGGCAACAAAGGCAAGCTCTGACCACTTGGTTCGGGCGTGGGTCCGGTCTTTTGGTATTCAAGCCACAATTTCAAACTCGTCGAATAATTATGGCCCTTATCAATATGTTGAAAAGCTAATTCCACGGACAATTGCTACTGTCATGAGTGGTGAAAAACCCCAAATATTTGGTTCTGGGAAGCAGGTGCGTGATTGGTTGCACGTGACGGATCACGTTCGAGGTCTGTTAGCTATTTTGGAAAGGGGACAAAGTGGCCAAACATATCTGTTTTCGGCTAACTGTCAGTTGAGTAATTTAACAGTTGTGCAAAAAATCTTGCACCAGTTGGGTCAGAATTCGTCGAATATTTCGCATGTTGCTGATCGTCCCGGCCATGATCAGCGTTATGCCTTGGATGCTAGTAGCACGATGGCAGCCCTTGACTGGCACCCGGCCTTTAGTGATTTTGATGCTGGTTTAGAAGAAACCATTGCCTGGTACCAAAATCACCAGAATTGGTGGCAAAAAGCGCACACAATTGTCGAAGCTAAGTACCTTCAGGAAGGACGTCGGTGAAAAATGTCTGAAAAATTTTTTATTCGTGAGGCTACGCTGCTTGACTTGGCTGCCCTTCACATGCTCAATACAAATGAGTTGGGGTACGATTATCCAATTGAGAAGGCGAAAAATCAGTTATTGCAATTGCTGGAAGATCAACGCCACCATCTGCTGGCCGTTGCCGAAAACCCACAGCACAAGGTTTTAGGCTATCTTCATGCCGAAGTTTACCAGGAAATTTATGCTGATCCTGCGTTGAATATTTTGGCATTGGCGGTCAACCAGTCAGCGCAGGGGCAGGGAATTGGCACGGCTTTAATTGAGTGGTTAGAGGCGGCGGGCAAAAGCCGAAAAATTCGAATCATCAGGCTTAATTCTGGTGCAAATCGTCAAGATGCCCATGCTTTTTATCGTTATCTTGGCTTTGAAGAAGTGAAAACGCAAAAGAAATTTGTCTTCGTGAATGATTGATGGTCTATCCCTTAAAGGGAGACGGAATACTTGACAGATAAACACCTTCCAAAATTGGTATAGGCGTTTTTTAATAAATATTATTCTAATTTAAAGTATATAATCGCTGATTTAATAGTGTTTTTTTTATTAGAAAAAATTATTTTATTCTTTAAAACTTACAAAAATCGTTATAAGTATGCTAAAATAAAATTAGTCATACTTATTAGTTTAAGAATACTTTTATTCACTCTAATGGCGTCGTACTTTCATACATATCTGAATATTAATTTTGACAGTTAATTGTGCCAGTATTCCAATTAGCTAAAAACCTACATGTTAATCGCAAATGATTAGCCGAAAATGTTCGCTTTTTATCTATGAAGAGACACGATTTCAAAATTCGGGGACTTACACCACTTTATTGTCGGCGCCGAACTTTGAGTAGTATGCAACTGCCAACACGGTCACGCAAGAGAAGACGTGCCGTGGCCAGGAGACCATCTCTGGTGTGATACCTTCTCATGAACCATTGAAAGGAATACTCATGCAAGCATTCCAAAAAGGAGTTCAAGCAACACTCCAGACTCTTGGGACAAAACCGAACCAAGGGCTTTCGGAAAATCAGGTCGAGAAAAGCCGACAAGAACACGGAAAAAACGTTTTCGTTGCTGAAAAAAAGACGTCTTTAGCTAAGAAAATTTTGCTTAGTTTAAAGGATGTGGCAACTATCATTTTGCTGATTGCTGCCGGGATTTCCTTTGTCGCCACTTATTTGGAAGGAAGTAATAATTACTTCGAAAGTCTCTTGGTGATCGGGATTGTGGTCATCAACTCAGCATTGTCCATTTTCCAAGAAGGAAAGGCGGAGAACTCTTTAGCCGCCTTGAAGGATTTGAATAAGAGCCAGGTTAAGGTTCTGCGTGACGGTCAGCCGGAATTAATTGATTCGGATGACGTTGTCGTCGGTGATATTTTGCTCTTAGAAAACGGACGATCCATCGCCGCTGATGCGCGTTTAATTGAAGCTGTTGAATTGCAGACAGAAGAGTCTGCATTAACTGGCGAAAGTTTACCCGTTGAAAAAGATGCGGAGGCTACTTTTGAGGGAGACAAGGACGTCGACCTCGGTGAACGAGTAACGATGGTTTATCGTGGTACGACTGTTGTTAATGGTCATGGCCTTGCCATCGTCACGGCTGTGGGAATGGCAACCGAAATGGGTAAGATTGCCAGCCTGTTGAACAATGAAAATAGCACGCCTTTGACACCATTACAACGTCGTTTAGCTCAATTAGGTCGTAATATTTCTTATTTGGCCATTATCTCTGCTATTGTCGTTTTGACGTTAGGAATTGCCCAAGGAATGGATCTGAAGTACATCTTCTTAACAGCCATCTCCTTAGCCGTTGCCATTGTGCCAGAAACGCTGCCAGTGATCGTGACCATGACTCTAGCTCTTGGCGTTCAGCGAATCGCCAAGAAGCACGCTATTATTCGTCGATTACCAGCGGTTGAAACGCTGGGAACAACGAATGTCATCGCTTCGGATAAGACTGGAACTTTGACGCAAAATAAGATGACAGTTCGTCAAGTCTGGCAAGCGAGTCAAAATCAGTTATCAGCCACAGCGGATGGTATCACAGCTGAAGCCGAGGAAGTTTTGTCATTGGCAGCAATGTCAACGAACGTTGCAGTATCGGAAGATGAAGATGGTGAAACACGTTTTGATGGTTTGCCAACGGAAGTTGCTTTGGTACGGGCCATTGATCCTATTAAGAGTCGAGAAGAATTATTGGCTGAATATCCTGTAGTTGATCAGGTACCATTTAATTCAACAAAAAAGCGGATGACAACCGTTCATCAACGACCAGATGGTGGTTACATTGCCATCACTAAGGGAGCCTTTGATGTGTTGGCCCCAATGCTGGCAAACGGTGGTGTTGCTGAAGCCGAAAAGATTAACCAAAAGTTCGGTCGTCAGGCACTGCGTGTTTTGACTATTACAAAGCACGTCTTTGATCAAATGCCGGAAGAACCAACTCAGAAATTTTATGAAAGCAATTTAGAACTGGTCGGTTTGGTTGGTATTATTGATCCACCACGTCCGGAATCAGCAGCGGCCGTTGCTCAGGCAAGACAAGCCGGGGTTAAGACGGTGATGATTACCGGTGACCACGTTGAAACGGCGAGTGCAATCGCCCGTGAAATCGGCATTTTACAACCAGGCGACAAAACATTAACCGGTGCCGAATTGGCCCAATTATCCGATGCTGAATTGGATAAGAATGTTAAAGATTATAGTGTTTATGCTCGTGTAACACCAACGGACAAAATCAGAATTATCAAGTCATGGCAGCGACAAGATGCTACGATTGCCATGACGGGTGATGGTGTCAATGATGCACCGGCCTTGAAGGCAGCCAATGTTGGTATTTCTATGGGCCAAACCGGAACTGACGTTGCTCGTGGTGCTTCCGATATCGTTTTGACAGATGATAACTTTGCGACGATTATTAGTGCTATCGAAGAAGGACGAGGCGTTTATGTTAAGGTTCGTAAGACCATTAATTTCCTTTTGTCCGCTAACATCTCGGAATTAATTGCTATCATGATTGCCATGATTTTAGGCTGGGGTTCACCGTTACTCCCAATCCATCTACTTTTTATTAACCTTGTAGCCGATGGTTTGCCAGGATTCGCTTTGAGTCGTGAACCGATGTTAACAAATGTGATGGATAAGGCGCCGATGCCTAAAAATGCATCATTGTTTAGCCAGGGACTTGGCCGACAGATTGCCTTAAACGCATCGCTCTTTGCCCTGGTGACCTTAGGTGCCATTTGGTTTGGTCAAAATGTGGCCATGGGTGGTATCGCTACTTCAGAAGAAGTTGGTCAGACAATGGCCTTCGTGGTCTTGTCATTAACGTCGATTATTCACGTTTTCAATATCCGTTCTGAAAAGTCGCTCTTTTCAATTCGCTACGGTGCCAACCCATCGTTGGTGAACATGGCCATCTTAGCAACATTGATTACCATTGCCGTTTCGGTAATTCCGGGTGTTCAAGGACTCTTCGGCTTGGTTAGCTTATCAGCTAGCCATTGGTTGATGATTGTTCTCTTAACTGTTGTGCCGACAATTATCTTAGAAATCTTGAAGAAAATCAGTCCGAAGCTCTTTCAGGTTTAATGACTAATAACTTACTTGAGAGGTCAATGAGTATGCAAGCGAAGTCGAGACCCGAACGCCGAAAAAGAGGCTTCTCCATTAGCAGTATTTTCATTATTTTAGGTAGTTTTATTGGTATTGACCAAGTTGAAAAGATTTATCCCGCTATTCAGGATAATCTCTTCTTGAACTTTATCATCTTCGTTTCGATTTATTCAGGACTAAGTCTGGTCGTATGGATATTTCGTAAAGCAAAGCAGCACTTACTAAAATAAAATATTAATAGTAAAAAAGGCCCGTTGCTTAAGCAACGGGCCTTTTTCTATCCAATGAGTTTGATTTTTAATCATAAAAAGTCGGCTAAAATGCCGACTTTTTGTATTGCCATGAACGGAAGAGCTCTTAATAGTGCTTCCAAATGGAGGCTAAAACTGATCAAGAGATATTGTGCCAAACAGAGAAAATGACAGCTGAAATGGCGGAAGCAGGTTCGAAAAATGAAATTGCTAATGTAGACGCAAGGGCCGAATCTTGCATACCAATTTCAAACGTAATTGCCTTCTGTTGGGCACTGTCAATTTGTAATAGTCTGGCAAACAAAAAAACAAATAGATAGCCTAATAAATTATACAACATGATAATTGGAATTAAAGCAAGTGCACTAACGGCAAGAATTGTTTTTGAATTAGTAGACAATACGGCCAGAATAATCAAAACAGTCATCGCTTGCGAAACTAATCTTTTTTGTTAATAGACTCCTAAAACAAGTTTGGAATAGTCGCTCATCATGTTTTAATTCCAGGCGGGACTCCAGACGAGTTCGACGACGACTTCTTTTTCGACCTCAACGAGAATCATTAAGGCACGTTCAATCATGGTTTCTAAAACCTCTGTTAAGGGACAGCCCATTGTAGTTAATGTTAATCGAACAGTTACGCAATGATGATCATCCATCGATAATCCGTAAACTAAGGCAAGATTGATGATATCACATTTCAATTCAGGATCAATTACTTCTGAAAGAGCCTGGACCTGGACCATTCTGTTTTTAAGGTTTTCTGTTGCAGTTCTCATGAAAGGTACCTCATTTCTTTAACCGAAAAGTTCATCAGCTCCCTTTAAGAACAGCACCGGTATTTGCTGAAGTCACGAGACTTTGGTAGCGAGCAATCCAACCATGCTTGATTTTTAGCTTAAAAGGCTTTAATTGCGTTTTTCGCTCTGCTAATTCCGCGTCGCTAACATGTAAGTGGATTGATCGGTCAACTAAATCAATTGTAATTTGATCGCCATCATGAATTAAAGCGATTGGTCCTTGATCTGCTGCCTCTGGACTGACATGTCCAACTGAGATACCACGGGTTGCTCCGGAAAAACGGCCATCAATAATCAGGGCAACTTCTTTTCCTAGTCCCATCCTAGTTAGAGCAGATGTTGGTCCAAGCATTTCGGGCATGCCGGGTCCTTTCTTAGGTCCTTCATAACGGATAACGACTACGCGACCGGCAGGAATCTGACCGGCATCAATGGCCTTGACAGCGTCCTTTCCGAGTCGAACACAATGGCTTCTCCCGTAAACTGTTTGATACTGGCATCGACTCTACCAGCTTTGATGGCCGCGCCATCTGGTGCAAGGTTCCCGTAGAAAGAATGGAGATACCACCTTCTTTAGAATAAGGATTTATATCAAAGCGCCTGATAATTTCATCATTTAAAATTTCGTGGCCAGTCACGTTTTCTCGAATAGTTTTCCTAGTAAGGGTCATGCGATCAGGATGTAAGATATTCCCATGCGGACAAGTTCGTTCATGATTGCTGGGATACCACTTGCTTGATGAACATCTTCCATCGACCAGTTGGATGATGGCGCAATTTTGGCTAGATAAGGGACTTTTTTAGCAATTTTATTGATATTTTCTTGGTTATAGTCAATTCCTGCTTCATGAGCAATTGCTAAAACATGAAGCACGGTATTGTTGAACCACCCATGGCCATATCAAGCGCTTCTTTGGTAATCAAATTTTTTGGCTTCACGTTTTCTTTGACTAAGCGCATTAGTTGTTTAGCACTTTCGCGAATCAGGTTACACATTCCCATTTGTGGCCAAGTCTGGAGGTGTCTTGGAGCGTAATGGTCAATACCGAAGCGGGTGTTGATTTGGCCAAATTAGCTGGAACAGCACCGGTAGCGACAATCATCGAGATTCTTTTACTAGATGGTCATATGGGCTCGTCAGGCTGATTTAGTTCAGTTAGCCAAAAATGGCAATTACCAATGATTTCAATTGCTGATTTGCAAGTGTACTTACTAGAGCGAGCTGAATTAAAAGTGATTGCTGAATAAAAAGTGAAATTAAGAACGTAAAAAGGGGTCGAGGACCATGTCGAAAGATGTCTTTGCAGAGGTTCAACATTTAGGCGCCATGATTCGCGAATGACGTGAAATTCGTGGCATGTCTGCCAATGACTTAGCCGAAGCAACGGGTTTATCGACGAGTGTGATTTTAAATTTTGAACGTGGCCAAACAGATATCCATTTGAGTACCGCTATCAATTATTGCGTTATATGGGCTTAACATTGGCAGAAAGCCAACGTTTTTGATGGTTTTGCCATTATTGATTGGGCTGAAAAAGCGTACCGGTTTGTTGATACTCAACGGGTTTTGAAACGAATCATGGTTCGTTTAGCACAAAAAGAACATCTACTCTGTCATGAGCAAGTTTTGGAAACGATTATTATGCTGCGACTTGTTCAACCGGTGCGTGCGGATGAAGAATTGTTTAGCTATTTTGAGGATATCGAAACGTTTCTCAGTTTCGACGCTTACCTAGCTCTTCTTTCCAGACCTTATTTAACTGCTTGGCTTGTCCAACATATTGGTCAAAAATTAGGCACGTGCAGTTCACAGCAAGTACCAATTGTACAAATTGCCCAGGAGCAATACCATCAAATTGTTTCTTAAAAAGAGAATGAGATACTAAAAAGCTGTAGCACTGATATGAACTTTGAGATTTGGACCAACAAATTTCGGGGTTCATATTTACTTACAGAAACAGTGTTGCGGCTTTTTAAGTGGATTATGATGATATTATTCTCGTTCGGGAATAGGGACAGTCGTAAATTCATTCCCATGTTCTTGAATCATTTCGAGCAGATCAGGAGTTTTTAACCAGACCGTTGCCGTGTTTTCATTTGGGTGAATCCCGATTAGTCCGGGTTCTTTTAAAAATTCTTCATCAAGGAAAAAATTGACCTGGCGGTCTTCATCGTTTAATAGACCAAAGGGGGAAACTGAGCCAGGAATTAAGTCCATTAATCTTAGCAAGTCTTCTTCTGAAGCAAACGATAGTGGGCGAGTCTGGTTATCCTTGCGGAAGGCCTTCAAATCAACTCTTTTATCGCCTTTAACGGTAATCAGATAATAATTTCGTTTCTTATCATCACGGACAAAAAGATTTTTTGCATCGGCATCTGGGTATGGTAAATCAACATCCACAATGCTATCCATACTAAATAAGGCCTGGTGCTCTGTAATTTCGTGCCAAATGTTTTTTTGCTTTAAATACTGAAAGACTTCATTTTTATTCATGTTTTTACCTCGGCTATTAATATAAGTCACATTATATCATTAGCTGGAATTACTTAATCATAGCAATTATTTGAATAGTAGCTAGCAATATTGCATAAAAAGTGCAGATGTTTCGTTTTTACTCGCTATATGAAATAAAAACAGCTATAATTTTAGGTATGAACAACGGAGAAAGGAAATTTTTATGAGAATTGATACTTCAGAATATCCAACAGGTGAGAATGCTATACCCGAAAAACGAGTTAAACGGCTGAAGTTACTCAGCAAGGCTGCTACGTTCACCTGTATTGCGATGTATGTTTCTTATATCCCGCAAATTATTAGCAATTTTTCAGGGCATCCAGTCGGTGTTTTACAGCCACTCGTAGCGATGATTAACGCATCGTTCTGGGCTGGCTATGGCTGGACTAAAACGTATAAAGATTGGCCAATTATTATTTCGAACGTCCCAGGGATTTTGTTTGGCTTGTTCACAGTCATAACGATTTATATCCATTAATATCAATATCAACATAAAAAAGCTCGGTCATATTGACCGGGCTTTTCTTTATTACCAGGTAAATTCTTCGGCGTACATTTGCCCATTTCGAATACCATTTTTTCTTCAAGGTCCGTTTCCAATAGCGAATCATTGGAGCCGGTCCAGAAATGAGAAAGATGGTGTTATTTGGTAAGTCATGCAATTGATGGTTCAAAACATCGGCTTCGGAATAGCGACCAACCTGATAATGTAAATTAAAGTTGTCACGTTGGTGCCAATCCTTTAGCTGATTTAAATAGATTAAATCATGGTCATAATGGGCGGAATAAAACAATGAAATGTGACGTTCTGGAGAACCTTCCACGATTGAAAGCAATGGTGTTACACCAATACCACCAGCAATCATGACAATGTGATGGTCTTGGTCATTATCTTCCAGGAAAGAATGATAACGGCCGTAACCACCACTTAATTTAACTGCGACGCCTGGTTTAATTTCAGAAAGGAGTTTCGTGAAGTCACCATCGCCGCGGATGTCCAATTTAATGTGCTGGCTGTCGTCACTAGGTGGATTGACGATTGAAAACGGATGGTATTCTTTCAGGCCTTTTAAATCAGGAAAGGAGATAAAGGCGAAATCGCCCATTCGCAAATTTAATTGATAATGTTTTTGAGGCGTAATCGTTAACTCCTGAACATTTGGCGCTAGTACCTCGTTAGTCATCACGGTTCCTCTGGTATCACCTAATTGACTCCGAACTTTACTCATCACGTAGCTGATAAAGACAATGCTACTGTAGGCATAAAAGACGAACATGAAAGGATGAATAGCGGTCACATAGCTAATTAATTGGACGTGGATAAATACTAAGAGGGTAGCAATCAGGTTTAGACGATGCAACCAGACAGATAATTCATGTTTGAAAACGGTCTCTAGCATTCTTTTTAACTTAGCTAGAAAGGGAATCCGGCTAGTGAACCAGCCAGCCATAAAGATCATCGAATAGACCATGATGCCAGTAAATAGATAAATGGCCCAATCGCCGGTAGTTCTTATCCAGCCATCAGAAGGGTTACCAAATTTATGCAAATAGGCCAAACCGATAGCAAGAATACTGATGATGCCATGAATCATATACATATCAGGCAAGCCAATCAGTCGATCCAACCAATGGGGTTTCGTGGCTAAATAAATTGACGTGAGCATCCAAGCATAGGCAATGGCACCTAAATAAATTGCTTGGGATTGGCTGGAATAAATTGCTGGCAATCCAGCTGATAGTGTCTGGAGTAGTGGTAATGGAATGACAAAGAAGATTACCAACCAAGTCAGCCCTAGACTAAAGTTATATCGTTTGAGCATGATGAACCTGACCTTTCTCAAAACTGATTTCACCAATTTTGGCATCAATGAGCACGCCCGTCAATTGATGTTTCTTAATTAGTTCTAAAAATCGTTTGGTTCCGGCAGCCATTCCTGCGGTTGCCCAGGTATCGGCAATCGTTAATGAGTAATCAACAATTGTGACCTGCATCAATGAGCACGCCCGTCAATTGCAACCCGTTTAATGTGTTCGCCACGTTTATTAACCCCGGAGGTAGCAAGTGCAGCATTGGTTAACGGGTACTTGCCAATCAAGTAACCTGGTTGACGTGGGTCTTCAATGCCCGTCATCCAGGTTAGTTCACTGTCATTTGCAACAGCTGCTTGAATGTCGCCGCCACCATTTAAAGCGACTCCTGCAACCAAGGAATCTGTCAGTAAGGGCCGTAACCGTTGATTAAATATTTTTTCGATTGCCCAGCCCTTGACGATGCCGGTTGGGTCATATTGGCCTTTGAAGAATGGATCAAAAAATCCTTCGGTTACCTGATTAGCTTGGTCAGCCATTAAGAAGACCTCTTGAAAATCAGTTGAATCTAACATCACTTCTCGCTCGCCATCTGCATATCTGGATACTAACGAATCCGGTTTGAATGGTGAAAAAACAGCGTTAACCTGGTCTAAATCAGCAGCAATCTTTTGACATTGTTGTTGAAAACGCTCTTGAAGGGCAGGCCGTTCTTCGAACACAGCTGCGCTAATTGTAAATGGAATGTTCATTTTCCCAATAACGTTTGTTAAAAAATGGAATTGTGCATTAGTCTTTTTAGTCAATACCAGTCCTCCTGGATAATGTTAAACCGCTTTGTTTAAAGCATCTTGAAGTGAATTCGTGAATCCTGTGTAAGTTTCGGTAGCACCAGATACTTGTTGTATATTAGCACTTTGGGCCTTAATGGCCTCCGATTGGTAAGTAGGCAATGATTGACTGTTAATGCTTTCTGATTTGGATTCTTTGTCAGGATACTTCAAAATTTTGATATTCGTGATTTTACCGTTTGAAATCACGACACTAACCTGCATGGTACCATGAGGGGTAGTAACCGTTTTACTAGTAAACGTTCCGTCTTTGTATTGTCCATTCGTCGTTTGATTGCTGCTAGTGCTGCTGGACGATTCGGTGCTTGTACTAGACTGATTGCTATTTGAACTAGTCTGAGAATGCCGTTGATGGCCCTTGAAGAAGACAATGTAACCGTCGATCACGCTGGCAATCGCTACGGCGATTGCCACGGCAACTCCAATAATTTTTTTCATAATTCATAAACCACCTTATCGTAACTTCTTATTCTTTAATATATAACTGTTCAGCTTTAAATTAAAATAAAAAACACAAATTGTAGTTAGAGTCCTTCAGCAGGTACTACATCAATTAAAATTGTAACTGGGAGAAATGCTTATTCATTTAAATTTAACTATTTTTTCATATTTTGTTGACAAATACTAATTTGATTGCTAAACTGCAATTAATAAACATCGACAGGAAAAGTAAAGGGTCGAGATTGCACAGCGAATCAACGGTGGTGGGAGTTGATGAATTAAAACCCTTGAAAATGGTCCTTGAGTTTAAGTGACGGTGAGCTATTGGTTAGCCGGAACCGGGTGCGCCCGTTATTGCGTTAGGTTATCTCTTTTTGACGTACCTGTCGAGTAACTAGTAGTGATGCTAGTTAAAATCAGGGTGGTAACACGACTTTAATTCGTCCCGTAGTCTTTTGACTACGGGACTTTTTTATTTGAAAAGGAGTTGATTAGGTAGCGGGGAATTGCATTGCCAAAAGAGTTTATTAAAAAATTGTTCGATTTTAATTGCAACAAATAGGGGAAAAGGGAAGAGAAGAATGAACAACAAAATAGTAACAGGTATTATTGCAGCGATTGCTTTGATTGTCGTTGGTTATTTTAGCTTTTTTCAGCATAGCGCTCAGAGCAAAACGGAAACGTTGACTGTCGGTATTATGGCTGGTGACAAAAAAACGGATGAGCAATGGAAGCTGATTAAGGCAAATGCCAAAAAGGAAGGTCTGGACCTTAAAATTAAGACCTTTACCGACTATAACCAGCCAAACGCGGCGCTGTCTTCGGGAGATATTGACGCCAACGCCTTCCAGCACTATATCTTTTTGAACGATTGGAACAAGGCACATAAGACAAATATTGTTCCTGTTGGTGAAACCATCATGGTTGCCGGTCGTTTGTATTCTGATAAGCACAAGAGCATTAAAGACATTCCACAAAATGGAACGGTTGCCATTTCAAATTCGAAGATTACACAAGGTCGAACATTGCTGTTACTACAAGCAGCTGGCTTGATTAAGGTGTCTGACAAGGTTTCTGATCCAACTTTGAAGGATATTACAGAAAACAAGAAGAACTTGCAATTTAAGGAAGTTGGTACTGACCAGCTAGTCCGTGTATTGCCTGAAGTTGATTTGGCTTCTGTTGATCCAAGCTTTATTGTTGGTGCTGGCCGTTCAATCAATTCGGCCATTTATGTGCGTCCGCTTGATAAGAGCCAACATGGTGCTGTGAATATTATTGCCACGACGAAGAGCAAGAAGAATAGTTCAGCAATTAAGAAGCTAGTAAAGGCTTACCAGTCAAAGAACGTTGCTGATTTCATCGATTACAAGAGTGGTACTGGTGAGGTTGCTGTTTGGAAGGGTGCACCCACAGTTAAGTAATTCACTTTCAAATAAAAAAGACATTCAGAAGATGAATGTCTTTTTCT
>NZ_CAUZLS010000007.1:0-101785 GCF_963580785.1 Fructobacillus cardui | reverse complement strand
TAGCTCAAAGAATTTCTCCTCATGGTTTGTCTAGCAACTACCATTGTAAAGAATTCTTTGGGTTTTTTGTTTTTCAATTATCGTTCGAATTAATTATAGAATCTGCCATTTACTAAAATAAAACTTTATTGCTCAATTATTCAGTAAAAGATATTTCTGCCACTTTAATTCTTCCTAAAATCTGGGGCTTTTTGCTGCTCTTTATTTCTTCTTTTTTCTCGGTTCAAATTCTGGTTTAAAGCCAATATATTGACGCTTGCGGTAAACCTGTTTTGCTAATTTACCAGAAACTTCGTATGGTCGGCCATATCGACTCTTAGCTTGAAAGTGGATGGTTTTGCCTGCTAATAAATCAGCAGTTTCTTGCTCTGTAAAGCGGTGACCTGAGAATTCATTGCTAAAGGAGACCTCGCTCCCCTGCCAAATGCCGGTTGCCTTTTCCTTTTTGGGAACGCTCTTTTTGGCCTTTGCTTGCGGCTTTCCTAAGACTGCTTCTAGCTGGTTAGCGTTATTCATCATCACGGGAATGTCATGATTCACGGTTTTAACGATTGAGTCCAGTGCCTGGTCGGCGTTCATTTCAAATTTGCCAACTTGATCAAAAATATCAAAGACCCGCTTGGTAGTCTTGGGGTTGGCTAACCAAGTGTTTTGGGCCAGAATGGCAACGGCCTGTCCGTCTGTTGTGAGGTCAATTTTAGCCTTTTTATCAATAATATAGGCATTTTTACCACTCGATAGTTCACCGTAGGTACTTGTCCGCGTGGCCCCTGTGCCAATCTCATTCTTTTCCAGAAAGGTCTTGAGCCACTGCCAGGTTGGCGTTGTTGGCTTTGGGCTCTGCCCCTCATGAACAAAGAGGTCCGCTGTTTGCCCCAGGGCTTTTTGCTTGGAGTCGTCCTCATCTTGGTCTTGATTTTGATCCTGGTAGACGGCCTTCCATCCCAACGAAAGTGGGTTATTCAGGGTCGTTTTAAAATCAGGGTACTCAACGATAGATCCTTTAATTTGCTGGTAATGATAGTCTTCGGCCAACATCGCTAAAAAGTTTTTCGCTAATGTTTGATAGATCCGCTTAGCAGATGGACCGTATGATTGTAGTGCTGCTAGACTTGCGGGAACCTTTGTTCCGGGCCGGTTCGCCCCGTGGGCACCCTCTTCCTTGACATGTTTTTTACGAGGATTCCTATGAGTAAGTAAACTTACGTCGGCACCCACTACTTGCGCAATTTGGTTGACTAACGGCAGCATATCTTGGAATTGCTCGGGGGTAATCGTCTTATCTTCAGTTCGTGGATAAGACACGATTTGCACTTCGTATAGTTTTTGGTAGGTGGCGAGGACTTCCTTGGCCTTGTACCCCTCTTTGGCTAAAATGGCCGAGAGCGATGACAAGTCTAGCAACTTTGGTGGCTTAGTACTTTTTTTAGTCACTGAATCTTGCTGAACCTGTCCTGATTTTGCAAAGGATTCCGCGGCTTTTAGGGCCTCAGGGCTGGGATAGCGGAAAGAAACCACTTCCTGTTTTGAATCAACTACTCGAGCATAAACATTTCCCTGGTCATCTCGAAAGCGATACTCAAAATAAGGGACCTTTTGGTAGTTTTTAATGGCTTGAAGTTGTTGGTAAATTTTCAGCAGCATTGCTGATTTTAACCGCCCTTGCCGTGATACAAGTGAGTAGCCCTGCTTTTTGGTTAATGTCGTTGCCGCCCGGGTTAGCTGCATCGAGGCAAAATCCCACTTGTTGCGGGTTAGCCCCTTTTGATAGGCCCCGTGCCGGTCCTTACTTTCAATGGCGGTCAATTGAGTGAGTGCCTTGATCAAACTTTTTGGACTTTCATCTGCAAAATTGGCCCGAAAAACTTGCCCCTGCCACTTGATGGCATCAATGGCCTCCCAGGCTAACAGGTCGCCCTCCCCTGACGGATCAGTATCGGTCGCAATGATGAGTCCATCGACATTTTTGGCCTTGCTTTTGAGGTCGTCAATCAAGCTCTTGGTACTTTCTGATTTTTTACTGTGGGGGTTCCAGGAGCGAATGTAAGTTCGTTTCCAAGATAGGTCCTGCAAGTCCCATGGCAAATCAGCTAATTTCCATGACTTATATTTTGTTTTTAAATCAGCCGGGACTTGGTCTTCCGGTTCCCTTAAAGTCATGACATGGCCACGTAGGTTTGTTAACTCATAATCATAGTGGGCAACGTGACCAGTTGCCCCGCCCAGTGCCTTTTCAAAATTACGGCGAGCGCTTGGCTTCTCGGTGATAATTAAATACTTTGTCAAGCGTCAACCTCCTTTGTATTACGTCTAACGTTGTAAATCTTTACTAATGAGAAAAACGACGTAGTGGTTGCTACATTGTTTTGTAGTCAAAAGTCGCTTGAATAGTGACTATTTTCCCTTGTTTTCCTAATCAACATTATAGCATGAGTACTGGTACGAACCGGTTAACGCTCTTGCTGACTTTGTCCGATTAATGATCGAACATGCCGTAATTAGGAGTAATGGACCCTTTACGAGACACATTGGTTGAATCGATTATCAACGACCTAAAAAAAGTTTTGTCAAAACTTTCCACTGTGAAAAATGGCAATCAACGGTATCGAAATGTTTGTTGTGTAGCAGGTATTCCTTTGCTTTCAATACTAAGGGTGAACTATTTTGTTCTGTTAACAAATCAAGCGGGACAAATAAGGATCCAAGGGAATCTTGACCGGGAAATTGCAGTGGCGTTTTTGTTAATCCACCACTGACTCTTTCAACCTCATAAAAGACTGCAATATGCTGGTTCATATTGAAATCTAAATACTGCCATGGGTAAATAAAACTTGTCGTTCCGATTTGTTTGGCCTTTTTAACCGTTAAATCAGTCTCCTCTTTGACTTCGCGGACTAGTGCATGCTCAAGTGGCTCACCCGATTCAAGACTGCCACCTGGTAAATCATAGCGGTTCAAATAGGGACCCGCATTCTTCTTAATAACAACTAAACCGCGGTGTTCTTCATAAAGAATGGCATAGACGCCAAAGAAACGGTGATAATGTTCCATACTGATTTTCCCCTTTGTGATTAATAAAAAGCCCACAGGATTTTCAACCATGCACCGATTACGCACGCGGACATGACTCAGAATTCTTTGGGCTTTTTAGCAAATGTTCAACGTGTTTCTGTTTAGCACCCTTTTTGATCAAAGATAATGCTATAGAGCGATTGAACAAACATTCCACCGGCCATGACATACATAGCCAACATATTCTGCATGTGCATGAGTAAATAAAAAGTATAAATCCAAACACAGGCCATGACAAAGTGAAAAATACGATTACGTGTCATTGCTACTTCCTTCTCTGGCGGTTACTGATTGGCCGCCTAAATTAAGCTTAGCACACTTGTTAGAAAAAACGACCCGGGTCTTGTATACTAAGAGACAAATAGAAGGAGGAAGTATCATGTCAACAGAAGAAAAGCCTGTTTACCAGGATTACTTTTTTAACGAAACAGCTTATGACTATCATGATGGCGGCTATGTACCTTTAGAGGTTTACGATGCACCCCGAGTACCACTAACAATTCCGAGCATTTTAAAGCCCGACCGGGAAACGGATACAGATGTCTGGCTGACAGTCCATGCCCAACCGGGCGAAACACAAATTTTACCCGGTGCTAAAACCAAAACCTGGGGCTACAACCAGAGTTTATTGGGGCAAACTATTGTTTTTCGAAGCGGTAAGACCTATCACGTTACGCTAAAGAATAGTTTACCTGAATTAACGACTTTCCACTGGCACGGCTTGGATGTGCCCGGTCCCTTTATTGATGGTGGTTGCCACGCACCAATTTATCCCGGTGAGGAAAAAGAGATTACCTTTACCGTCAACCAACCAGCCGCAACAACTTGGTTGCATGCCCATCCTTGTCCATTAACCGGTTGGGACGTCTGGCATGGTTTGGCCGCAATGGTCTACGTCGAAGATGACCACGAAGACAGCTTGGCCTTGCCACACAACTATGGTGTTGATGATTTGCCAATCGTTCTTCAAGACCGACGTTTTCATGAAGACAATCAATGGAACTATGATGCCGATTATGATCCCGATGGGACCGCTGGACCAACAGCCCTCATCAACGGGACTGTCAACCCAAGCTTTGATGTGACAACCCAGAAGTTGCGTCTACGGTTTTTGGATGGTTCGAACCGGCGGGAATGGCGCCTGCACCTTTCAGATGGTTTGGTGATGACCCAAATTGCTTCCGATGGTGGCCTCCTACCAGAGCCAGTACAGATGACGAAGTGCATGTTAACCTGTGCCGAGCGAGCAGAGTTTATCATTGACTTTAGTGATTACAAGGCCGGTGACCAGGTAACGCTGTACTCGGATGATACGCCAATTCTGATTTTTAACATCAAGGATTTTGTAGCTGACGAAACAACCTTACCAGACAAATTAGCGGAAATCAGCTACCCAGACGTTGATCCAAACGCGCTAGTTCATCAAGTTGTCTTGGCTGGAACGGATGAGGAAATCACCATTAACGGTTTGAAGTTTGGGATGATGCGCATCGATGACCGCCAAGAAATCGGCAAGACCGAATACTGGGACATTACGAATACTAACGATTGCTGCGGGGGGATGCTTCACCCCTACCACATGCATGGTGGCTCCTTCCAGATTGTTTCCCGCAACGGCGAAGCCCCTTACCCAAATGAACTCGGGTACAAGGATACTGTGGCCGTGAATCCCGGGGAAACCGTTCGGATTAAGATGAAGTTCAACTTCGCCGGTGTCTTTATGTACCACTGTCACATTATTGAGCACGAGGATGGTGGCATGATGGCGCAGATGCAGGTTTATACGCCAGAGGAGCCGGAAAAGAAGTATGACTTAATGGCCATGGATACTTTAATGAACGCCCTGGCAGAAGAGCGCGGTTGCACCGTCGAAGATTTACAGATTAAAAGCCTGGATTCATACAAAAAGATGGGCATGGATATGTGTTAAAAGTTGCCCTATCATAATGCATAAAGGGCCTCAGCGTGTATGTACGCTGAGGCCTTTTTATAGTATATTGAAAGTCATTCGTTGATTCAATCAGTCCTGATTTAGCCTTTCACAACGCGGCGCATCAACGCATCAAACCATCGTGCCGGCAAGATGATGCGCAAAAAGACCAACGGTTTGGCTGCAAAACCAAGCAAATAACGAGCCCGAGGCTTCTTTTGGTTAACAATCTTCACCAAGGTCTTCGCAATTAGGGTTGGCTGTGATAGTAACTGCCCTTGATACTGCTGTTTCATGCCATTGGCTGTTTGGCGAGCAGCTACTTCATATGGACCACCGATCGATGAAGAGGCCAGATGGTCGGCGGCAATCAGACCCCAATCCGTTTTAATCAAACCGGGTTCAACTAAGACAACGTCAATTCCAAATGGTTTGAGTTCCATTCGTAATGAGTCACTAAAGCCCTCTAAAGCAAACTTGGTGGCATGGTACCATGCTCCAAAGTAGCTGGCCATTCGTCCAGCCATTGACGAAACATTGATAATCCGTCCGAACTGTTGCTGGCGCATTGTTGGCAAAGCTAATTTGATTAACTGGGCTAAACCAAATAAATTAACATCGAACTGACGTTTGGCCTCCTCGAGAGCCACATCTTCAACGGCACCATAGGAACCGTAGCCCGCATTGTTAATTAGCACGTCAATGTGGCCTTGGTCGGCTAAGATGGTTGCGACTGCTTGTTGGCAGGATTTTTCATCAGTTAAATCGAGTTTAAGGGGATGGACCCCCACTTTTTCTAGGGCAGCGAGTTTCTCGACTCGACGGCCAGCACCATAAACGATGTGCCCTTGTTCTGCTAATAATTGGCTAGTTTGATAACCGATGCCGCTAGTGGCGCCGGTGACAAGAATTACTTTGGGCATTCATTTATCTTTCTTTAATTAGTTGGGTCATCTGCCTGATAGCAGCCTTTCCCTCTGGAATCGGAATTTCGGGAAAATCATGGTACATTTCTGGGTAAATGGTCGTGTGCACGTCCCAGCCTTCATCGTCAGCAATTTCCTGAAACTTCACGGCATCAGGATGCAAGACATCATAGGTTCCCGTAATCACGTTAATAGCCGGCATATTGGCAAAATCAGCATAGAGTGGGCTAATCAATGGATCGTCCAAATCAAGTCCACCCTGGTAGCCGGCAGCCATAAGATCTAAAACAGCGATTTCTAACATCGGGTCGAAAGGTTGCACTGCCCTCATTTCGTGGTTAGTATCGCTGATATCAAACCACGGTGAAATCAAAATCAGCTGCTTTGGTAAGGCAAGTTTTGCATCGCGTAGTTGCTGTAAAAGTGACAGCGCCAGGCCGGCACCGGCCGAATCACCCATTAACACAATTTGATTGGCACCAATTTGTTCCTTTTCCAGTGTTTCCAGGAAAGCATCCTTGGTCCATTGAATGGTTTCTTGTGCCTGGTGCTGGGGCGCCTTTGGATAAATTGGCATGATAATTCGGTGTTGTGTTTGGTCGGCCAACTTTTTCAGCAAACGGTAATGCATGATTGAAGGTTGGTCCCAATAGCCCCCACCGTGGAGGTAAAAAATCAGCTGTCGGTCGTCTACGTACTTCGGGCTGATTTCCAAAACATCATTACGCCCATTATATTCTGTCGCCCCAAACAGTAACCGATACAAAAAAGACAAGCGATAAGGCTTTTGGCTAGCGATAGCCGCTCGTTGATAGGCCCTCTCGCTTGTTAAATCAGGCAGAACATGGAGAGCTTGCAAAATGTACTTCGTCAGACGTCCGGTCATGCTTACTTGTCTTTTTTCAGCCATTTAAATTTCTCCAGTCGCAAAACACATTGCCACCACTCGGGCAATCAGAAACATCGCAGAATATAGTCCTATTATAGCGGTTAAACGAAGGATGACTCAAATAAAAATCCCCGACAGGACGTCGAGGATCAAATTTAATTTATTATCTAATAAGCTAGCTACTTTAACTCAAATTTAACGTCAAGCCACTGATTTTACTTTGACAGACCTGCTGAAATCTTGTCCAAGTTCCACTTCATCATGCCATAGTAAGTATCGCCGGGCTTGCCTTCCTTGGCTAATGAATCGGTATAAATTTTGGCGTAAATTGGCAAACCAGTTTCCTTAGAAACCTTGTCCATTGACTTTGGTGATACAGAACTTTCAACAAAGAGAACGGGTACCTTGGTTGCACGAATCTTTTCCAAAACAGTCTTCATCTGTTCTGGTGTTCCTTGTGACTCGGTGTTAATTTCCCAAATAAAGGCTGGTGTGATGCCATAGGCTGCCGAGAAGTACTTAAAGGCACCTTCGGAAGTCACCAAAAGTTTCTTATCAGCTAGGATATTGTTAAACTTCGTCTTGGCGCTCTGGTCTAACTTCGTTAACTTTTCAATGTACGCAGCAGCGTTCTTTTGGTAAGTACTCTTATTCTTTGGATCCTTTTCAATCAAAACCTTTTCAATGTTTTGCACATACTTAATCCCGTTTTGGATATCTAACCAAGCATGGGGATCCATTTCGTTTTCTTTACCGGCATCCGTCAAATGCTTAGCGGCAACCCCATCTGAAACAGCAAAGACTTGTTCGTTGGCCTTCTTACCCGCATTTTGGTACATCTTCTTAAACCAACCAGAGCCACCATTTTCCAGGTTCAAACCATTGTGGAACAAAACATCGGCTTCCTGTGTTGCCTTCACGTCTTGTGGCCGTGGTTCGTACTCATGGGGATCAGTTCCGCGGGGAACAATCGTATGCAACTTGACTTTGTTGCCGGCAACCTCTTCAACCATGTTACCAATAATCGAGTTCGTTGCCACCACCTGTAACTTACCGCTTCGACTAGTTTTACCCGTCTGACTTTCATTGACAAAGTAAAAGACACCCGCTAGCAACGCCAGTGCGGCCAGCCCAATAATCGTTAATCGCTTAATCATATTCAATTTTCCTCAATTCTAAATGCGTTTATGACGCTTTTATCATCTTCTTTCGCTACAAATTTTAGTTCGCTGCTCGTTTTTTAATTAAAATGCCCTGCTTTGGCGAAAAGAGAAAGGCCAATAAGAAGAACACTGCGGCAGTTAATACAATCGCTGGACCGGAAGCCCAGTTAAAAGTAAAGCTGAAGTAAAGTCCAATGACCGATGCAAAAACCGAAAAGGTCGCTGCAATCATGATCATGGAGGACATCTTATTTGTTAATAGGTAAGCGGTTGCGGCCGGTGTAATCAACATGGCCACAATCAAAATAATGCCAACTGTTTGCAGTGCAGTCACGGTTACTAAGGTTAAAATCAGCATCAAACCGTAGTGTAAAACCTGTGTCTTTAAACCATAGGCCCGGGCAAAGGTATTATCAAAGGACGTAATCAATAGCTCCTTGTAAAAGAGCACGACGAACAAGACAACCACCACCAACACAATTGCTGTGGTAATCAGATCTTGGTCAGAAACGGCCAAAACATTTCCAAAGAGGATATGGTGCAAATTAGTGGTTGATTCCGCCATGGAAATCAAGATAAAACCGAGTGCGAAGAAGGAAGAGAAAACAATACCAATGGCGGTATCATTTTTTAATTTCGACTTCATCGTCACAAAGCCAATCAACATCGCGGCCAACAGACCAAAAATCGAGGCCCCAATTAACAGATTAATCCCAAGCATGTAGGCAACCGCTACCCCTGGCAGTACTGCGTGCGAAATGGCATCACCCATTAGAGACATCCCACGCAAAATAATAAAGGAACCAACAATTCCTGACATGACACCGACTAAAATGGCGGTAATCAGAGCTGTCTGCAAGAAGTTATACTTCGTTAAACCATCAAGAAAAAGCGTAATACTATTCATGTGCGGCCTCCCCTTCATCAAAAAGAATGTTTGATAGGTCGCCACTAAAAGCGGTGGTAATATTCTTTTTTGTAAACACATCCTGGGTCTGGCCTTGGGCCACAACCCCATGGTTAATAATAACGAGGTCGTCAAAGTAAGTCGTGACCTTGTTCAAATCATGGTTCACAACGATGATTGTTTTGCCAGCAGCCCGCCATTTTTTCAAAATGGCCATGATGTCGGCTTCTGATTTCATATCGATTCCAACAAATGGTTCATCCAAAATAATGACATCGGCATCCTGAACAATTGCTCGAGCCACAAAGACCCGTTGCAGCTGACCACCGGATAATTCGCTGATTTGTCGCTGACTAAATTCAGCTAGTTTAACATCAGTCAAGGCTGCTAAAGCGGCCTCTTCTTCTTTTTTACCCGGGACTTTAAAGAGACCGAGGTTTGGATAGGTCCCAGTTAAAACCGTATCTAAGACGTTAATTGGAAACGTCAGATCAAGCGCTGCCCGTTGTTCAACGTAAGCAATACGCTTAAGTTGCTTTGCAATCGGTTGGTCTGCCAAAGTGGCCGTTCCGGACTGCTTGCTGGTCAACCCTAAAAGCCCTTTAATCATCGTCGACTTACCAGCGCCGTTGAGGCCAATAATCCCGGTGATTTTTCCAGGTTCAAATTGGATTGACAGGTTCGTGAAGACGGGGGCGCTATCATAGGCGACCGTCATATCGCGGACTTTGATCATAATCTTTTGCTCTCCTAATGCTAGTTAGCATATATTCGAGTATTGATTTTAAAATATTCTGTTTTCAGCCTAAACTTTTCGCACGCAAAAAAGGCGCGTTTAAAATCTACAGTCGAAGTAGTGCGTCGTAACATTTACGTTTTTATTTTTTGAAATTGATGGACTATCAACTGGCTGCTTCTTGGCTGACACAGCTAGTTGATAATCCCCAACTACTTTTCTAGAATATCATGGTTATTTAGAACAATCAAACAGAAAAAAAATTCATATATTTAAATTAATTTATAAATTTAAAACGCTTTTATGCCGTTTTTTAGCATAAAAGCGTCGATTATCAAACGAATATTAAAATTAAATGACTGAGGTTTTTTGCCCTAATATTTTCATCGAACCTAAATAATCAGCAACGGAACATTCCAAATTGCTCGTCAACAGGTGGAAGTCTCTGCCCATATTGTGAGCAATTTTTTTAGTGTCAATAAAGCCATTTTTTAAATAAAAATGATAGCGGGCTTCACGTTGCTGCTGATTATCAGCATCCTCAAGCGTACTTTCAGATTCGAGGATAATCCCCTTTGGATAGCGTTCTTTGAAAGCCGATAGTGTTTTGCCACCAATCCCCTGTCCACGAATTGATTGATCAACAGCCAAATACAGGACAAAGGCTTTCTCCTTTAAATCCACGAAATAAGCAATCCCAACATTTTGTTCACCATCAACAAGCACCGTCATTTTGATTTGACCATGATCGGCGGCCTTTTGCTTTAACTCTTGAAGAGCAATTCGTTCACTTGATGGAAATGCCTCATGGTAAATTGTTTCCCAATAATCGCGATTGGTCTGGTCGAGCGAGATAAATTGCATGTTTTCTCCTTTGTTTTTAGCATTATAATAAGTCCACTTATCATAATAAAACTTATTTGAAAGCGTTAATTAGAATTAGAATAGCATGGATGATTGTTCTCGTCAAACGCATCTAAAAAACCACTCCCCTTGAAATTTTGGGAGTGGCTGAATGAAGATTCGTTCATCAATAGACGAAATGCAAAGCACGATTAACGCAACACCGGTTGATTATTCACATCGAGTAATTCAAATGGCTTCCGATCATAGATATCCATTTCGTATGGCAAGTAATATCGTCGCCCATCGATTGTCACACTGGAACCATGAAAGAGTTGCTTATACAATGTTGGCTGCCGGTACAAAATCAGCGGTCGCTTGGCTTTGGTTTCATCACGATTGATAATAACCTCAACCTTCTGGTTAGCCGCAAAATGTTTCTCCAAGACATAGTGGCCATTGATCGGCGTCAATTGCTGACCAGTACTAAGCGAGACACTTTGACCGGGTTCAGGGCGGATATCGACCTTTAAAACATTCACTGTCTCTGGTACGGGTAAAGAAAAGCGTAGTTCTGCTGGCGCTTTAACTGGTTGCAGAATAGCAAGACGAATCTGGTATTCCATGTTGCCATAGGCAATTCCGGGCATACTTTTGGCCGCTGAGAGTGTCAGTCCTAAGAAAAAGATACTCGTGACCGGCAGAACCAAAAGCTTTGTCCAATTAATGCTGGGTTTTGGTCGGACAATTTGTAAAGCAGGTAAGCGCTGGACGCCCCCCACCATACCAATCAGAGTTACTACTGGGTAGAGCATGGGCAAAAAGTAGCGTGGTTCAACTTCCCAAATAAAAGTATGAAAGATCGTCAAACCGATGGCTGCAATCCCCACTAGGTAGGAAAAGGCTCTTTGGGCTGATGTAATTGGTTGGTCACCATAAGGTTGCCAAACTTTAATTAATAGTTGGCCACCCGCTAGTAAGACGGTAGTCGTGGCAATGATGGCAAAAAAGGCTACCAGCATCATTTGGTGGTGAAGATAAAAGCCTGGCGCCTTGGCATAACCACTGGCATAACGGCCAAAGCCAAAGAGCGGTGTTCCAAGCAAAGTCTGCGACTTATCCAAGGCTAATTTGAACCAACCACCAAGACCAAGCATTTGTAGTCGGTCCTTGATGGAGTCCGTAGTTAGATAGGTTTTCTTTTCGAGCTTGCGCTCAATATCAAGGCTTTCATCATCGAAATCATAAGCCCCCTTACCACTCGATCCAAGCGGGTTTAACCCCATATTAATCCAATGAGTTGCCGGTAAAGCAATCTTTTTCTGTGCACTTTGACTGTAGCCGTTTGAGTTGGCAATTGACTTTGTTGCCACTGTTGCTGTGACGACCCCAAAAGCTAGCGAAAAAGCAATGACTACCACCCGCCATTTTTCGGGCATTTTTAAGAAAAAAGTCATGAAAATCAAAACTGCCACCGCCGGCAGTAAGATGACCATATTTGGCTTAATGGCGTATAGCAAGCCATACACAACCATCATGGCCACATTGGCCCCCACTACTACCAGCCTTCTCTGACTAGTGATCCCAACAGCTACCAAATAAAAGACAATTGTGGTACAAGCAATCGCCCAAGTATCGGTATAGGTCACCATATTAGGGTAAAGGTACATCACTGGGTAAAAGAGCAGAATAACGGCAGTTAAGGCAATTGCCTTAATATTTTTGCTTAAGCGCCAGCTCGTCAACAAGGTAAAAACCGTCACCATCGCTAATAGAAAAAAGTTCATCAACCGTAAGGCCAATTGTATGGATAAACCAATCGACTGGGCAAAGGCCATGACTTTACTAATTAAAACAGTAAAGAAAACGAGGTTTGGATAGATATAAAAGTACTCCTGGCCGCCATCAAAATTACTATGCCAATTCTGATTGCCATGGAGGAGTTCGGTTGCCTTAATTTGAACGTTCAACGGGTCTGAAACATCATTGATTTGAAAATGAAGGGCAACGTAAAGCAATAATAAGAGGTTGAGTCCGGTACAAATCATCGTAACGGCCAGCAAAAATGCCGGTTTTTTTACAAAAGCAAGACGCGTAATTGCTGAATAGCCGGCCATCAAGGCTGGAATCAACAGCAAAATAGCAATCAGATTTTCAAGGTGCTGGTTCAATGCCTGATTTAAAAGTAACAATACGATAAAAGCAGAAAAAGCAATTTGAAAGCTACGCTTAATAAACATCCATTTTCCTCAAATTCTCGCCTCTTTAAAAAGCGGAGTTCTTAACTAAATTATAGCATTTTTCTGCTAGTCAACTGCTGACAGACTTAAATTCTGTTCTTTTAAATTTTCTTAAATTAGTTCTTAGTTCTGACTGCCCAATTGTTACTATGTTAAGATAATACTAATGAGCACGTATTAAACAGCGACGTTCTGACATCGCCTAGTGACTTAGTACATATTAGAGAGGCTGAATCATGAAAAAGAATGAAAAAGTACAGGCAAACAATGCGCTCTGGTGCCTGGTTGACCACCGCGAATACGATTTGATCGATGGTAATTTTATCCATGAACTGGATCCATATATCGCAACACTGATTCAAAAAGACTACCCAAAGGTAGCCAACAATAGCTTTATTTGTAGTGAACACCTTGTGCGTTACCGGCTCCAAAAAATGGATAAGATGATTAGCGAGGATTCACACAAAAATCGGCAAATTAACGAGCGGATGACACGGTTAATGTCCAAGGACAGTTATCGCGTAATTGATGTTGAAAAACAATTGGAAACAACGTTGACGTTTGGTCAAAAAGTAGCCGATGCTGTTGCTCGCTTTGGTGGTTCATGGCCCTTTGTGATTACCTTTATTGGCATCATTATTGTCTGGATTTTTATTAATTCCGTTCACCTCTTTGGCCTTCACTTCGATCCATTTCCATTCATCCTTTTAAACCTCTTCTTGAGTATCATCGCTGCCATCCAGGCACCCCTAATCATGATGAGCCAGAACCGGTCAAGTACTTATGACCGAATGGAATCAAAAAACGATTACCACGTTAACCTGAAATCCGAAGAAGAAATCAGAATTCTCCACTCAAAAATTGATCACCTCATCCAGCAAGATCAACCGAATAATATGCAGATTCAAAAAATGCAAATGGAGATGCTGGCGTCAATCAATAACCAGCTAACAGAGGCCCGCAAACAACAAAAAGACGAAAAATTATAAGTTAACTTATCAAAAAGAGACTCACTTAACGATTATTAAGTGAGTCTCTTTTTTAATTAGTGAAAAAACTTTTGAAGCGCTGAATTGCTTTCGTCAGATCTTGTTCTGATTTGGCATAAGACAAGCGCAAGTATCCGGGCATCCCAAAGCCCTCGCCAGATGGTACGGCCATGAGTTGCTCCTTCAATAGTGCCATGGAAACTTCATTTGTATTTTGGTAACCATGTTCTTTCATAAAATCAGGGTCGACTTTAAAGAAAATATAAAACGAGCCTTCGGGTTTAAAGGGAATACTAATATTTGGAATATTCAGCATTGCCATATACATATAGTTCAAGCGATTTTCAAATGTCGCCTTCATCTTTGCCACACTGTCTTGGGGACCGTTCAGGGCCTCGATAGTAGCGTACTGAGCAGCGACGGTCGGATTTGAAGTCAGATGTCCCAAAATTTTATTCATTGCTTGAATAATTTCACTATCCGCCAGAGCCCAACCAATCCGCCAGCCGGTCATGGCATAGGCCTTGGAAACACCATTAATCACAATCACTTGGCTATTCTTGAGATCCGCTAGTTCGAGAACTGAATGGAATTGTGTCTGGCCGTAAACGAGTTTCCCATAAATTTCATCCACCAGCAGGTAGACGTCATGTTCTTTCGTCCAGTCAACGATTGCCTGAAGTTCATCAATGGTGTAAACCGCCCCACTTGGATTATTGGGTGTATTTAAAATTAACAATTTTGGTGTTTGATCTAATTGCTCTAACTGTTCAATCGTAATCTTAAAATCAGAATCCTCTGTTTGCACCACTTGCATGCTACCACCGGCCAGTTTTACCTGTTCCGAATAACTAACCCAGAACAGTGCCGGGGTCACAACTGAATCACCAGGGTTAATTAAAACCTGCATTAAAGTAAACAGCGCTAATTTTGCACCCGTTGTCACGGCAATTTGATCAGCGGCAACGGTCACATCGTAATCTTCTTTTACCCGATTGGCAATCGCCTTTTTTAACTCATTTAAGCCACTAGTGGCCGTATAAAAATCAGTCTGATGACTGTTAATCGCCTGAATGGCCGCTTCACTAATATTATCGGGCGTCTGGAAATCCGGCTCCCCCTGGCTGAGGTTAACAACATCCTCTCCAGCTGCGAGCATCTCTTTAGCGGTTTTTCCCATCGCTAATGTCGGTGATGCGGCGATTTCATTGACACGATTGGCTAACATTTTTTCTCCTTCTTACTGCTGTTGATACAGCATTCTAATTCTTTTGGCCATCATACGACTGGGGGTCACTAAATGCCACAAGCGCGCATGATAGATTTCGTCGATGGCATTGGCTTGGATTCGTAATTGTTCCCAGGCGGCTTCCAATGAAACTTGTCGAAACTGCAAGGCTTTTTTAACGGGCCACTGGGCTAACACGCCTAAATCAGCAGCAATCACTGGGTAGCCACCGTGAGTCGCGCGATCGGCAAGTAAAATAATTAATTTCCCATCACGAGAAACTTGGATGCCACCGTTCAAATTAGCTCCTGACAGCAAATTTTCTGATTTAAACGAGAGCTCCGGGCCCTCAATTCGGTAACCCATTCGGTTAATATGCTGACCAAGCTGGTAGGGCGTCGTTACAAATTTATGCCATTCGTTTTGATCAAACCACTCCTGCTCTGGTCCAGGGACAACATCAAGACAGTCTTGCTGAAGAAAACTCGAGGGAATATCGATTTTCGTTTTAGTTAACCGGCTATCAATCTGCTCGATTTGTTGATAATCGGCAATACAAATTCGATCACCCTTGGCTAACTGACGACCATGAAAACCGCCTAAATTAACGGAAATACTTGTGGACTGTGAACCTAAAATGCTTGGGACCTGGACACCACCAGCGACAGCTAGGTAGGCAAATCGCCCCTCCAGTAAGTGGCGAAAATTCAAAATGTCTCCTTTTTGAACATAGACGGGACGGTCTTGCATAATTTCTTCACCATTCAACGTTGGCTCTACTCGGGCACCGGTAATTGCCACCACCGTTGGGGCGGTGAATTCTACCACACCACCAGTTATCGCAAATTCCACACTAGCTTTATTTTCACTCGGATGGTTACCAACAAGGGCATTCCCATATTCGTAAGCATAGGCGTCCATCGCACCAGAGTTTAAAAAACCTTCGCCCTGGTGACCAATCCGTCCTTTATCTTGGACAGTTGCTAAAATACCGGGATCAACCATGATCATTTTATTCATTGGTCTTCTCCTTTGAAAAATAATCGTTTACACTCACATTTTTTAGTTGGCGAAATTTTTGCTCGTCGATTGGTAAAAACTTGATGGCGTCGCCTGCATGAAAGATAACCGTGGGCTGCTGTGAATCAAACATCTTTAAAGGGGTTTGCCCAATAATTTGCCAGCCACCCGGTGAAGTCACCGGGTAATAGCCAGTCTGTTCGCCACCGATGGCAATCGATCCGGCAGGTATTTCTAACCTGGGTGTTGCTTTGCGGGCCGTGTGCAACCGTAGATCAAGACCGCCCAAGAATGAAAAGCCAGGTAGAAAACCAAGCATATAGATTCGGTACTCACGATTGGCATGCAGGTCAATCACCTCATCAATTGATAGGTCGTGAATGCCAGCCACTTCCTTTAAATCAAGGCCAACTTTTTCGTTGTAGAGTACCGGAATTTCAAAAACTGATGTGGTGCGAACCGACTGATTTTGCGTCTTTAACATCAGCTCATGAGCTAAAATTTCCTTAAAATTGTCTAAGTCGATGACCAAGGGATCAAACATAAAACTAACTTCACGATAAGCCGGCACAATGTCCAAAATACCCGGAATATGCAGCGCTTCAATCCTTCTAGCGATGCTTAAGATACGTTCACTTACTTCTTCAGACATGACGTTAGGAAATTCCAAATTAATACAGGTATCGCCTGCCATTTTCATTTTGGGTTCCATACGGCCTCCTTTTAAAATGTTGTGATTAGCGTTTCAACACCGGAAAAAGTCATGAAAGCGACTACAATCCAACCAAGAACACTTAGCAAGATTGGATGCTTATAGGCTGCACCCATAATTTTTGTTTTGCTCGCACCAATCAAAAGAATACCCAAGGCGACTGGTAAAATCAGGCCATTAACGGCTCCCACAATCACGAGGATTTGAGCTGGCTTACCAATCAAATAGAAGAACAATGTTGACAGGACGATAAAGGCGAGCACCAAGATTGGCCGTGCTTTTTCGAATTTTTGATTACCAGCAGCATCATTTGAATAGTTCAGGAAAGAAACGGAAGTGAAGGTTGATCCCAGAATTGACGTCATACCGGCTGCAAACAGCAATAGGCCAAAAAACTTAAAGCCAAAATTACCGGCAGCAATTTTAAAGATATCGGCTGCGGGATTCAGAGCGTTCAACTTATGACCAGCCATGACAACTGCCAAGCCGGCTAGAAAGAGCATAATCCGGATAACAGATGCGATACCAATGCCCGTTAAGGCTCCTTCATTAACGTACTTCAACCCTTCTTTTCCACGAACACCACCCTCTAATAAGCGGTGGCCGCCAGAAAATGAAATATAACCCCCCAACTGTTCCACCAACAATCGTCACGATTGAATAAAAATCAATACTCGTTGGCGCAAAAGTGTGTGTTAAGGCGCTGCTAACGGGAACGGTTGTAACGGAGAGAATGTAAATCAAAATGGCAATTTTAACGACTGCTAGAACTTGAACCGTGTGATCCATCACAACAAGTGCGTTGCGAACCAAAAAAATAACGATGGCAAAAATGGCGGCCAACACAGCCCCATTTTCTGGCGAAATGCCAAACAGTACATTTAGTCCTAATCCGGCTCCGGCAACATTACCGATATTAAAGAAAAAGCCGCCGACAACAATTAAAAAGGTTAAAAAGTAGCCCAACCCTGGGAAAATCTCGTTGGCAATTTGCTGGGCATGCTTACCAGAAACGTTGATAATTCGCCAAATGTTCAGTTGAACGATAATATCAATGACAATCGTTGCCAAAATCGTAAAACCAAAATTTGGTCCCAGCTTACTAGTAAAGGTCGCCGTTTGAGTTAAAAATCCTGGGCCGACAGCAGCCATGGCCATCACGAAGGCCGCCCCCATTGCTACTGAACGGGCGCTGCGCTTTTGTGGCGCTGTTTCATTTACAATCGCTTTACTTTCCATATCAATGCTCCGTTTTATTTTTATAGTTGACTAGTAATCGAAATTTCCTCTTTAGTTAATGCTTCTCGAATCTGTTTAACCAAGGAAATAGCCACCTGATTATCGCCATGCACGCAAATCGAATCGATGGCTGTTGGCAAGACATCACCATTAATGGCGGTAATTGCTTGGTCTTGAATCATTTTGACTGCCCGTTTGGCAGCGATAGCTGGATCGGTAATAACGGCGTTTGGTTGGCTACGTGAAACGAGCGATCCATCTGCCTCATAATTCCGGTCGGCAAAGGCCTCTTGCGCAAATTTCATTCCAGCGGCTTTGGCTGATTTGATTAATTCACTGTTAGCTAAGCCGTAAATGACCGTTTGCTCATCAGCGGCTTTGATGCCAGCAACAACGGCATCAGCAACTTGGCGGTCCTTTGCTGCTAAATTATAGAGTGCGCCATGCGCTTTGACGTGATGGAGTCGGTGCCCCGGCACAAAAGCAGCTAAAGCGCCAACTTGATATTGCACCAACGCCTCAATTTCTGCTGGCGCCATCTCAATTTTTCGGCGACCAAACCCCTGAAGGTCATGGAAGCCTGGATGAGCCCCAATCGCTGTTTGATTTTGTAACGCCAAGGCCACCGTGTTTTTCATGACGGTTGGGTCACCGGCATGGAACCCGCAGGCAATATTGGCTGATGTGACCTGTTTTAGGACTTCTTCATCGAGGCCAATTTTATATTTTCCAAAACTCTCGCCCAAGTCCGAATTTAAATCAATTTGCATCGCTTTCTCCTTAGATGATTAATTCTCGGTTTGCTAAATCAGTAACTAGCATGTGGCCCGGAGCATGAGTAATCGCCAGATGTGGCATTGTGTTCATAACCACTGCCTGAGGCGTCACACCGCAGGCCCAGAAGACAGGAATTTCACCCTCTTTAATCGTGACGGCATCACCAAAATCTGGACTGTCTAAGTGCGTAATCCCAATTTCTTCTGGATGACCGATTTGAATTGGGGCCCCATGGACGCTTGGAACCCGGCTAGTTACCTGAACCGCCTTGGTCACCTGGCTGGCCGGAATTGGCCGCATACTAACCACCATATTGCCGGAAAACTGACCGGCACTCTCTAATGGAATATTCGTTTGCTACATTGGCACATTTACTTTTTCTTCGATATGCCGAATTTCAATTCCAGCTTCCAGTAGCAGGTCTTCGAATGAAAAACTGACAAAGTCATCTGACCAATACTTTTCAATTGATAGGGGCTCGTCGACTAAAACGCCATCCTGGTAAACCCGATACTTTGGAATATCTGTCGCGATATCCAGGTCCTGACCTAATCTTTTTAACCCGCGTTGCCCCAATTCACTCACTTCCAATATTGGAATCGGTTTTGGATTGCGCTGCGCTAACAATAAGAAATCATACGCGTCTTCTTTTGGTAAAATAATCAAGTTTGCCTGTGAAAAGCCCGGGCAGATGCCAGCGGTTGGGCTGACAAATTGATTATTGCGGACCAAATGACGAAATTCTGCTGGTGCCATTTAATTTTCTCCTTCCAGCTGACGGTCAAGCCAATTGATATCCGTTCGGCTATCTTCAGCAATAAAATCAGGATGATATAAGATTTTGCTTAACAAATCCAAATTCGTTTCAACGCCCAGGATAACGGTCTCATCAATGGCTACTCGTAGGCGTTTCAACGCATTTTCTCTTGAAAAATCAGTCGCAATGATTTTTAAAATCATGGCATCATAATTCGATGGTACCCGATAGCCTTGATAGATAGCCGTTTCAATGCGGATACCAAGACCGGCTGGTAGGTGCAAGCCGGTAATTTTTCCAGCGCTTTTAGCGAGAACTCTGGCCTCGATTGCTACTACGGGCTGTTCATGATGTTCAAGGGCTTGGATACTCGTCCCAAAGGCCAATGCCAACTGGGTACCAATCAAGTCAATCCCTGCCCTTTCCTCTGTCACGGCATGTTCCACCTGAATTCGAGTGTTCATTTCCATAAAGTAATAGCGACCAGGACCCTGATAAAGAAACTCAAAGGTACCGGCACCTCGGTAGTTCAATCTTTCTGTGGCCTTCAATGCCAGTGAAAACATTTCCTGACGTGTGCTCTCATCCAGATAAACGCTTGGTGCTTCCTCAATCATCTTTTGATGGCGGTGTTGAATGGTGCAATCGCGGTCGCCAATCACCAATCCGTGACCGTTGCCATCGCCTAGAACTTGAATCTCAATATGACGGGGCCGGTCAACAAATTTTTCCAAGTACATACGTTTGTCATTGGCGACGGCCATCACTTCCTGCTGAGCTAGTTGAAATTCACCAGTAAAACTTTCTGCTCGCTCAACCACCCGCATGCCTTTTCCGCCACCGCCGCCGACTGCTTTGAGCATCACCGGATAACCGATTTCTTCTGCCTGCTTCAGGCCCCGGGGTGCTTCGGTAAATGATTGATGGCTTCCAGCCACAATGGGGACGCCAATCTTAGCCATTTCCTGTCTCGCTGCTGATTTATTCCCCATCATGCGAATGGTTTTGGCCGTTGGTCCGATAAAAATAAAACCTTTTTCTTCGACAAGTTGCGCAAAATCAGCATTTTCTGATAACAAGCCATATCCGGGGGGAATGGCAGTACAGCCTGTAATTTCGGCTGCGGCTAAGATGGCATCCTGATTAAGATAACTTTCAGCAAGACTCGCTGGCCCCACTTTAACTGCCTCATCGGCCATGGCCACATGTAAGGCATCTTGATCAGGTTCCGCATAAACAGCAACCGTTTGCAGGCCCAATAATTGAGCCGCTCGAATAATGCGGACAGCAATTTCACCACGGTTGGCGATTAAAATTTTATTCTTTCTTTTTTGAATTTCCATCACGGCACAATCCTAAATAAATTTTGACCATATTCAATGGCGTCACCGTCAGCCACAAGGACTGCATCGATTCGGCCATTAACCCCGGCTGAGATTTCAGTCATCATTTTCATGCTCTCGATAATGGCAACAACCGTCTCTGGGGTCACCAGGTCACCAACCTGGACAAATTTGTCCGACTCTGGTGATGGCGCGGAATAAAAGGTCCCGACAAGAGAAGAAGAAATGAACTGCTCAGCTGATGCGTTCGTTTCGACACCCTTCGTTGGCTGACTAACGGTGGCCTGTTGCCCTGGTTCCTTGCTCAGTTCGATTTCATAATCCTTATTTTTAAAGTGAAGATGGGTTAGATTGTTCTCAATTAACAAACTAACAAATGAATTAATGTCTGTATTGTTCATCATTTCCCCCATCAATATCATAATAGTCTCATCATTATTTAACATATTAGGTTTAAAAAATGGATTTTACATTATTTGATCAGCTTTCATGACACAGATTAGAACCACTTTAGCGCTATTTTTCTCATATATCTTCTAAAAAAGCCGATATTAAACCGGCTTTTCTTCTTTATTTTCTTCTCGGATTTTAACCAACAATTGTCGCATTCGTTCATTATCGGCTGGCTGGCCCAGGGTAATTCGGACCCAACTTGGGCTTAAACGCTGGCTGATTTGCAAGCCCTCTTTCAAGAGAGCTTGTCCATAGGGCTTAGCGTCACCCACTTGAACCCATAAAAAGTTTGTTTGTGAAGGGTAAAATTCAAACTGATTTTCTCGCAAAAAATCTTCAAACTTGTTGCGTTCAGCCTGAACCTTTGCAACCGTTTTTTGCAGGTAGTCTTGATCCAAAACAGCAGCCGTGCCGGCCTCAATTTGAAAATCAGACAAGTTATAGGGCAAGCGAACAGCATTCAACTTTTGGGCTAATGCTGCATCCATCATGCCGTAACCAATCCGCAGGTTGGCCAATCCGTAGGCCTTCGATAAGGTGCGTAAGATAATCAGATTTGGATAGTCAGCCAAAAGTGGCACGACAGTATTGTCGCTTGTATCAGCAAAATCGATGTAAGCCTCATCAACGACTAAATAAACGGACTCTGGTAATTGCTGCAAGAGTCCTTGAATGTCTGCAGCAGATTCCAAAACGCCTGTCGGATTGTTGGGATTCGCCAACCAGACCATCGATGTCTGGTCATCCACCGCAGCCAAAATGCCCTCAAAGTCCACATGACCAGTGCTGGCATCAACGGCAACCGACTTCGTTTTTGCCTGCTCAATTTGGGCATGAATGGCATATTCACCAAAAGTTGGTGCAGGGACAATGATGTTTTGTCCTGGTTCTAGCGCTAGTCGGGTTAACAATTGAATCAATTCATCGGCACCCACACCAAAAACTAACATTTCGGGATCCACTTGGTTTAATTGAGCCACCGCCTGGCGCAATTTTTGCGCGGAACCATCTGGATAATAGTTCAATCGGTCAAAGGTCACCGCCGCTAACGCTTCTTTAACTTTTGGTGTTGGACCATACACCGACTCGTTGGCCGACAAACGGGCCAACGTTTCCAATTGGTACTGGTCTTTAATAGCTTCAAGGGGTTGTTCTGCCTGATAGGCTTTCAATGCTGCAACTGATTTTTTCATAAGTTCACCGCCAATCTGATCGTTCGTGTAATTTGGACTTTTGGCCGACCCGCGAGCCAAGTTCTGCTTGAATGTCTGCTAAGCTAATCCCCTGATCAACCAACAGGACCATCAAGTGGAAAAACAGGTCAGCGGTTTCATACGTTAGTTCTGCTTGGCTGTTTTTGGCACCAACAATCACCTCGGTGCTTTCTTCGCCAACCTTCTTCAAAATTTTGTCCAGTCCTTTATCGTAAAGGTAAGCGGTATAAGACCCCTCTACCGGATTTTCTTTTCGTTCCAAAACTTGGTCATAGAGTTCTTGTATTGTTTGTTCCATTTTGTTTTCCTTTCAAAGAAGTAGCGATAAACGATTTTGACGAGCTTATCTCACGACTGACTGCCCACTGTGTCTTGACTGAACTGATTTTCCAGTGAGTCAACCGGATTGAAAAAACAGGAGTAAGCATTCGTGTGGCAGGCCGGTCCTGCTGGTTCAACTTCAATTAAAACCGTATCTTGGTCGCAATCCAACGTCATCGAAATCACTTTTTGGGTATTGCCCGAGGTTGCGCCCTTGTGCCAAAGTTCTTGCCGTTCGCGCGACCAAAACCAGGTTTGGCACGTTGCAATCGTCTTCTCATAGCTTTCTTGATTCATATAAGCAAGCATCAGCACCGCCTTGGTCTTGGCATCCACGACAATTGCTGGAATCAAACCGTTTTGGTTATCCTTATTAAAATCAGCTGTTACCTGGGTCATAGACGGACCTCCACTTGTTCTTCTTGCAAATCTCGTTTCAAATCAGGAATGGCAATCTGGTTATAGTGAAAAACCGAAGCAGCCAAAGCAGCATCAACAAAACCGTCAGCAAAGACATCAACAAAGTCCTTGGTTGTACCAGCCCCGCCAGAGGCAATAATCGGAACATCGACAGCCGCGGTTAATTGCTGATAAAGCCGTAAATCATAGCCCTTTTTCTGGCCATCAGCATCAATACTTGTCACCAACAGTTCTCCAGCGCCAGCCTGAACCAACTCTTGCGCCCACTTAATCGCATCGAGTTCCGTTGGCTTCGTCCCTCCTGAAACATAAACGCGATAAAATCCCTTGGCAGGGTCCCATTTCGCATCAATTGCCCCGACCATTGCTTGGGCACCAAAGACTTGTGCCCCGGCCGTCACTAGACCTGGATCTTTAACGGCAGCCGAATTCAGAAAAATTTTGTCGGCCCCCGCCTGAATCAAACTCGTCATCTCATCCAGTGAGCGAATTCCACCGCCAACCGTCAGTGGAATGAAAATTTCTTTTGAGACCTGGTCGACAACTGATTTCATTGTGGCCCGGCCTTCAATCGTGGCCGTGATATCTAAGAAGACCAGTTCATCGGCACCCATCTCTTGGTAACGCTTGACCAATACCACTGGATCGCCAACGGCGCGAATCTGGTCAAAGGAAATTCCCTTGACAACTTGGCCGTTTTTAATATCCAAGGCTGGAATAATTCGTTTCGCTAACCCCATCTTCTGCCTCCTTTAAATCAGCCAACGTCAAATCACCGTCATATAGCGCACGACCAACAATCATATCGACCAACCCGTTTTCCTGTAGCGTTGCAATATCGGCCAGTGTGCTGACACCGCCACTGACAACAAAACGACTTGCGGGAAAGTCTTGCTGCAATTGCTTTAGTAGGGCCACATTCGGACCCGAAAGCGTGCCGTCACGACTAATATCGGTCACGATAAAGTTGGTCACTCCCAGGGCAGTCATGGCTGAAACGACTTCTGCAAAACTTTGTTGACTGGCCTCAGTCCAGCCTGCCGTCTTCACTTGACCATCTTGGCCATCAACACCGACCACAATTTTTTCTGGGCCAAAGAGGGTAACCGCTTCCTGCACCAATTCAGGATTTGTCACGGCAATTGATCCGAGAATAACCCGATTAATCCTGAGTTGCAGGTAATCATCAATCTGTTGCAGGGTGCGAATTCCACCGCCTAATTCAAGGAAAATATCGCTATTTTCTCGTAAGCGTCGAATCAAATCAGCGTTAACGGACAACCCTTTCTTGGCACCATCCAAGTCAACCAAGTGAACCTGCCGTAGACCTGCCGCTTCAATGGCCTGCAGTTGGGTAAGTGGATCCTTTTCGACCACCATCTTCTTTTGGTAATCACCTTGATAGAGACGAACTGATTCGCCGCCAAGCAGGTCAATCGCTGGAAAAATCATACGCCCACCACCATTTCTTGGAAACTTTGCCAAAGTGACAGCCCATCCAGTCCTGATTTTTCAGGGTGGAACTGGACGCCAATCACATTCTTATTCACCACAATGCTTGGTACTGCAACCTGACCGTAAGGAACCGTTGCCGCAATATATTTTTTGTCCGTCACCACGTAATAGCTGTGGACGAAGTACGTATACTTATCATCAATCGTCTTAGCCAACGGATTTTCCAACCGAACCTCGTTTTTATTCCAGCCCATTTGCGGCACTTTATAATTTTTTTGTTGGGGTAAGGCAACTACCTGACCTGGAATCAAACCCAAGCCCTCCGTTTCACCAAACTCTGTCGATGAATCCAACAAAAGCTGCATGCCCAAGCAAATGCCCAACAATGGGCGGCCCGATTTTGCATAGTCCTTAATGGGCTCCACTAGTTCAGCTGCTTTGAGTTGGTCCATCGCCTTCGCAAAAGCCCCCACGCCCGGCACCACCAGGCCATCCGCGCTGGCAATGTCTGCCGGATCCTTTGAAATCTTGACCGACATACCCGTGTATTCAATGGCCTTGGCCACATTCAACACATTACCAGCTCCATAATCAACAATCACAATCGTCATCTGATCCTCTTCTTTCTCAAATCGTCCCTTTGGTCGAATTGACACCCTTGATTTCCGGATTAATCGTCACGGCTTGGCGCATCGCCCGCCCCATTGCCTTGAACATACTTTCAATTTTGTGGTGAGTATTACGACCATACAAAACTTCGATGTGGACATTGGCTCGTAGCTGGTCGCTAAAGCCCTGCCAAAAGTCCTCCACGACTTCCGTTTCAAAGGTCCCAAGTCGTTGGGCTGTTAAATCAGCTTGGAAGACGAGGTATGAACGGCCAGATAAGTCAACCACCGCCCGGGTCAACGTTTCATCCATCGGCACAAATTGGGCACCATAACGTTCAATACCAACTTTGTCTCCCAACGCTTCTGCAAAGGCCTGGCCCAAGGCGATGCCGATATCTTCTGTCGTGTGGTGACTATCAACTTCCAAATCACCCGTGGCCTTAATTTCAAGGCCAAAGCGACCATGCTTAGCAAACAAATTGAGCATGTGGTCTAAGTAGCCAATGCCACTGGAAATTGTTGCAGGACTCTGGTCATCCAAGTCCAATTTCAGGCTGATTTGCGTTTCCTTTGTGTTGCGAACAATCGTCGCTTGTCGTTTAGTCATCTGCATTCACCCGACTTTCAATTGCTCGTGCGTGCCCTTCTAGTCCCTCTTCTCGTGCTAAGGCCGTTACGAATGGGGCATCTTTTACGAGCGCTTATTGGTCATATTCTAAGTATTGAATTTTCTTTTGAAAATCCCAAACCCCCAAGGCCGAAGAAAAACGAGCTGTCCCTCCGGTTGGCAAGATGTGGTTCGGTCCAGCCAGATAGTCTCCGAGCGGTTCAGAGGCTAAAGGTCCTAAAAAGACGGAACCAGCATTTTGAATTTGATCTAGATACGAACTTGGGTTCTTCAATTGAATTTCCAAGTGCTCAGGAGCCAGCTTATTCATCGTATCCAGCATTTCTTGGACCGTTTCTACCAGGTAAATCACACCATTGTTGGCAATTGATTGGCTGGCAATCTCGCGCCGAGGTAGTTTAGCCAATTGTTCATCAACCTCTTTCATTACCCCCTGTGCCAGATCGGCCGAATTGGTCACGAGCATGGCTTGTGCCCGCACATCGTGCTCAGCCTGGGATAATAAATCAGCGGCCACATTCTTGGCATTGGCCGTCTCATCGGCCAGGATACCGATTTCTGAAGGACCGGCAATCATGTCGATGGCCACGGTCCCATAGACCTGACGTTTTGCTTCGGCGACGTAGGCATTCCCCGGTCCCGTAATTTTATCAACTTGCGGAATTGTTTCAGTCCCAAATGCCAGCGCTGCAATGGCCTGGGCACCACCGATTTGGTAAATTTCATCAACACCAGCAATCGAGGCAGCCACGAGGACCGCCGGATTAATCCCCTTTGCTTGTGGTGGCGTCACCATCACAATTTGGTTCACGCCAGCAATCTTAGCTGGAATGGCGTTCATCAAAACAGAAGATGGATAGGCGGCCGTCCCACCCGGAACATAAATTCCAACGGCAGCTAGTGGTGTCACCTTGGTACCTCGAATCACACCCGGACGACTTTTATCTTCAAAGGACTGAGCCCGTTCCAACTGGTGAAAGGACCGAATATTTTCGGCGGCTTCTTTCAACGCCGTAACGACCTTTTCGTCAACTTGATCAAAGGCGGCTTGAATCGCAGCCGCTGGCACCCGGAGGTCGTTTAATTGAACGCGGTCAAAGGCTTGGCTATATTCCTTTAACGCTTGGTCCTCCTTTTTTTGGACCGTGGCAATGATATCTTGAACTTGCTGCGTCAAAACTTCATCCTGTCGATTCGTATCTGACCGCTGTCTCAATTCGGCTAAGGCTGTTGGTGTCATTTTTTCAATAATTTTCATTCTTTTACCTCTTCTTTCGGTGCAACTAGGTTTGCTAAGCGCTTAATAACGGTCGTCAACTCATCTTGGTACTGGAGCAAGGACCCCTTACGAACCAGGAAGTGAGTCGCTACTGGGCCAACTCGGTCGAAAATTTGTAAATGATTTTCAACCAGCGTTCGACCAGTTTGGGTAATATCAATAATGCCATCAGCCAAACCGGTAATTGGCCCCAATTCAACGGACCCTTCGAGCTTGATTAATTCGACATCCTCTCCCTGGTCGTGAAAGTATTGACTGGCTAACTTGGGATATTTCGTGGCGATGCGGAGTCGGCTGATTTTTTCCGGTTCGAAGTCCTCGCAGGCTGCTAAAACGAACTCTGCCTTCCCGGTTTGCAAATCCAACACGTCATAGTGATTTTGTTCCTGTTCGGCAATCGTGTCCGAACCGACAATGCCGACATCACCAATTCCCTGGTCCAAGTACTTCACCACATCGTTGGCCTTTACTAGGATAAAACGGTAACGGTTGTCGGCCGTGTCGAAGACTAATTTACGCGCCGGATTGTCCAATTGACTCGTATCGACACCGGCCTTTTTCAGTAATGGACGCACATCCTGTTCGACCCGTCCCTTGGCCAAAACCACAACAATCGGGTCTTGGGCCGATAAGGAAGACAAATCACGTTGCCGGTCAGCTAAGACCGTTTCAACTTTTAAGGCCATGCCCATGGCCGGAACCGTTTCTTGGTCGGCTTTTGAAAGCAGTCGGTCGTAGCGCCCCCCAGAAAAGAGATAGTCACCTAGACTTGGGACAAAGCCACGAACTATGGTGCCGGTGTAATATGGTTGCGGTGAAACGGCGGCCAAGTCGACCGTCACGGCCACATCGGGATAGTGGAGGTGCGTGTAGTCTGCTAAACGCACCCAATCATCCATAATTTCCTTCACTGCCGGAATTCGTCGGAGCTTTTCCATGGCCGACTCCCCGTTTTCGCCAAATGCCAGCGGCCAGTTGGCTAACTCGGCTGGGAAATCAGGAATCTGTGCCTTTAATTGCTCAAAGCGGGAAATGTTTTTTTCCTCAATTGCCTGCTTCATTTCAATACGGATGCGGTCGTCCAAATCAAATTGCCCCAAAATCAAGTCAATCAACCGGGCATCACTCAGGACAACCTGAACATCGACAATGCCAAAGCGCTGGGCAAAGGCTAACATCGTCTCTAAGGCTTCAATTTCTGCCTCGAAGCTTTGTTCGCTAATAATTTCAATCCCGGCCTGCGTTTCCTGGTTGTAGTCACCCGATAGATTCACGATTTGGTGAAAGACATCGCCGAGGTAGTACAAACGGGTCACAGTTGACGTCGTTTGGTTCGCCGCGAGAAAGCGAGCAATTGGTAGGGTCAAATCAGGCCGTAAAACTAATTTTTCACCCATGTGGTCAAGCAGATGGAAAACTTTCTTTTCCTGATATTGGTCAAAGACATTCTCTTGCTCGATCAATGGTGTGCTGACGGGGATATAACCTTGATCGTTCAAAACATTAATAATGGTTTGCTCAATTTCCTGCTTCTCTTTCAACGTTTCACCATATTCATCACGCGATCCTGCAGCTAACATCTTTTTGTTCATTGTTTGTACCCTTTCTGATTGGTTCAACCAACTAAAAAAACGCCCAAACAAACTCGAATCGAGTTTGTAAGGACGTTTTCACGTGTTCCCACCTACATTCCACTTCTTGCTTACGCAAAAAATGCTCAATAACCTTCTAACAAAGGCCTGTTTGATATCGGAAACAACCGGGTTAGTTTTTGGACTAATCTGCTCGTTAGTGTGTTTTCATCTTGGTGCTGGCACTCATCTCAATGCGTTAGCTTGAGCACTCCCTGTACAGTTAACCAATAATTACTTGTCTAACTTCTGCGTATTACTATTAAGTTATTTTCATTCTATAACTTTATTTTCCTTTCTCAATACTTTTTATCATTATTTTTTAATCAAATAATAAACATCCTCATTGTTTTTCATTAATAATCGCCGACAATTCGTTATAGACCAGGCCTAAATCGGCCACCTCGTGGGCATCTGATCCATAGGTCATCGGCACCTGTAAATCAACAGCCTGACGTAAAATTGTTGAATTTGGATAGCTTTCACCACAAAATTCTTTGCGCAAACCCGCGGCGTTGACGTCTAATTCATAACCCTTTTCTAGAATGCTCGTCAAAATAGCAGTGATTTTCTGTTGGTTTTCCTGGTCAAAACCAGGAAAGTCAAAATACTTTTGAAACTTACGAATCAATGTAATATGACCAATCCGAACTGGTGTTGACAAACCCGTGTCAAAATCAATACTTTGCTGAACTGCAGTTAAGTACTTGTTAAATAAGGCCTGCGGATCCTGTAATCCCGTTGAAAAAAACGTTTTAACTGGTCGGGATCGTAATCAATCGGTCCAATCAAACCATAATCATTTTCCAAAAAATGCACCGATAGGACAATTTCATCAATCCAGTCAGCATTTTCTTGCAAAAAGACCTGCGTTTCAGCCTCGTATCCCGGTAAGTAATCAACCTCAAATCCCTGATGGATACGGATTTTTTCCCCGTATTTTTCTTTCACTCGAGCAACTTCTTCTTTGTAAGCGACCAGTTCACTGGCAAGCATGGCCGAGTCATCATCCTGACTTCTCGGTCCGGCATAAGTAGCTAAAAAGCTCTCTGGTAAGGGCGCATGCTCCGTCACCACATAATCGGTAAAACCAAGTTCGATTGCTCGTTCAAGATATAAATCAAGGGGTTCCTGACTTCCGTGGTGTGACAAGCGCGTGTGCGTGTGGCCATCTTTCTTCATCGTCTCAAAGACTCCTTCTCATCTTTTCTTCATCAAGACTAATAAAACACCACTATGCTATCATATTCCTAGGTAAATAGATACTTTTACTCAAAAAGACCTTTCAAACAATCAGTTTCAATTGTACCCACTAATTATGAAATCTAACCGTCCATCTAAATCGGTTTTTGCTCTTTTAACCAAAAAATCGCCATGGTCCAGCTGAGTTTTAAGCACTAAAAAACCCCGAAAGTGTAGGCCTTTCGGGGCACAGTCCATACGACTGCAAGATTTTAACTTGTTGTAGGATGAATTTTTTGTGACTTCGCTTCCATCCTAACCTGGACTGACCAAGTTGGCCTCACGTTTCATAAAGAACGATGCCTGCAAGGATTTGGCGTTTGCCAAGGAATTGTTTACGATTGCTGAGTTTTTGCCCAACATCATCTTTGTGTTCAGAGAAAACTTGTTCTTCATAGACAGTACCTCCAAGAACTTAATCCTTTTAGGAAACGGCCGGCCATTTCCTTAATTGAATTATACAACGCTTTGTCAAAATAGCAACATTAATTTTTAATTATTTTTTTGACAGCTGTAATCTCCCTTTCATAGTTTCTTCATAAAATCAGTGATCGGTTCCCTACCTTCCTTCCACCCATTCAAGGGGTCAAGGTCATCACCCACCGCCATTTTCCTCTTATCCAGCCACAGTACAATTGTTATTTTGTTGACTTTGCATTTCGTTGAGCAATCATGTTAAAATCGTACCTGGATTCAAGAGAAGTAAAAAATTAAGGAGAAGATTACTTGTTTAAAAATCAAAAAAGAAATCCACTGTTCCTACTGGCATTAATACCCTTAGCGTTGACAGGCTTATCCAGGCACCTCAGTCCAATCGAGTATAATTTGGCCTTTAGCCTTTTTGTTGCTACCGTGGCAATTGCCCTTTTGCCACTACAGAAAAATAGCGAAAACGATAACTTGGTTCGTCCCCGCTACTTCAAGTTGATGACCATGATTTTAACTGGGCTCTTTGCCTTTTCGGGTAATTTTCTTTACCAGCAAGAAATCGATTGGCAAATGGCAACACAAAATAGTGTCAGCGTTTACCCAGTCTTCATCGCAGTAATCTTGCTGCCGGCGGCACTAGTATACCTACTCGAATGGCACACTCATAAAAATTAAAAAAAGGCCAGCACTCAAAATCTGAGTGCTGGCCTTTTTTTACTTATTGAGGGGCAAGAATACCACTTTGAATGCGACGTTGTTTCAAAAACCAATAATCTTCAGGATTACCAATAAGGGCCGTAAACGGCACCGGTTCTCGACCTGCTAAGCGAATTTTTTCTTCTAAAAAGCGCTTTAAAATCCAGGGTTCTTCAATATAGGCCGATTCCAGCGACAAAACAGCTTGTAAGTGTTCCGGCGTTGTTTGCAATGCAGCCGCAACCCGGTCAACCGACCAATTCAGAATCGCAAAATTTTTCTGCAATTCTGCCCGTGTGGCGACTTGCTCATCTACTGTTAATGACATCAAATCCCCTCCTGATTTTTCCTAGTTTTCTTTTTTAGCAGGATCTTGCAACAAGCAGAAAGCCAAAACACCACCAACAGCAGTAATCAAAAGTGAAGCAACCGTCACACCACGCATGCCGGCAAAGAAGGCGTTATCAGTCACGGCCTTCAATGTCGAGTGGAATGGTAAGTGCGTCATCTTAGCACTGGTCACAAAAGCTTGGCTGGCAAATGGACCGGCATCGATTAAGGCATGCTTAATGACAGCAAGAACTTCTGTCGGAACACCCGTAAAGGTCATGTGGTTGTTCAAATAGTTGTCATACTGGTTCGTTTGTGACAAACCAAGGATGACGACACCAAAAGAAACACCCAATTGACGGAAGACGTTAATCAAACCAGACGTCATCCCGATTTCTTCTGGCTTGGCACCGGCCAAACCGGCAGTATTCAACAATGGGTTAATCAAAGCGTTTGAAATTCCCAACAAAGCCATTGGCACGAGCAAATCAGTATAAGCTAACTTGGTTGTCATTGCGTTTAAGAAGGCCAAGAAAGACAAGGCAGACAATAACAATGAGCCAGAAATCAGCTTCCGCGTTGAAAACTTGCTACTCAAGTAACCCGTCACTGGGCCAAGAAAAAGCGCCCACATCGTTAATGGAATCTGACGGACACCCGTACTAAAGGCTGAATAACCCATATAGTTTTGCATCAAAGACGTCAAGAAAACGTTGTTTGAATAAATAGCGGACCCTAATGCAAAGGCAACAAAAACCGCTCCGACAAAGTTCTTGTTCTTAAAGAGTGCTAGATTCATCATTGGCTTGTCAATCTTCAATTCAACAAAGATAAAGATTGCCAATAAGACAGCTGCAGCTAGCAACCACAGCGCAATTTTAGGACTCGTCCAAGCCAAATGTGGGTTATCTTCCTTTTGAATTAAACCAAAGACGGCTGAAAAGATGGCAACAGCTGAAAGAAACATACCCGCAAAGTCAATCTTTTGTCCCTGACCATAACTTGGTGTTTCTGCTACCGTCAAACAAACTAAGATGGCTGCAAAAATACCAATTGGCACATTAACGTAGAAAATGGCTGGCCAACCAAAGGCCTCAGACAAGATACCACCAATCAAAGGACCGGAAACCGTTGAAAGTCCCATCACAGAACCTAGAATTCCCATGGCAAAGCCACGTTCCTTTCCTTCAAAAATGGAAGCGACCAAAGCCATTGAGATGGTCATCAATCCACCACCACCAAAGGCTTGAACGGCACGGCCGATGTCCAAGACTAACAAGCTTGGTGCTAATCCGTTCACTCCGGAAGCAACCACGAAGATGATCATACATGTCAAAAACATCTTCTTGCGACCATACATATCGGCCAATTTTGACAAAACTAAAATCACGACAGCATATGAAATGGTATAGGCACTAATGACCCATTGAACGTTACTGAAAGTCGTATGAAAGCTCTTCACCATCGTTGGCAAGGCAACATTGACGATATTCACGTCCAACAAGCCCATGAAGACACCCAAAGATAAGGCTAAGAGTGCCCACCAGCGCTTCGTCGAGCGCTCGTTTGTATTATTCATGCTTTATTCTCCTTTAATTCTTGCAGAGATTCATCAATCCAGGCCAGCTTGGCTAGCGCCAGGTTATCCTTTAAGGTAATTGTTTTCAGCCCCCATCGGTAAAAATCAGCCCGCTCGGGGTGATCTTTTGTCTCTTTTCGATAGTGCGTGGACAAGTCCTGGTAAACATTACGGTCCGTTAAAATGGCATTGCGATAATCGGTTAAAATTTCTATTTTCTTATCTTTTGCCAAATACGAAAAGGACCGGAACTTAAAATGATAGGAATTATCACGATTGGCATCCTGGGCGACCGGCTCGTTGATTAATTCGATTAGTCGCTCGTGGCCTAACTCGGTAATATGAAAGATTTTTGAATTCCGGACATTCCCGTCGACACTTTGAATGAAACCGGCCTTTTCCATCCGATTTAAAACTGGGTATAGAACACCATTTGATATCTTGCGTCTGGGTACCACTGTCGAGCCTAAAACAATGGCGAGCTTATAGCCCGACATGTCTCGTGAACTCAACATTGATAAAATCAACAGATCGTACATCAACAGCCTCCTTTTAATGAATTTCCTTTAACAAGTCGAAATGACAGGTCGTTTCAACTTGTTAACCGAAATTACTATACACCCATTTCAAAAAAAGGCAAGGCTTTCAAACCAACTTAGAAAAAAACGGTTGAAAATGATATGAACCCCGAATTTTAGGGTTCATCTACCAAACAAAAAAGTAGCCATAAAAATAAAAAAAAGGCAAAAAAGGATGGTCATCTCAGCGATGACCATCCTAATTTTTATGCCACAGATTTCTTGGCAGTTAAAGTTTTTAACCTTGTTCTGTTTAATAGCAGTGAACTTGTTACAACCGATAACGAACTAAAGGCCATGGCGAGCCCGGCTAATTCAGGACTTAGAATAAAGCCGATGCCATAGAAGAGACCCGTTGCAACGGGAATACCCAAGACGTTATAAATAAAGGCCCAAAATAAGTTCAGCTTAATCCGATTAAAGATTTTGGCACTCAACTCAATGGCTGTCGCCACATCCTGCAAATCGTTCTTAACTAGGATAATATCCCCAGATTCGATGGCAACATCTGTTCCAGACCCCATTGCAATCCCGACGCTGGCAGTTGAAAGTGCCGGTGCATCATTGATTCCATCACCAACAAAGGCAACAGCACCTTCTTGCTGGAAGGCCAGAACATGATCCGCCTTATTGTTTGGCATCACTTCCGCAATCACCTGGTCGATACCAACTTGGTCAGCAATTGCCTCTGCTACCAATTGGTTGTCACCAGTCAGCATAACGGTCTTCAATCCACGTGCCTTCAAGTCAGCAATCGCCTTCTTCGAGCTGGCCTTTGGTGCATCTTGAATCGCAATCAAACCAATCACACGCTCTGCTTCACCAACTAAGACCACGGTTTTGGCTTCGGCCTGTAATTCTTGCATCTTCTTTTGCAAGTCAGGATCAATTTGGCGCTCGGCCAATAACCGGGTATTCCCAACAAAGACCGTTTGACCGTTCACTTCGCCTGTAACACCCTGTCCCTCAATCGCTGCAAAATTCTTCGCACTCTCTTGGTTATTCAAACCTAATTTTTCAGCATAATCCAATACGGCAATTGCCAAAGGATGTTCTGAATTCTTTTCCAATTGCCCAGCCAAAGTCATAATCTTTGTTTCCGGACCGATAACATCAGTCACGACTGGTTGACCAACCGTAATCGTCCCAGTCTTATCAAAGATAACCGTCTTCACTTGGTTCACGGCTTCCAGTACTTCACCGTTCTTAATTAAGATACCGTGCTTTGCACTCAAGCCAGTACCAACCATCAGGGCGGTTGGTGTCGCCAGACCCAATGCACAAGGACAAGCGATTACTAAAATTGAAATAGCGAAGACCAACGCCGTTGACAAGGCGGAGCCAAGGAAGACGTACCAAATCAAGAAGGTCGCAATCGCCAGAATCAAGACAACCGGCACAAAGATACTCGAAACCCGGTCCGTCAAATTCTGAATTGGTGCCCGACTGGTTTGAGCCTTTTTCACCATCTCCACAATCTGAGAAAGCATTGTTTCTTCACCAATTTTATCGGCCTTAAAGACAAAGGAACCATTGGTGTTGATGGTTGCACCAATGACGGCATCGCCCGCCCTTTTCTCGACTGCCATACTTTCCCCAGTTACCATTGACTCATCAACCGTTGACTGACCATCAACAATGGTCCCATCCACGGCAATTTTTTGTCCAGGTAAGACTTTGATTAAGTCGCCAGTGACTACTTGGTCTAATGGAATTGTGACTTCTTGCCCATCGCGAATGACGATAGCATTCTTCGCCTGAAGGTCTAACAACTTTTCAACGGCACTGGAAGCATTTTTACGCATCCGTTCCTCAAAAACTTGTCCTAACAGGATAAAGGTTACGACCAAGGCCGCTCCTTCGAAGAAGACTGGCTGTCCAACAGTCATTGCATAAATACTATATAGGTAAGCCGTCATTGTCCCAATCGCCACAAGGGTATCCATGTTGGAATGGTGCTTCTTAAAGGATGACCAGGATGACTTCAAAAATGGTGCAGCAGAAACCGCCATGACAATCGTCGTCAGCCCAAATTCTGTAATGGTGCCACCCGGCAAGTGAAAACCAAAGGGCATCAAAACCATCTTAACAAGCATCGGCACTGAAAAAATCAAAGCAATAATAAAGCGCCGACTGGTTGTCAATTTTTGCATTTGTTCTTTACCTCTTAAACCCTTTGAACCTATTGAACGATGACCTTTCCCTTGACCATGTTCATGCCACAAGCAAATTCAAATTCGCCGGCCTGGTCAGTTGGGATGGTAAAACTGATTTCTTCGTTTAATGGCAACTTTGATTGGAAGCCAAAATCATGTGACTGAACAGTGTCTAAACAACCACTTTCGCTGACGCGCTTAAAAGTTAAGGTTGCTTGATCTCCTTTTTGGAAAGTCACCACGTTTGGTTGGTATTGTCCGTCAACTGTGACTGTTTGTTCTACTTTTTCTGCCATGATTATCTCCTTTTTATAAGTAAACTTATTAATTTTATATTGATATGAAAAATTTTATTCCACAGTTATCTGGCCATGGAACATATCCATGCCACAAGCCCATTGGTATTGACCTGGTTGGGCAGTATTAATTTTTAGCGACACTTTTTGTCCCTGTGGCAACTCTTGGTTAATGCCAAAATCAGTAAATACCACGTGATCCAAACATCCAGAAGGATCGGTGCGAGTGAAATTCAAGGTCGCTGGCACTCCCTGCTTCAAAACAATATGCTCAGGTGAATAACCACCGTCGACATGAATGTCAATCGTTTGCTGGTTGTCATCAAGAGTCGCTTCTGCACTATCAACCTTATGTTGACCAAAGAACCACCAAATAATAAAGGCGATTGCCGCTAGACCAGCCAGCATAATCAAAATTTTATCCATAAAATACTCCCGATTTTTGTTTTTGTGAACACCGCCTGTTAGTTCGTCAGTCTTTGTTTTAATGATGGGCCATTGCACAAGAATCATCATCTTCATGAAGGCAATGACAAGCAACCTGGTCCGGAGCACTTGCTTCGCGTTCATCTAATATCGCCCGGATATTTTGAATATCCGTTTTACTCAATGGTTCTTTTTTGATGAGTGCCGTTAAGAGCGTCCCCTTATAGGCATCACAAACAGAATCAAAGAACCGGTTCGCGTTATAGTCGGTTGCCTCGTTTTCAGCTACAACCGGTACGTAGGTAAAGACCTTTTCTGATTTGTCGACTGCAATCATGTCCTTATCTGTCAAACGCCGGATGAGCGTTTTAATGGTTGAAGCTGACCAGTCATGCGATAACTGAGCTTCTTCAACAATTTCACGACCCGTTGCCCGTTTCTTCGTCCAAATAATCCGCATAACCGCTTGTTCGGTATCAGTGATGTTAATGATAATCCTGTCCTCCGTTCATCAAAACAAATCGTGTTTACATTTGTAAACAACACAATGAGTATAACTTGATAGTTTACGTTTGTAAATAGTAAAATAAAAAAACATTCCCAAATTTGGAAATGTTTCTGATTAATCATTGGTTAATGGCTAATACAAGCCTTATTTTTCTTGCGTTAGGTTAATTAAAATCTTCGCCTGCGATTGGTCGGTTGTCAAAACATCAAAACCATCCGTGATAATATCGTCTAATTTAATCTCACTGGTAATAATCGGTGCCACATTAATTTGGCCACTTGTTACCAGGTTCACCGTCTGCTGAAAAGTTTGCCGCGAATAGGCAATCGTCGAAGTTAAATTGACCCCACTATTCGTTAACGCCATTGGATTAAATTGGATAGCATGAGCATAAATGGAGACCACAACCATATAACCACGCGCTTTTGTCGTTTTGATGGCTTGATCAAAAGTTGCTTGCACACCAGCAATTTCAAAACTAGTGTCTGCCCCCTCCGGTAGTATCTGACGGACAGCTGCCACGACATCGCTGACCTCACTTGGATTAATAATATCAGTAGCACCCATTTTAAGTGCTTTTTGCAACCGAATGGTCGATAAATCAACAACAACAATTTTGGTTGCACCGGCCGCTTTCGCAGCAGCTGTGACCATCGCGCCAATTGGACCAGCACCAAAAATCACAACGGTTTGTCCAAAGGTGAGATGGGCCTCCTTAATCGCTTGCACAGCGACCGCAGTTGGCTCAATGACCGCTGCTAATTTCAAGGAAAAATCCTTCGGTAATGGATACAAGTTTTCAACTGGGACATTGACGTAACCAGCAAAACCACCGTCCGTGCTCAGTCCGATAAAGCTATAACCATCGTAGACATCCACATTATCGGGTAGCACACCCTTGGTAATCGTTGGGTTAACGGACACATGATCGCCAATTTGGAAATCATGGACATTTGCACCAAGCTGATCAATTTGACCAGAAAACTCGTGCCCCATTGCGATAGGTGCCTGCCCCCCAGTTAAGGGGTCAGGAAACTCAGTCGGAATAAAAACCGGCCCCTCTAGATATTCATGCAGGTCGCTACCGCAAATACCAGCATAGGCCACCTTAACCCGGACTTCATTTTCTTTAGGCTCTGGTAAATCAGTTTCCTCAACCCTTACATCCTTTTTACCGTGCCAAATAGCTGCTTTCATGACCAACCTCTTTCCATTAACTAACCAGTGTTAGTTAATTATTGTGAACTTTATATCATGATACAAGTACATTATAACACTGTTTATCAGTAAAAACGCTGTTTTTATGCTGATTTTGTTTTTTATCAAACAAATTAATGCGAAAACCGTAACTAATATCTAAACATTCTCCCTCACCTTAGAACAAACAAAAAAGCTTTCATCGTTGAAAGCTTTTTCGCACGATTTATTTGCTTTTGGTTAAGTTCACCAAGATTTTTTCTTCAGATGGATCACCGATTAACGGTAATAAACCCTTCTTCAAGAAATCAGCTAAGCGAATCTCAGAAGTAATTAGCGGTTCGACCTTAAGTTGGCCACTGATTACTAAATCAACCGTTTGTTGAAAAGTTTGGCGTGAATAAGCAATGGAAGTCACAATCCGCACACCCGCATTCATGAGCTTACGGATATCTAAACGAATTGGCTGCGGAAAAATCGAAACCACCACAACAAAGCCACGCGGTTTTGTTACAGCAACTGCTTGGTCAAAGGTTTCCTGAACGCCCGCGACCTCAAAAGATACATCCGCTCCGTCCGGCAAAATCTGAGCAATTTTTTGTTCAACATCCACTACTTGACTCGCGTTGACCGTGTCAGTCGCCCCAATTTCAAGAGCCTTTTGCAAACGAACTTCTGCTAGGTCAACAACAACAATCCGTGAAGCACCTGCGGCACGAGCGACCTCTGCTAACAACACGCCAATTGGACCAGCACCAAAAATGACCACAGTCTGACCAAAAGACAGGTCCGTTTCCTTGACTGCTTGAACGGCAACAGCTGCTGGTTCCATTACTGCGGCCGATTTTAACGAAAAGTTCTGTGGCAAATGATAAAGGTTTTGAACCGAAACATTCACATAGGGCGCTAGACCACCATCATTACTCAGTCCAATAAAGCTATAACCATCATAAACATCGACATCGTCAGGGGATTCTCTCTTGGTAATTGCAGGATTGACCGCCACGTGATCGCCCACCTGAAAATCGTAAACATCGGTTCCAACAGCTTCAACCACTCCTGAAAATTCATGACCAAGAACAATCGGTGCCGCTTCATTTGTCAATGGATCAGGGAAAGTCGTTGGAATTAAGACTGGTCCTTCTTGGTATTCATGAAGGTCACTGCCACAAATCCCAGCATAAGCCACCTTAATCGTCACTTCATCGCTGGCCAGTGGTTTAAGATTCACTTCTTCAATTCTGATATCTTTGGTTCCATGCCAAACAGCTGCCTTCATGTAAAACTCCTGTAAAAATCAACGAATTTACCGCAATATCATTGCATTAATATTCCAAATTAGTTACAGCATAACAGGAAATCGGATATTTGTCATCACTTTGACGCTGGTTATTTTCTAAATGACAATTTAGAATGCTACCTCATCAAAAAAGCTGAAAAATGATTGCCAGTCCGACTATCACCCCACTGGCAGTGAAAACAGTGCATCATTCCCCATTCCACTTTTTTAGTATTGATTACCCATTTGAACAAAATAAGTCATTAATTTAGATTGAACATTTTAACACCTCTCACTTTCACCATGCTTTTCTATTAATTCTCATCAAATCCTTACTTACGAGAAAAAACTTTATATGCTAAGTTGGAATTACTAAGAAAAGGAGCATTGATGAATGCCACGTAATTTTAAAGAAGAACTGATTTTCATGTTGATGATGGCTGGCCTGATGGTCTTAGGCATGTCCATTTACAATATTTACCTCGCTCAGGGACTGACGGATGGTTTCTGGCACGAAGTCGTTGTCGGCTACCCCGTCGCTTTAATCGTCGCCATGGCTTGCGACGGTTTCCTCGTTGGTCCATTAGCTAAGATGCTGGCCTTTAAACACATCATCCCCCGCTTCAAAGCAACTGATGGTCTTCAGATTCCTCTGACCATTTCCATGCTCATGGTTCTGGGCATGGTTACTTGCATGTCCCTCTTTGGTGTTTTAATCAACGGTCACTCACTGTCAGCTTATCCAAAGGCTTGGATTTTTAACCTGCTTTTGGCTTTACCTATGCAAATCTTGGTGGTCGGCCCAATCGCTCGCGCTGTTTTAGCAAAGGCCCAAGGGCCCGTTGCACCAGCTAAAAACTAAGCTAGACAAAATTTCAACCAACACAAAAAGTATCCGCCAATGCCTCGCTGATTTAAAATATGTCAGACAAACTGACGGATACTTTTTCTTTACGCTTCAATTGCTGTGAGCATTTTAATCCTTTGGCTCAACTTGCTTTGGCAAAAAGATTGCCGGAATAAACATCACGATGGTGATGGCCACGGACCACCAAAAGGCATGTTGATAAGCAACAATGTTAGCACCCAAAACACGGTGCGTTGAAACGTAAGCAGCAACGACAGTCGCTACCAAGGCAGAACCAAAAGCACCGCCAACGTTTTGGAAGATCCGTGCGCCAATGTTGGCTTGCGGAATCAATTCCTTTTCCATACCCAAGAGAATCGTCGTCATCAGTGGCATAATCATACCACCGACTCCAAGGCCACGAACGAAAAGCGCAGTACTGACAATGACCATGTTCGTGCTGGCATTAATCCAACCAAACGGAATCATCCCAATTAATGCCAATGAAAGGGCCAACCAAACCACGTAGCGAACACCAATGCGATCGAGTAATTTCAGCAAAACCGGACGAATCAACAACATCCCAATTCCTTGAGGCAACAGCCAGAGCCCCGTTTCCAAAACGGACATCGACCGACCCTGCTGGAAGTACAATGGCAAAATCAGCATCGGTCCATTGGTGACCATCCCAGCCAAGATCAAGTTAATCGTCGTCGCTGAATAAACCGGTGACTTAAACAAAGCAAGTGGCAAGACCGCCTGGTCCTTTTTGTACCGGCCCCAAATCCAGTAGACAACAAAGGCCAACAAACCAGCAATCACATAGAGACGGGTATCGGGATTGTTAAAGCTGGCTAAATCGCCTGCACGGGAAAGGCCATAAATAACAGCAGCCGAACCCAAGCCCAGCAAGGCAATACCGAAGGCATCGATGCGTGCTGATTTATTAAAGGCCGGAATATCCGGCACCTTCCAAAAATTCAAACCGGCTGCAATAATCATAATCGGCACATTAATCCAAAAAATCCATTGCCAGTTACCATATTCAACAACAAGTGCTCCAATAATTGGCCCAAAGATGGGACCAACCATAATCGGCAACATCACTACCATCATCAGCTTTTGCAAATGTTCGCGTGGCGCAATATTCACTAACATCGTTGTCACCAACGGAATGATCAAGCCGGCCGCAAAGCCTTGGACGCTTCGGTACAGAATCAAAGCATTGATATCATGACTCAATGCAGCCCCCACCGAAGACAAACCAAAGAAAATCTGTGCTGCCAAAAAAACGCATTTCCCATTAAAGCGCTGCGTTAACCAGCCAGAGAATGGGACAGCAATACTCATAGCCAAAACGTAGGCCGTAATAATCCACTGCACATTCGCTAGCGTGGTATGCAAATCACGACCGATATCATTAATGGCGATATTGGTCATGGTCGTATCAAGCATGGGCGCCAAAAGGCCAAAAGCCAAAATTAGCGCAACATTGCGTATTTTTTTAATTTCCATTTTTCCATTTCCACTCTGTTTAATTTATTTGAGGAAATAAGGAACAATTTGTTCTCTATTTCAATCCGCTGATTAATATACTTGGCTGCTAACTAAAAGCCAATAAGAAACATAACGTTCCTTATTTTTTGTGTTAAACTATTTTTATGGAAAAAGAAACGCAAACAAGAAAACGTGGGTTAGCCCTCGAGCAGACAATTTACGCAGTGGCACTACGTCTCTTTGATCAAAAGGGCATTGATGCGGTCACTTTTAAAAATGTTGCGCACTACGCCAAAACATCCCGCAGTGTCTTGTATCGCCGTTGGGATTCACCATCTGCCCTCTTAGTGGATGCCGTCCACCATTGGGCACACGAAAATTCTGGATTCCCAGAGGATTTGGATACGCAATCCTTTCCCGATACTGGTAGCCTTCGTGGCGACCTGATTGAAAACGCCAGGAAAATCGAAGGCCTGCATGAACGAATCAACCAATATTTAATTAAATTTACACTCTACCAAGCTGTCAACGGTGAAACTATCAATGATGATTTTTTGAAAAAAGCCGAGGAAGGTGCCGTTGAGCTTGGAACTTTGTTAGCTACTAGGGCCATCAAGCGCGGTGAATTAAAGATAGTTCCCAGCAAAGAGGTTCTCATGCTCTTGGGTAATATTCGCCGCTACTACTCCTTTATCGCTACCCAGCAAGCGCCTGACCCCGAAGAATTAATTGACCAAATTGTTTTACCAGCTTGGTTAGCCAACCAGCAGTAAAATCAGCATTGGCCTGCGGGCCGTTATTCCACCACCAAACAAAAAAACCTTTCAGAAAAACATTTCTGAAAGGTTTTTGTTATTAAGGAAGGTTTGAGGCCGGCATGCGTTCAACCGAAAGGGTATTTTGAACGATAACCGAACCAACATTAGCCCTCAGATTCAATCAACTGAGATCCTAATTCAAAATTATGTGAATAATCAACTGGTACATCAACAACAACCGGTCCTTCTGTTGCAAAGGCTTCTGTCAAAACAGCATCAAGGTCAGCTGGCGTTTCAACCCGCAGTCCCTTAGCACCAAAGGCTTCGGCATACTTCACGATATCAATATTACCAAAGTCAACACCGGCGGCTTGGCCGTCATACTTCATTTCTTCTTGGAACTTGACCATGTCGTAATGGGCATTATCGTTCCAAACGATATGCACCGTGTTCAACTGCAAGCGGACAGCCGTCTCCAATTCCATTGCGGAGAAGAAGAAGCCACCATCGCCAGAAACGGAAACTGATTTAGCATTTGGACGAACCATCGCAGCGGCCATTGCCCAAGGAAGGCCGACCCCAAGTGTCTGCATGCCATTCGACGTCAAGAAGTGACGAGCGACGTATGACTTAAAGTGACGGGCCATCCAAATATAATGTGAGCCAATATCAGTCGAAACCGTCATGTCATCGGTCACGTGATTTTGCAGAGCCTTGATGACATTCAGTGGATGGTTCAAGTTGGCTTGTGCCGGCGTGTAAGATGGTTCATCCGACGCCTTCAAATCAGCCTTTAACTCTTGCAAAGTGCCATGACTTTCTGCCGGCACCTGATAACTCGCAACCTTCTCCGTCAAAAGCGTCAATGATTGGGCCAAATTACCAACTAATTGGCGCGTTGGCACAAAGTTATTGTCAATTTGAACTGGCGTAACATCCATTGCGACAATCTTCAAATCGTTTTCCTTGTTCCAATTTCGTGGTTCGTACTCGATGGCATCGTAGCCAACCGTCACAACCAAATCAGATTGCTTGAGTAACTTGTCCCCTGTCTGGTTACGGAAAAGACCAACCCGACCGAAATATGATTGGGCCTCCAGTTCACGGGAAATCACACCAGCGCCCTGGAAGGTTTCAACGACAGGCAAAGGCGTTTGCTTCAACAATGTGTGCAAAGCCGCCACTGTATCGTCGTCTGAGCCACGGGCACCAACAAGCAAGACGGGCAACTTGGCATTCTTAATTTGTTCGGCCAACCAGTCTAAATCAGTTAAGGCCGCTGCCCCCTGGCGCGGTTGGTTGACAACCGGCAATGCAGGGCTGGTCACTTCAACATCATCGACATCCTGTGGCAAAGAAACAAAGGCTGCTCCACGCTTCGTTCCGTTCGCTGCTCCAAAGGCATTAGCGATAATCTCAGAAATATTGTTTGGATCTTGAATCTCAGAACTAAACCGGGTCACGCTTTGAAACAAAGCGGCCGAATTTGTCGATTGGTGCGTCAACCGATACAAGTCACGACGAGGAACCTGACCCCCGATGGCCAAAACTGAATCACTTTCGGCATTAGCAGTCATCAAGCCCGTTACCAAGTTTCCAACCCCAGGACCAGAAGTGGCAATCACAACACCAGTCTTACCAGTAATCCGCGAAAATGCCTGGGCCATAAAGGCGGCATTTTGCTCATGACGAGTCACGATCAACTTTGGTACCCGCTGTCCTGGTTGTGGGTGCTCCAGTGTCTCGAACAAACGGTCAATCTTCGCTCCCGGAATTCCAAAAACGAGATCAACCCCGTGATTCACCAGGGAATCTGTGACGATGTCAGCACCATGTTTTTTCATTTTAAATTTTCCTTCTTTTTTATTAATATTACAATTTTTAGTCTATGCTTTAAAACAATAAAAGTCAATTTAGTTCAAAAATTATCAAATTTTTATTTAAATATTAAAAATAAACAGGTATCTGGGCCTTTTTTTACGAATATCTCGCTTATTTTCGCATCTCAATTCTAAAGAAAAATTATAATTTAGTATAAAAGCCCCAACGCAAGCTGCGCTGGGGCTGATTTTTAATTATTTTAGTGAAAGTAAGGCATTAAAAACGGCTTGCGGTAATTCAATATCAGACTGAGCCGCCTGACGCTTGTTCGCACTTTGACGGCGGAGCAGCGCCTGCTTCTTGGAGATACTTTTAGCCTGACCATTGACCGCAGCATTTTTACGCAGAGGTGGCACATCAACCCGGGCAACTACCCGCCCCTCCACCAACGCCTGAACCGGCATCGGATAAAGGCGCCTTGGAATCGTCATTTTCAATTCGTGGACCAATTGTTGCGTTTGTTCGGCCACCCGTGAGCGATGCGTCACAAAAGCCAATGCATCGACCTGGACATAGTTAACCTGCAAGTCGACCTTGACCAAATCAGCTTCCTGATAACCAATGGCTTCCGTACTAAACGAAGCGTAGCCGTGCGACAATGATTTTAATTGGTTAAAGAAATCGTAGGCAATTTCGGATAAAGGCATTTGATAGACCAAGCGGACATAATCACCCTGGTTGCCCATATCCATAAACACACCACGATAATCATCCGCTAATTTCATTAACTGGTTAACCGAATCACTTGGCGTCATGATGGTCGCCTTGACCACCAGCTCCTCGACCGCTAAAATTTGATCAAAATCAGGAAACTTGGTTGGATTGGTCACTGTCACCGTCTGAATGTCCTGGCCCTTTTGTGCCACTTGTACCCGGTAAGAAACGTTTGGGGCTGTCACCACAACCTGGATTCCAAACTCGGTTTCAAGGCGTTCTTTAATGATTTGCAGGTGAAAAATCCCCAAGAAACCTGCTCGAAAGCCTGGTCCCATCGCTTCGGATTGCTCATTCGTTAATACAAGGGAGGTATCATTCAAAGCTAATTTTTGCAATGCTTCCTGCAAAACATTGTAGTCGTCGACTGGGTAAATGCCGGCATAAACAACCGGCTGACTCTGCTGGTAACCAGGCAAAGCCGTTTCAGTTGGCTGGCTTTGGCTCGTCAACGTATCCCCAACTGTTACCTGCTTGGGATTTTTAATCCCGGTCACGACATAGCCGACTTCACCAACGGTCAATTCGTTGACAGGCACTCGGTTTGGTTGGTAAATACCAACTTCTTTGGCTAGCAGTTTTTGCCCATTAGCCATTAATTGAAGTGCGGTGCCCTTTTTTAGGGTGCCATCGATTACCCGAATTTGGGCAATCACCCCTTGAAAGGCATCATATTCAGAATCAAAGACGAGGGCCTTGAGAGGACTGCTTTCATCACCGACCGGGGCCGGCAATTCATGAACAATCGCCTCCAAAAGGTCCGCTATTCCCAAGCCAGTCTTGGCTGAAATGTGATAAATCTGACGATTAGCCAAGGTCGGGTCCAGTTGTCTAATTTGTTCTTCTCTCTCGTCAATCTGAGCACTCGCGGCATCAATTTTATTTAAGACCGGTAAAATCGGCAGCCCCAATTCATGGGCTAACCGCCAATTCGCAACCGTTTGTGCTTGCACACCCTGGGTCGCATCAACCAAAAGGATGACGCCATCGGTTGCTGAAAGGCTTTTCGTAACTTCATAGTTAAAGTCAACGTGACCCGGTGTATCAATCAGATTTAACTGATAGTCTTGGCCGTCATTTGCCCGATAAGTATTTTGCACCGTCCGTGACTTGACTGTCACGCCGTGTGCTTGCTCCACCCCCATGCTGTCTAACAACTGGGGTGTCATTTCCCGGTCAGAAACCGTCTTGGTTTCCTCCATGAGTCGGTCTGATAGTGTTGACTTACCATGATCAATGTGGGAAATAATTGCAAAATTACGAATTGATTTAAGGTTCATTGTTCAGTTTCTCCATTCGAATGCAGTGCGCGTTGAATGGGGCTGAAAAAGACTTCAATCCCATTCTGTTATCAGAATGAGAAGCCAACAAGTTGAATTGTCATAGTGCTTTTCTCCTTTTACTTTGATTAATAGCTATTCATTAGCCAAACGGTAATAAACATTCATATCGTGATATGTGCCCGCCCGATATGAGTAATCCGGATGAGATATCAGATAAGTAAAGCCAGCAGCACGAATCACACCGTTTGATCCAGGATTCTCAACGTCGGCCAAAACAATAATTTGGTGCAGACCCGCCACCCGAAAAGCATAGTCGCAAAGCGCTTTAGCTGCCGCCGTCATAATTCCCTGCTTTGTATAAGCCTTGGTCAGCCAATAGCCCATCTCAGCCCGCCGGTCCATTGCTGAATAGTGATGCAACTCAATCATTCCAATGATTTTACCATCTTTTTGAATAGTAAAAATCAGCTCCTTACCCGGTTCGCTGATTTTTAATTGTGACTCAAGATAGGTCAGCGTATCTTGGACAGCCTCCGTTTGATCAACAAAAGGTAAAAACTGGCCAATATGCTCGCGGTCTTGGTCCACAACCGTATAAATTTCTTCCGCCATCTCAACTCGAGCGGAAACCAATGTCACCCCAGGGTGTTTTTGCAGCTGAATCTCTGTCATGGTGCCCCCCCTTTCAGTTAAGTTAAGATAGAAGGCATTTTTTCTTATTGGTATTTTAACACAGTCACGCTGCCTTTGTCGGGATTGACTGGAGGAAAATCGTTGAAAGAACAAACAGGCCGCCAAGAACTTGAATAGCCGTCAAGCTCGTCCCCAAGAAAGCAACTGCTAAGAACGTCGCTGTCAGGGGCTCAAAGGAACTTAACATCCCGGTTGTGGCTGGCTGAAGGTCCTGAAGGCTATTAATATAGAACAAATAAGCCAACATAGTTCCAAAAATAACGATAAAAGTAATCTGCCCACCACCGACTAGCGAAATTGACTTCAACGAATGGCTGAACAAAATTGGAAAAAATGGAATCGAGCCGAGCGTCATCGCCCAGCCAACGACCAGACGACCATCAAAGTTTACTAAGAGTTCTTTGGGCAACAGTGTGTAAGAAGCCTGACTCAAGCCAGCTGCCAAACCCCAAAATAGGGCTAGAGGTGCCAGTGAAAGTTTAATCAGGTTACCACTCGTTACTAGTAAGAAGGTTCCAACCAAGGCAACGATGACCGAAATCAAATCCAACCGCCGTGGCAAGGCATGGCTACAAACCGTGAGATACAAAATAATAAAAATTGGCTCCAAAAATTGTAAGACTGTCGCCGTTGGTGCATTGCCATAATGAATAGCCATAAAATAAGACAATTGCGATGGCAACATTCCTAAGAAGGCAAAGAGCAAAAGAAAGGTCGCTGATCGCTGATTTTTCCAAATGGAAAACAAAGATTGCTTACTTGCCAAGCCATACCACGCTAGCAATAAAAGGCCAGCCAACAACAAACGAACACCTACTAACCATAATGGCGAAATTTGGCTGTTAGCAAAGAGGGCTTGTGCCGCCGTGCCGGACGCTCCCCAGAAAACACTACCGGTAACCGCATACAAAATTCCCCGTCCTGTTTTCTTCTCCGCCATGGCAAACCCTTCTCTTTCTAAATTAGTAAAATTAGTTTGATTATACATGAAAAAAGGTAAATCAAACAGATTTACCTTCTACCAAGATTAATTAAGCGTTTTTGTTAAGTGCACTTATAAGTGAACATTATTTGTAATTAATTGATAAAAATACTTTTATCTATCACCTTCTTTCTGATGACCAGCATCAATACTCACTCATCCAGGCACGGCCACCCCAGTTAATTTGATGAAAATTTGGGTGCCAAGCATGGATTGATTGCGAAAATAGATACTTTTTCCAGTTTTTCCAACCTCTGTTTTGGTTAAAATTGCCCCAGCCCATCTTTGGTCCAAAGCCATCCCAACAATGGTGGCTCATACCACCAGAAGAAAAATAAGGTGAATGGTGGCTCCGATAATGATTTCGTTGGTCTTGGAACCTGTGGCGGATAGAGGCCGGCCACGAAACTTTATTAATTAGCCTTGACGGTTGATGACTGGCAACCGCTATTTGTTCCTTTTGAGCTGGTGAAAACTCATGCACAGCCACTGTCACCACCTGCGACTGATTCCCATACGCATCGACCGTTTTGAACTGAACCGTTTTATTTTCTCGAATTGACAGATCACCCTGATATTTTTGCCATTGCTGACCTTGATTCAAAGAATACATAACCGTCAATTCGTTATCGCTCGGGTTGTCCGCCGGCAGATTCGCTTTTGCTGTTAGTAACAGTGGAAAGCGCTGAATAACGCCGCTACCATCTTTTGTAACGGTTGGTGCTGGCAAATTTGTTTGATAATAGCGGACATTTAATTTCTTTTTAGTCTGATTACCAACAGCATCACGAATAACTAAAATCGACCGATTATCCCCTTTAGTTAGGTAAAGAGGCACCGAAAACTTCGTCAACCCACCCGTAGTTTTTTGGTTAAAAATCAGACTAAACGGCTTAGTGGCAACCATATCGCCATTAATCGTTAGTTGATAACCATCATAGTTATCGCCTGCTTGCCCGCTAAGTTGGTAGGTCTCCTGATTGGTTTTAACCTGGTAAGTCCCATCATCTAGTCGCGCCAGCGTTCTTTCTTGAAATTTATTTACTCTAATTTCCACGTTTGATACCTCCGGGAAATGTTTGATATTATTTGCAAACATTATTATAATAAAAAATACAAAACATCGCAATAGTATTACACTGTTTTTTAGAATAGATTTTATTAATTTTCTAATTCTCATTATATGTTTATAACTTAGAAGATAATCGGATAATCCCCTTTAAATAGGTATCTTATACCAAAAATTTTCTAATTGCAGAACGTAAAGTATTCGTTATTCTAGACACCTCACAATGATATATCTAATATTTTTCTCAAACTATTCTAAAAAACAGCTCGTTCTGTAATATTAAGGTCACACTTATTTTCGTAACAATGTAATACTTTTTAGAATAAATAATCACGTAACATTTCATTTTTAAAACTGATTTTGCACTGGGGTCCATTGATCGACAAAAAAAGGAAGTAAAACTCGCAGCTAAGAATCCTGCGAAATTTTACTTCCTATATACGGTTAAGATTAATTTTTTAGTCAGTCAAACCAAGGCGCTTGAAGATCGTATCAACTTGGCTCAAGTGATAGTGATAATCGAAGGCGTCGTCGATTTCTGCCTGTGATAAGTGGGCAGTAATCGTCTTGTCCCCTTCAACCAAGTCCTTGAATGAACGACCTTCATCCCATGACTTGGCTGTCAAAGGTTGAACCAAGTCATAGGCCGTTTCACGAGCCATTCCCGTTTCAATCAACTTCAACAACACACGCTGGCTGTAAATCAGACCGTGCGTCAAGTTCATGTTTGACTTCATGCGTTCAGGGAAGACCGTCAGCGTGTCGATGATCTTCATGAAACGGTTTAACATGTAGTCCAACAATGACGTACTGTCTGGCAAAATCATCCGTTCGGCTGATGAATGTGAAATATCACGTTCGTGCCACAAAGGAATGTTTTCGTAAGCAGTCACCATTTGGCCACGAACCACGCGAGCCAAGCCACAGATGTTTTCTGAACCGATTGGGTTACGCTTGTGCGGCATTGCGGAAGAACCCTTTTGGCCCTTAGCAAACTTTTCTTCGACTTCGTGGATTTCAGAACGTTGCAATGAACGAATTTCCACAGCGAAACCTTCCATGCTTGAAGCAATCAAGGCCAAAGTAGCCATATAGTCGGCATGCAAGTCACGTGGCAAAACTTGTGATGAAATTTCCTGAGCGTGCAAACCTAAGCGTTCACAAACATACTGTTCAATTTCAGGTGGAATGTTGGCAAACGTACCCACGGCACCAGAAATCTTACCAGCTTCAACACCACGGGCGGCCTTCTTAAAGCGTTCCAAGTTGCGTTCCATTTCAGAATAGAAACGAGCAATCTTCAAACCAAAGGTCGTTGGTTCGGCTTGAACACCGTGTGTCCGGCCAATCATGACCGTATCCTTATACTCGATTGCCTTCTTCTTCAAAACGGCAATAAAGTTTTCCAAGTCTTCTTCCAAGATGGCGTTAGCTTGCTTCAAACGAACACCATATGAAGTATCGACAACATCTGTACTCGTGATTCCGAAGTGAACCCACTTCTTTTCTTCACCCAATGATTCTGAAACTGTCCGGGTAAAAGCAACAATATCATGGTGTGTGACCGCTTCAATTTCTTCGATGCGCGCAACATCAAAGGTGGCATTCTGACGAATCTTTTCAACATCCTCAGCTGGGATTTCGCCCAACTTTGACCAAGCTTCATCAATGGCAATTTCAACATCCAACCAAGTTTGGTACTGGTTTTGCAGTGACCAAATATCACGCATGGCTGGTCGACTATAACGGTCTAACATTATGACTCTCCTTTTTTATCAAACGTGCAAGAGTATTATAGCAAGAATTTGGGTATAAATACGAACTATTTATTAAATAAATCAGTTTTATGCAGAATCCGAACATTAAAACCGAACCAATCCCTGATTTTCCCTTGATTTTCTGAACGTTTCCCCGTATACTAACCTTTGGTCAAAAATGGCCAATAAATGATAAAAGAGGTAAACCATGTCTTCAATCGTGATTGCCGGCGCCCAATGGGGTGACGAAGGAAAAGGTAAAATTACAGACTTTCTGAGTCAGAAGGCCGACTTCGTTGTCCGCTATGCGGGGGGCGACAACGCTGGCCATACATTGGTCATCGATGGTAAGAAACTCCACGTGCAGCTGATTCCTTCTGGAATCTTCCTGCCACAGGTTACCAACGTGATTGGTACCGGTGTTGTGGTCAACCCAGAAACACTATTTAATGAAATTAACTATTTAAAGGAAAACGGTGTCACCGTTCATAACTTAAAGGTCTCTTCAAGAGCCCAAGTCATTATGCCTTATCATCCCCTTTTTGATGCCTTGCAAGAAGGTTTAAAGAAAGAAAAGATTGGAACGACCCACAAAGGAATTGGACCTGCCTACCAGGACAAGTTGGATCGAATTGGGATTCGCATTGCTGATTTGCTTGAACCAAAGGTTTTGGAAAAGCGTTTAAAGCAGGCCTTGAAAGTGAAGAACCTGTTCTTGACCAAGGTTTTTGACCGCGAACCCCTTGATTTTGATGAAATCTTCAACCAATACAAGGAATATGGCGAAAAGTTGCGTCCCTTTGTGGCCGACACTTCCTATTTAATTAACGAAGCTTTAGACAATGACAAGCGCGTTTTGTTCGAAGGTGCCCAGGGAATCATGTTGGACATCGACCATGGAACTTATCCATTCGTCACATCGTCTAACCCAATTGCCGGTGGCGCTGCCGTCGGTGCTGGAATCGGTCCAAATCGCATTGACCAAGTTGTCGGTGTGGCCAAGGTATATTGCTCCCGTGTCGGTGAAGGTCCTTTCCCAACCGAATTGTTCGATGAAGTTGGCAATACTATTCGCGACGTCGCCCACGAATACGGCGTTGTCACAGGTCGTCCCCGCCGAATCGGCTGGTTGGACACTGTCGCTTTGCGTCATGCCAAGCGCGTTTCCGGCTTAACACAGCTTTCCTTGAACTGCTTGGATGTCTTGTCTGGCTTTGAAACCGTTAAGGTTGCCACACACTACAAGTTGGATGGCCAGGTCATTGACCACTACCCTGCTTCCGAAGCTGATTTGGAACGCTGCGAACCAGTTTATGAGGAATTACCTGGTTGGTCAGAAGACATCACCAAGGCCAAGTCACTTGAGGCCTTGCCCGAAAACGCCCGCAACTACTTGAAGCGCGTGTGCGAAATCGTTGATTTGCCTTTGGCAACCTTTGCCGTTGGCCCTGACCGCGATGCCACAAACGTCTTAACTGATTTGTGGGAAAACAACTAAAGAACTACTCGGCGACAGTGTCCTGCCGGCCTGACCGGTATGGTCGGACTGCAAGCTCTGTCGCTCTTTTCTTTGCTGATATTGCTTTAATCTAGTCTTGCTAGACTAAAGTACCAGCAGAAACGGAGATTATGTTATGAAAACCTTTGATTACGATGCTATTCGCCTTTTACCTAAAAAATCAGTCTTGAAGTCTCGCCGCGAAGCCGACACTTCTGTGACTTTAGGAAAGCACACTTTCAAGTTGCCTGTTATGCCAGCCAACATGGCCACGGTTATCGATGAAAACTTGGCCGAATGGTTAGCTTCCAATGGCTACTTCTACGTGATGCACCGCTTCCAACCCGAAACACGCTTTGACTTCGTTCAAAACATCCAATCTAAGGGCTTGATTGCTTCCATTAGTCTTGGGATTACGGATGGCGAATACGCCTTGATTGATCATTTCAAGGAAGCACAACTCACACCAGACTACATCACAATTGATGTTGCCCACGGTCATTCCGACTATGTCATCAAGATGGTGACTTATATTAAGGAAAACTTGCCAGACACCTTCTTGATTGTCGGTAACTTGGGAACACCAGAAGCCATCGTTGAAATCGAGGCTGCTGGTGCCGATGCAACCAAGGTTGGAATCGGACCTGGTAAGGCCTGCATCACCAAGGACAAGACTGGCTTTGGAACTAATGGTTGGCAATTAGCCGCCATCGCCCAATGCGCCCAGGTAGCCACTAAGCCAATCATCGCCGATGGTGGTATTCGCCACAACGGCGACATCGCCAAGTCAATTCGCTTTGGCGCAACAATGGTCATGGTCGGTTCGATGTTTGCCGGTCACGACGAAACGCCTGGTGACTTGATTGAACAGGATGGCAAGACTTACAAGGCCTACTTTGGCTCTGCTTCAGCTTACCAAAAGGGTCACTCTCATAACGTGGAAGGTCGCAAGTTGTTGGTTCCTTACAAGGGCCCTATCCAAAACACTTTGACCGAAATGGAAGAAGACATCCAGTCAGCCATTTCTTATGCCGGTGGTCGGGACTTGAGCAGCCTTAAGACGGTCGACTACGTTGTCTTAACTGACTATTAATCTTTATTTTCCTCGCTCTCTCCCTCGCCTCGCTGGCGCTGAATGTGCCGGCGACCAAGCGACGACATCAAAAAAATGATTGCAGCCTTTATGGCTACAATCATTTTTATTTTGTCTGTTTTAATTTTGCAAGAACTTTAGGATATCTTGATCAACAGTCTGATTTTCATGAAGCTTCGAGTGTTGACCATCCGCCCCTTCAATCAGCGTTTCCTGATAAGTACTTGGCTGACGCACGAAGTACTTCAGGGCCTTGGACGAATTATTATAAACGGTCGTATCGGAAGCGGAACCACCGGTCGAATTACCGTAGATATTCAAGACCTGCGTCGAGTGGTTTTGATAGTAAGCCGTCAGACCCGCTAAGCGGTCAAAGATTTCAGTCTTCGTTTGCGGCTCACCATCAGCACTTAACGGTGAATTTGACTGCGGGTTAGCTAAAATCAGCCCGTTGTATGTCCCTGCAATTGAAATCTGGCGGCCGACCTTCGGTAAGTCGTGGCCATTATCGGCTGCATTCATCAGGTAAAAAGCAATCGCCATATTGCCCATCGAATGACCAATCAGATTAACCGACCGAATTCCCTGCTGACTCAACTTAGTCATGATGGTTGTAACCCACTTAGCAGTCTGGTTAAAGTCTTGGCTTTTATTATCATCAAACTGGACCAAGATAATCGGATTTTTGTCACCAGGGGCAATCGTCTTATCCATGGTGACCGTACCGTCTTTTTCAACTGTCACGTTAATCCGTCGATTGGAATAATCATGATCCACCAAATACTGACTCATTGACTTTTCGGCATTACGGCTGGAGCCGTAGCCGTGGAAGAAGACCGTGGCCTCCTTTGGACGCTGGCCATTTTGCTCGGACAAGGTTGGACTCATTTTTGACCCCACCAGATAAAAGACAATCCCAATCGCCATTAGCGCAACCAGAATCCCCCAAAACAACTTCTTTTTAAACACAGAAACTCCTTCCAAGATTCCTCATTTGATGTCTAAAATTATACCGCTATTATTACCGGAAAGTAAGCCTTTTAAATTAGAACCCCCTTTATTTCACAGCTGATTTTCTTTATAATGATGGGGTAGATTCAATTTTCAACCGAAAAACAAATTGGAGGTTTTTAAATGACAACAAGCGCGATCAAATGGTGGCAAAAGGCCGTCGTTTATCAAATTTACCCTCGTTCCTTTCAGGATTCGAATGGTGATGGGATTGGTGATTTGAAGGGTATTCAGGAACGTCTGAGTTACGTTTCCAAATTAGGAGCGGACGTGATTTGGCTCAACCCCATCTACCAATCACCCAACAAGGATAACGGCTACGATATTTCGGATTATCAAGCCATCAACCCAGAATTTGGGACGATGCAGGACTTCGATGATTTATTGGCTGCTGCACACGCCCGCGATATCAAAATCGTGATGGACTTGGTGGTCAACCATTCATCCGACCAGCACAAATGGTTTATCGAAAGTCGGTCTAACAAGGATAATGACAAGCGCGACTTTTACATTTGGCGCGACCCCGTTGATGGTCATGAACCAAACAACTGGTCCTCTTTCTTCTCGGGTTCAGCCTGGAAGTTTGACGAGAAAAGTGGTCAATACTACCTCCACCTCTTTGCTGAGGGCCAACCTGATTTAAACTGGAAAAATGATGAACTCCGCGACCAAGTTTATCAAATGATGAACTGGTGGATCGACAAGGGAATCGATGGCTTCCGGATGGACGTGATTTCGATGATTTCAAAGCCAGATGGATTGCCGGATGCACCATTGCCCGCCGGTAATACCTATGCTAATCCGGTTTCATTGACCACCAACGGTCCTCACGTGCACGAATACTTGCGGGAAATGCGACAAAAGGTGTTGAACAATGCTGATTTGATGACCGTTGGTGAAACTTCTGGCGTCGATATTGAGCATGCCCAAAAGTATGCTGGCATCGACGGCAGCGAGCTGAACATGGTCTTCCAGTTTGAACACATGGGTCTGGACGACAACCCCAACCCAGCACTTGGTAAATGGGATAACCAACCAGTTTCATTGCTCAAGCTCAAGGACAACTTGAGCAAGTGGCAAACGGAACTTGAGGGCAATAGCTGGAATTCCCTTTACTGGGATAATCACGACCAACCTCGTATCGTTAGCCGCTTTGGAAACGATTCTGCCGAATACCGGGAGGTTTCAGCCAAGATGCTCGCCACCCTCTTGCACTTTATGCAGGGAACACCTTACATCTACCAGGGCGAGGAGTTGGGGATGACTAATGCCTACAACCTGGGTTGGGATGATTTCGATGATATCGAAATCATCAACGGTCGGAAGTTCATTGTCGACAAGGAAAAATTAGTGGACAACGACACCATGCTCGATTACGTTCACTATAAGGGGCGTGATAACGCCCGGACACCAATGCAGTGGACGGCTGGAAAAAACGCCGGCTTCACCGACGGTACTCCTTGGCTGAAGTTGAATGACAACTTCGAGACCATCAATGCGACCGCCGCTTTGGCCGACGATAATTCCGTCTTTTACCACTATCAAAAGTTGATTAAGCTCCGCCATGACCTTGACCTAATTACCACTGGTCACTACGAATTGATTGACCCGGCCGATGACCATGTTTATACGTACAAGCGAATTGGGGATGACCAAGAACTCTTGATTATTAACAACTTCACTGACCAAAATCTGGAACGTGACTACCCCGTTCCCGCCGATGCCCAGTTGCTCATCAGCAATTACCAAGATGATTTGGGTCTAAAATTGCGACCATACGAAGCTAAGGCCTACTTGTATAACCGCTAAGGACTGATTTGTTTTAAATCAAAGAGCCCCCGCCTACATGAAACAAACAAAAAGAACCAAAGATACGACAAATTGTCGATCTTTGGTTCTTTTGCTGTAGTAATGATTTGCTAGTCAGTCGAGGAAAGCTCACCCCCCTAGCAAATCAGTTCCCTTATTTCATTGAGGCTTCCAAGAGGTTGCGAACGTCTGCCACAGTCATTTTCACAAAGGCATTGTGGTCCAAATGGTTAACTTGAACCGCGCTCTTGGCCATGGCCTCAAAATCCTGGTCCGTTTCAATGCCAACACCAGGCAATGTGGTTGGCACTTCAAGACTTGCCAACCATTCCCGGGTCTTGGCGATTGTCTGGGTGGCAACGGCATCGTCATCCCCCGCCAAATCCCAAACATTCCGTCCCAAGGAAACGAAATAAGGCTTGGTGTCTGCTGAATAGATAAAGTCCAGCCAGTGTGGCGTCAAAATACCAAGGCCAACACCGTGAGTAATATCATAATAGGCTGATAATTCGTGTTCGATTGGGTGCACCGACCATGAATTGACATTCCCTGTCCGTGGCAAGCCATTCAAGGCCATCGTTGACGCCCACATCAAATTAGCTCGGGCATCGTAGTTATCGGGTTCACGCAAGGCAACCGGCGCCCACTTAATCACGGTCCGCATAATCCCTTCAATCAAGCCATTGCGAACATCGTTTTCATAACCCTTTTGGTCAAAGTATTGTTCTGTCAAGTGACTAAAGATATCAATTGATCCAGCTGCCGTTTGCCACTTTGAAACCGAGAAGGTCAAGCTTGGGTCAAGGAAGGAAACGGATGGTGTATTCGGGCCACCGGTTCCCAACTTTTGTTTCGTCTCCGGATTAGAAATCACGGAACCGGTGTTCATCTCAGTTCCAGTAGCCGCTAACGTTAAAATGTCAACAACGGGCAACTGGTCAATGGCAAAGCGCTTCTTGGAATCCAAAACCAAGTCCCAAGGGTCGCCGTCATAGAACTTAGCAGAAGCAATCACCTTTGAAGCATCGATAACAGATCCACCACCAACGGCTAAAATGACATCGATGTCGTTGTCTTTCACTAATTTTTGCCCCGCTCGTACTGAGGCAATCTTTGGATTGGGCTCTATCCCAGACAATTCTGTCACATCCAAACCCGCCAACGCCTGAATCACGCGCTCGTACAGACCTGATTTTTTAATTGAACCACCACCGTAGGTTACGAGCACCTTTGGACCAAATTGAGCAATCGCAGCCTGCAATTCGGTCTCCAAGCGATCTTTCCCGAAACGAATATCGGTTGTGTTCTTAAATGTAAAATTTTCCATTTTTGACAGAACTCCTTTTTAAACATACAAGCAGACCATTTGTGATTTAAATGGCCTATTCGCTCGACTTAAACCCTCTGAAGGGTTTGTGCATCCATTTTAGAGGAACAAAACCCATCTGTCAATTTTCCATAGACCACTTTTGATCATCACGGCAGCTACGGGCAATTGATCAGTCGCTAACAATAGCTGATTGTAACAAAAAGGCCCGCTAACACTTAGTGCTAGCGAGCTAATTTTATTAAAGGTCACCGTTTAAGAAATGATTCTTTCCCTCACCAAATGACCAGTCTTCAGCATGGTTGCTGATAAAGGAGATAATGACATCTTCCTGACGAACGCCGGCCTTGTCAGCCAAGGCCGCCACCAATAACTTCGTGAATTCCTTCTTGGCCTTCACTGGACGTGGCGTTGACAATACCGTAAAGAACAAAACCTTGTCTGAACGGTCATAGCCAAGACCAACATCTTGAAAATTAATTTCATAGTCTTCATGTTGCGTCACGATTTGGAAACGGTCACGGTCTGGTAGTGACAACGTTTCCTTGGCAACGTCAAAAGACAGTTGCATGATATTCTTAATTTCTGCGGGTTCGTACTGACCCTTAATCAAGTCAATTTTCATTAATGGCATGCGCATTTCTCCTCGTGTAGCTTTGCTAATAGAGTAATCCTAGCATAAAAACCTGATAGGCACAATCACGAGTGTTATGAACACTGACAAAGCGCGCTGGGCACCCACAAGCAATTTCGAGTGAGCTATTGGCCCGGCGATATCACTTAACCTGGTGCAGATGGATTTGCCCTTGAAGCTTTGCATCCGTCAAGTTGCCCAACTGGTCGAGCATCTTGTTCAAGAAATCAGCAGGACCGGCAACACCTTCAGCCACCGCCAATTCGCCAGCAACTGGTAGAGCAGCGGTCGCATAGGCTAAATCAGCCAAATCCATACTTTGACTTGCAAAGGCGCCCAACAAACCATCCAGGGCGTCACCCATCCCAACATTGGTTGCCAATTGGCTAGCCGAGTTAGCAATCTGGTAGACCCTCTGGCCGTCTGAAACCAAGTCCTGAACACCAGTTGCGACCACAATGGCACCAAGCTTTTGAGCCGCCTTCTGGGCAATTTCAACTGGGTCAGCGGTGCCACTACCAGCATCGATTCCGTGGCTTTCCCATTCCACTTCAGCCAAAGTCGCTACCTCACCGAGGTTACCGCGGACGATGCTCACCTTGACTGATTTCAAGAGTTCCTTGGCCCGCTTTGACCGCAGTGGCGTTGCACCAACGGCAACGGGATCAAAGATAACAGGAAGGCCCAATTCGTTGGCCGTCTTCCCACTATTAATCATCACCTTTTGTGAATTTTCAGAAGTTGAACCCAAATTCAAGGTCACGGCATTGGCAATTTTCGTCAAATCAGCAGCATCTAGCGGATCTTCGAGCATAATTGGAGAAGCGCCGATATAGGCGATCGCATTTGCTACCAATTGGGGGGTAACGCTATTGGCCACGTTCAAGACGATGGGCTGGTTCTGGCGAACGGCAGTTAAGATTGTTTGACTCATTTTGTCACTCCTCGTAATTTCTGAACACTTCGTTGAATATCATCGCTGGCGGTAATGGCCGAAATCACGGCAACACCCTCAATCGGCAACTCTACCAATTCCTGGCAGTTTTCTTCATGGATGCCACCAATGGCCACAACCGGTAGTGAGCTCTTTGACGCAACCGCCAAGACGCCTTCCGTCCCAATAGCCTCCTTGACCTTTTCCTTACTGGTCGTTGCAAAGGCCGGACCAACGCCCAAGTAATCGACGACTGCCAAATCAGCTTCACTGGCAGCTAACTCTTTTAAATCATGGACGGATAAACCAAGTAACAAATCAGGGGCGACCTCATGAATTGCTCGCACCGGCGTATCGCCCTGGCCAACATGCAGACCATCCGCTTGAATGGCCAGTGCCAAAGGCAGGTCGTCATCGACATACAAAGGCACATGAACCGCTTTCGTAATGCTCCTGATTGTTTGGCCCAATTCCACCTTTTCCGCTTGGTTCAACTTCGAGTGGTCCTTTTCACGGTACTGTACAGCCGTTACGCCGGCGTCACAGGCCTCTTGAACCACGCGAATCACTTCGTTTGGGTCGTCATTGACGTTTTGGCTCCCCACAACGAGATAAACCGTTAATGATGCAGGATCAAAATTCATTATCTTTTCCCTCTTAATCTTCTGGATTCGACCATTGACCATGATTCAAAGGACCGTGACCATGACCGATAACTAGCGGATGCCCGATAATGGCATTCATATAGCGATGGCCCTTTTCGATTGCTTCTCGCAGAGAATCACCTTGGGCCAAAAAGGACGTAATCGCAGCCGAGAGGGTGTCCCCCGTCCCGTGCTTGCTTGACGTTTCAACCTTTTGTCCTTCAAGCCAGAATCCTTCTTCGTTCTCCAGCAAAACATAATCATAAATGATTGGGCCTTCACCATGGCCACCCTTGACGATAACGTTTGGAACCCCTAGGGCCTGAATTTTTTGACCGGCGGTAACCATGCCGTCACGGTTACTAATTTTCATATCGGCTAAGAGTTCGGCTTCGGGAAGGTTTGGTGTTACCAGCGTAGCAAGTGGCAGCAAATGGTTCTTCAAGGCCGCAATGCCAGCTTGGTCAAGCAAGGCCGCTCCGCCCTTGGCAACCATCACGGGATCGACCACGAAGTTCTTTTGTCGGTAGTGACGAATGTTTTTCGCCACCTGAAGAACACGGGCTTCATCGAAGAGTGCCCCTGTTTTTGCTGCACGAACATCAAAGTCAGCCATCACCGAGGCAAATTGTTGGTCAATCACGGCCAAATCAGTTGGATAAGCACCCTGCACACCCAGTGTGTTTTGTGCGGTTAACCCGGCCACTATGACCGTTGAGTAGGTCTTGCAGGCCTGCATGGTCTTGATATCGGCCTGCATACCCGCACCACCACCGGAATCAGAACCAGCAATGGTCAATGCTGTCGGATATTGGTTGGGATCAATCATTTTGTTGCCTCCATTCCCTGCAGGAAGAATTGATTTTCATACTTTGTTGATTGGATAAAAGCAGCTAAGGCTTCCTCTTGCACTTCAGGACTCACTTGTTCGGCCGTCTGATTGACTAAAGCCAACATTGGTCGCGTCAAACCCTTATCAATCCCCCGGTAGTACCCCACCCATGGCATAAATGGGTTGTCTGGCTTAATGAGACCATCCCGAATCAACAAATCAGCTAAGTAGGCATAGTCGTAAGGGCAGGCAGCCAAGGCAACCAAGCCGATAAACGAATCCTTTTGAACTGATTTAGCCATGTGGTTAACGTACTGGTCCGTAACCGTTGCATTTGGATACTTGCCTTCCTGGATGCTCTTATCATCGGTTTGAGCCAAATCCAGTAATATCTTGTGCGCGGCGTATTCCCGGTCATCATCGGCCACTTCGGCATCAATTGTTTGTCCGGTTAATGTCTGGCAAACCTGTTCATACAGTGGCAAATAGTGACCCAGGTAACGGTAATCTTGTTGTACGTAGTAGAGCAGCGCCTCAGGATTAACTTCCCCAGCAATCATTGCTTGGATAAAGGGATTGGCATAAAAATCAGCCTTGTGTTCCTCCATCACTTGCATAAAGCAGTCGGAAAACGGCAGCATCTTCGTCATTTTTTCTCCTCAATCATCAACTTTATTTTGGCAGACTATGGGGTTAGTCGCCATTTAGACAAAATAAAAAGCCCTCAGCCTGAGCTGAGGACTTATGGCCTACTGACGATTACCGAACATGGACAATGTCTTTAGGATTTAAATCCGCTTTTCGAAGTTTCCTGCGACCGTGCTAGCGGCATCAGGTTCAATGGGTATATTCTCAGCTCAGGGCACCCCAACTTTATTTATCACACAAGCAGTATAGCACGGAAATTAGAACCCGTGTGAAAAAACTTCTCAGTGAGCGCTTGCCACACGCTGTGAAATCAGTTATATTATAAGTATACTTACAGATTAATTCTAACACTAAGGAGGTTCCCATGAGCCCTGTCAAAACCGCTTCCCTTTCTCGCTACATGGATTCGACCAATCAGAAATTTTTCAACTTGTATACTGACTGGTTCCGCCAAATGAAATACCGTCTCCGCGAGCTTGACTTAACCCACCCCCAATTCCAAATTTTGGCCACTGTTCATGGCCTGAGTTTACAAAATACCGAGATTACTCAAATTATGGTGGCTAAGGCAGCGGATGTCGATGCCATGACGGCTTCGGCCATTATCACCAAACTGAGCCGTGAAGATCTTTTGGACCGCTATCCTGGCAAGAAGAATCCGCGCTCAAAAGCTCTCTCATTAACCCAAGCTGGTGAGGAAAAATTACAACAGGCCTTAGACATCGTCAATCAATTTGACCAAGACCTCTGGAGCCAATTTGATGCCTCCTTGCCAGAAAGTATTGACCAGGCTCAAGCAGTCGTCAAAACCCACCACTTCTAAGATTGCCGAAGCATCACATCACAAATTGAAAAGAGCCGAGCATACATAATTGTATCCTCGACTCTTTTTTCTTTGGCCCAAAAATCAGCGCTGCGTTTTCTTTTCACACAAGTAAATACCCGTAGCTCAGCCGCTTGCAAGCAAGTATGATGTTTCAAAGCACTTTTTATACACTGATTTCAGCAACGAATGTGCTTGTTAGCCAAGTAATTGGTACCAATCAAAGATGGCTTTGACCTCCTCCATTGGCAAGTAACGAGCAGTCAAAACCTTCGTACTGGCATCAGTTCGGACCACCACGGCAAGGTGGGCTCGCTGATTACGACGAGCTAGCCACCAACTCTGCTTAATGGACAACGATTGAATCTTATCCCAGGCAATATAGGTGGTGATGGTTTCGTAGTTCTTCGCCGTTTTTAAAACAAGAACCTGGCCGTTAACCACTTGGGCGGTTGTCGCCTTCCCCTTATACCAGCCAGCACCGACAACGAAGGACAACACAAGCAAAACCAGTAAAACAACGAGCGGCAACCGTTGGAAAACATAAATCAGGACGGCGGCGAGGGGTAAGGTCCAAAAAAGCCCGTTACGGATCATTGTCAAAATCTGGTAGGTTGAGCTACTGGTCTTTTTGATTGGCTTGCTTGGAAAATTAGGCAACCACTGTGACAAGTAGTGGTCAACAGCTCCTGATTTTACCATTGGAATCAAGGTGGGTACGTTTTTAGAAACCTTGTCTTCGCCATTTTCGTCGGTAATTAACCGCGTCTTGACGGTCGCCAAGCCCAGTGCCTGCCGAAAAATATTTTGGCGGACCTCAACCGTTTGCATCCGGTTAATCGACAGATGCATCGTTTGTCGTTTGAAAAGTCCCCGAGCAATCGTTAAATGACCGGCATCATGGTGAACTTCAAAGCCAAAATACAAGATCACCGTTCGCAAAACGTTAAAAGCAATCACGATTAAGACAAACAGAACCACCAGCAAGACAATCACCAGTGTGCCCAATCCCAGAACATGATTGGTAAATTCCTGCTCAAGCCAACGACTGACTACCTTTTGCTGGTCTAAGTGAACGAACCAACCCAAAAATATAAAAAATTGAAAGATGACTTCCGGCATCGTCACGGCGTAGATAATCAAAGACAGAGCAGAAGCCCGATAGGAATCAGCAGAAAGTCTGCTAGGACCATTGGACCGCAACGAGCTTGTTCGAGTGGCGGTTTTCGGGTCACTCTCAACATCAAACGGCTGCCCCTGCGGGTCTTTCTTGTCCACTAACTCATCTTGTTCCTGTGTCGCTGGTCCTTCATTTTGCGCCTGAACTTTTGCGCGTTCAATCAAGGTAGGCAGACTAGTCGTTTCATCCTGTCGCTTTTGCTCAAGAACAAGCGCAACCCAGGTTGGTACAACGGAGAGGGAAATCTGATTTTTCTTGGCTCCCTTCCCTCCAGAATCAACGGCAATCTCCTCCAAATGAAATGGTTGTAGGAAAAACCATTGCTTCCGGTGGATATTTTGAATTTTGTGGTAAGGCAAATGGCGAACTTGCCGTTCCAAAACGCCCGACCGATAAATCAGTGCACTTTCCGTGAGTTCATAGGTCTTCATCCAGAAACTTAAAACGGACCAAATCAACAGTGCTAAAAAAAGCAAGGCCCATTCCCACCAAGTAAAATGGAAAAAGAACAATATGGCCAAGCCGAAAGCCACCATATTTTTTAATTGTTCGTAAAAATTCAAAATAAAAGCAAGGGGATGTAAGTGCTTAGCATTCATCGCGAGCCTCCCTAGCCAACGTCATGACCTTGTTCTTAAATTGTTCAGCTTCGGCCTCCGTTAAGGCTTCAATTTCATGACCAGATCCACCCGTCAAAATATGCACCTGTTGTAATTTAAACAACCGTAGAATCGGTCCCTGGTCCAAATCGACGTTCTGCACCCGGGCAATTGGAATCGCAGTATGAGTCCGGAAGAAGAAGCCCTTTTTGATTTCAACATCCGTTTCGTTCACCATAAAGTGGTAAAAAGCATAACGGTAACGGACCAATAAAATTCCAATAATAAACCAGAGCACAATGGCCAAAAAGAGCCCCCAGAGTGCCCAAATAGGTAGATAAAACTTCAAAAAATATTGTAGCGCCCAGTTCCCAGCGAAGTAAATGGCTAAAATCACAATGGCACCAATGACTTCCATGATGTACCAGACCTTTTTAATCGTTGCTGGTAATGCTTGCATCGTTCTCTCCCTCTCTCATAAAAAAATGGGGCTAAGAAGTAGTTTGGCTTCTTGGTCCCAAGTTATCGTTCACTCATTTAAAAAGTCTGAACTTTTAATCTTAATCGCCGGCTGCTGCTAAGATAGCGGCATGCACTGCCCCACGGAAGCCGTGCTGGTCCAAGGTTAAGACGCCCTTAATCGTTGTACCCCCAGGTGATGTAATCTGGCCCTTCAAATCACCAGCGGACAAATCAGACTGTTGTGCCAATTGTGCCGTCCCGGCAACCACCGAGGCCACCATCTGGCCCGCTTGCTTTCGGTCCATGCCCTTGGCAACGGCCGCGTCTTCCATAGCATCCATCAACACGTCGATAAAGGCTGGTGAGCAACCACCGATGGTCCCGGCAATGGCTAATTGGTCTTCCTTCACAACCAAGACATCCCCCAATGATTCCAAGACATCATGGACCACCTGATCGTTTTGGCCAGCCACGGATTCATCGACTGCCAAGGCAATCGTCCCGGCCTGAACCGCAACCGGAATATTTGGAATAAAGGTCGTAACCGGGTTTTTGGGGGCTGCCGCCCGTAGATCAGCATTTTCCACGCTGGCAGCAGCAGAAAGGACAATAACCTTTTCAGAAAGACCAGCTGCAACAATCTTGGCTAACACTGTCGTTACCAGCTTGGCTGGCACCGTCAACATCATCACATCAAAATCTGTCTGCACCAGGTCCTCGTAAGTGGTCACTGCTGGAATTTGCAGCGCCTCTGCCTTTTTGGCATTTGATGAGTACCCCAAAACCGTGTGTCCACCTAATTTTAGTCCTTGAACAAGGGCTGTTCCCATGTGTCCAAGACCGACAACTGCAATTTTCATAAATCCTACTCCTTTAATCACGCTTGCCCCCATTTTATCACAGTTCTAACCCCGCCTTCTGACAAATCAATTGGCTCTAGCCAATCAAAAATGCCCCGTCCCTGTTGACACAAGGACGAGGCACAAACTGATTTTGAGGATTCAGCTTAATTCTTCTTAAATTTAAAAGAAGCAATCACGGTCAAGAGCACCATCCACAGCGCGGCTAACAGAGTTGTGACCGTCGTTGCTGGTGTGACCAACAGAATGACGAAAATCAAAGCCAAAAAGGAGATCGTCAAGTAGTTACTAAAGGGTGCCAGTGGCAATTGGAAGCCATGGCTCTTTTGCCCCTTCGTCGCCTTGCGGAAGCGCAAGTGCGTTACCATCAAGGCCATATAGATTAGTAAGAAAGCGGCTGAGGCCATTGATGAAATCAAGGTAAAGGCATCCGTTGGGAATAAGTAGTTGACCACCACGGCAAGACCAACAATCAACGTTGACAGGTTGATGGCGGATTGGGGGATGGCATTCTTATTTAACTTCTTAAAGCGAGACTTTTCGCCAACCAATGAATACAACATCCGGCCGGTCGTGAAGAAGGCCGAGTTAATAGCGGAAGCCGCTGCCGTCAAAACAACGAAATTAATCACGGCAGCTGCCGATTGAATCCCAATACCAGAGAACACCTGAACGAATGGGGATTCGCCAGCCTGATAATTGGTCCATGGTTGGATAATCATGATCGCCGATAAGGCACCAATATAAAAAATCAGAATTCGAATCACAATCGAATTAACGGCCCGCGGAATCGTTTCTAACGGATCCTTCGTTTCGGCTGCGGTAATGCCGACGAATTCAACACCCAAAAAAGCGAAGAAGGCCATCTGGAAGGTCGACAACAAGCCATTACCGTGGTTTGCCACTAATCCATGTGACCACAGCGTCGAAAATCGAGTCACACCCATCGACGTTTTGACATGGCCCAAAGCCAAAATCAGCCCGGTAATAATCATCGCCACAATGGCGACAATCTTAATCATGGCAAACCAGAACTCCGTTTCCCCGAAGATCTTAACCGCAATCGTATTAACAAAGTACAACACGATGAGAAAGGCTAATTCCCATGGCCATACCGGCCAATCAGGGAACCAATAGTGCATGTATGTTCCAATCGCCGTTAGTTCGGTCATGGCAATCACGACCCAACCAATCCAGTAGGTCCAGCCTAAGACGAAGCCGGCTCGTTCCCCCAAGTACTGGGTCATAAAATCAATAAACACTGGTTTTGAATCATCTGATACTAATAATTCACCCAAGGCACGCATCATCGCGAAGACAAACAACCCCGTGATAATGTAAACCAGCAAAATGGCTGGTCCGGCCTTATGAATCGAAGAACCGGCTCCCAAGAAAAGCCCGGTTCCAATCGTCCCACCCAGGGCAATCATGGCCACGTGGCGGTGAGACAGCGTGCGGGCGAAGCCCGTTTGGTCATTATTCATGAACAATACTCCTTTGCAATCTTACCCTAATAGTCTATACTTGGTGCTATAACAAGTAAAACTAAACTTTTTCAATTTAAGTTTAGAAAAATTCATCAAGGAAACCATCATGAAAACTTTTACTTACCAAATTTTTGCAACAGTCGCCGATCGCGGGTCCTTTCGCAAAGCTGCCGATGACTTAAACATCACCCCTTCGGCTGTTTCCCACGCCATTTCGCACCTCGAAGCGCAGTTGGGCATCCCCCTTTTAATTCGCAACCGGTCCGAGATGCAGGTTACCCGCAACGGCCAAATCCTCTTACCGATGGTAGAACGCCTACTCAACGAGGAACGGCAACTGCTTTCAGCCGCTGCGAAAATTCAAGGATTGCAAGGCGGGCAAATCAGAATTGGCGCCATTTCATCGGTCTGTATTGCCTGGCTGCCAACCATTATCCGGCGCTTTTCTAAAAAATATCCCCAGGTTGAAATCACATTGACCCAAGGCTCCTTCGCTGAAATCGAACAAGCCTTATCACTGGGAAAAATTGACCTTGGCTTCTCGGCTTTGCCAACCATTAGCCGTTTGGATGCGCTGCCTCTCATCGATGATGAAATCAAGTGCATTACCCCGGCTGATTTCACTCCGAAAAATGGTGTTTCAATCAGTCAAGATGACTTAGAAGACCGCCACTTTATCTTGCAACGGTCCGATTATGATTCCGATACCAAGGCTGCCCTAGACGAACTCCAAGTCAAACCCCAAGCCATCAACTATTCGATTGATGACCAGTCCATTCTGGCCATGGTCGAAGCCGGCTTGGGTTGGGGAATCCTCCCAGATTTGGCACTATCAAGACTCTCGGGTGAAATCGAGGCTTATCCTTTCGAACACCCCTATTACCGCCACCTGGGACTAGTGATTAACCCCTCCTCAGCTAAGGACCCTTTTGTGAAGGCCATGCAAAAAGAAATCCTTTCCTACTTGAAAAAAGGCTAAAAAAAACGGCAAATTCGTCAAGATAACGAATTTGTCGTTTTTTAATATCAGCTTGTTGCGTTTCTCGTTAGTAATGAGAAACGAACAAGATTACTTGCAGGGCAATCAAAATCAAAACAATTAATACCCCGCCTGATTTTGCCATTGGGTAGGCCCGGTAGGCCGACCGTGAGGCACCTTCTTGAAAACCATGCGAAGTCATCGCCATGGCTAGGTTCTTCGACCACTTAATAGCATGAACCAAAGCCTTGAAATACAGCGTTGGCTGCCACCACCGTAACACTTCACCACGCATCATCCCCGCCGCTTGAATCGACGAGAAAGCCTGTTTAAACCGGGGCATAAAGTTTAGTGCGCCCAAAATCCCATAGGTAAAGGTTGCCGACATCTTCAGATTTTGGCGTAGTGAGGCCAAGAGGACGTACGGCGTCATCCCCATCGTCAGCCAGGCACCAATAAAGATAAAGACAAGGACTCGACTTCCCATCACCAAACCAAAATGCAGGTTTTCTGCCGCTGTTCCCTCACCATACAGGTAAAAGGACCAGAACGAACCCAAAACCGGAATGATAGCGATGACCACGTAGAGACAGATTTTCTTGAGGGGCTGGCGCCGGATCAGCAATAGCAAAAAGGCAACCGAAAAGAGGACAACGTTCAGCGTTACTGATTTGGTCAAGGAAATTTCCAAAGAAATCGCCAAAGCCAAAACCATGCGTTGTGTGGCGTTCATCATACGAGTACCTCCTCTTGGTAGGCCATCGCCGTTTGTTCATAGCGCAAGTGGCGATCAACAATGTTGACCAGGTCCCTTGTTTGGTGAGAAACAACCAAAATGGTCAATCCAAGCGACTGTTGGCAGATTTGAATCAGGTTCAAAACGACTGCTACTGACTGCTCATCCAAGCCCGCCAGCGGTTCATCTAAGAACAGCACTTGTGGTGCCATAATCAGCATCAACAGCAGTTGCAATTTCTTCTGCTGGCCACCCGAGAGCGTGTAGACCGACCGGTCACCCAAACCTGTTAGATGCATGTCAGACAACCACTGGTCCAAAACCTCTTTCGTCCAAAAATCAGCATGGTGGCTCTTGGCCATCACCTGGTCCAGCTCTTCGTCAACCGTGATGTTTAAGAACTGGTCGGAGGCTGACTGGAACAGCAGACCAACCTGGCCAAAGTAGAGACGTGGTTTCCAGGCATGAACTTCTTGGTCCTGATAGGTCAAAGAACCCTCATAACGGTGCAATCGTGCCAGCGTTTTCAGAACGGAAGACTTACCGACCCCATTTGGACCGGTCAGTAAGGTAATCCCTGCGGCAAAGATTTGCAGGATATCCTGGTCTAAGACCAACCGCTCCCCGTTTTGGATCCGCAGGTTATCAAAACGATAGGCAGTATCTTGTGCTTGGTCGCTTTCCGCGACTGGTTTTAACACCACCGTCTGCTTTTGATAATCATATTGACCCCAGTCATTTTCAGGAACCGATACCAAGGACTTCTCTTTCAACTGATAAAACTGGCTGATTTTGTCGAAGTACCCAGCCGGATCATGATCTGAAACAAAAATGCCGTAGCCCTCCTGACTCAGCTGTTGGAGCAACACCTGGAGGTCTTTTCGCGATTGGCTATCAACGGCAGCAAACGGTTCATCCAACAATAGGTAGTCGGCCCCCAGGGCCAACACTTCCGCCAAAGCAACCTTTTGCATTTCCCCACCGGACAAAGTCACAAAGGACCGGTCGATAAAATCAGTCAGACCAACCTTTTCCAATGCCCAAGCCGTCTTTTGATCAATTTCATCCTTGCCCAATTCAAGGTTTTCCAGTGCAAAAATAAATTCTTCTCGCACCGTCGGCATGGCAAACTGATCATCGGGATTTTGAAAGAGCAAAGCCACTCGCTTGGCCCTTTCATTCGCCTTTAGTGTAGCAATCGCCGCTTGGTCAATTTCGATTTCACCACTGACCTGACCGCCATATTGGGGGTAAAGACCCGCTAAGGCCTTTAACAGAGTTGATTTTCCTGACCCGGAAGGCCCCATTAACAGGGTTAGGGTCTTTTTTTCAAGCGTTAAATTTAAATCATCAATAATGGCTTGATCACGATAAGCCACCGTGAGGTTTCTGGCAGTTATTGCCATTTTTTGTCCTCCTTATTCGTGGGACAACAACTTTGATCGATCCAACAACTTGGCAATCAAGTGTACCAAGACACCTGAGAAGAAGAAGATTGATAGGTAACGAACGATGAACAAAGCAACTAACAAGCTCAGCTTGTAGTGGATGTAACCTGATTTAAAGAGGTCCCAACCAAAGGTGACGACTGTTCCAGTCAAGGTTGACAACCAAAGACCAGCAAACCAGTTCTTATAACCGGTCAAGGCGAAACCAAGCTCAGAACCAATTCCTTGGATAAAGCCAGACAAGAGTGTTCCAACACCATAAGAACCACCTAAGAACATTTCACCGGCAGCCCCGAGCATTTCCCCGATAAAACCTGCACCGACCTTCTTTAAAATGTAAGAAGCCAATGGTCCGGCCATCATCCATACACCAAGCGTGATTTCATTCGTAAAGGCTTGCAATCCAATCACGGCCAAGCCACTGTTAACGATTTGGTAAACCGGATCCATGATCCAGTAAATGACCGAGAAGATAATCCCAATCAAAGCCAGCAAAATCACGTTTTGTAGCGTCCACTTTTGTTTCATTATTCTCTCCTTTGCGTCCAGAGGAACATAAAGGCATTAAAAAAACCACTCGCCTGGGCAGAGTCCAACACGGGTGGTCATAAAAAAACTTGTGTGGATCTTCCTTCGTCGGTCTTAGCCTAACAGGTTCAATGGGTTTAATTCTCAACCAAAATGGTACCCCAGATCGCTATATTCAAATTTACTACTTTATTAGCTTACACTGTCTCTGACCTTTATGCAAGAGCCTTCAAATAAAAAAGTACTCGAACGTCATGTCCGAGTACTTAAATAAAGCTGATTTTTACTTGTTTGCCTTAGCAACGGCAGCCATCGCAACTGATGAAACATAGTTGACTGGTTGACCGAAGTTGGGCTGGAAGAAGAAGTCCGTCATTGACAATTGATCAATTGTCATGCCGTTTTCGATTGCCAATGAAACCACGTTGGCAGCTTGTGAAATGTCATGCTTTGACAAGAAGGCAGCACCAACAATGCGGCGAGTACCCTTTTCCCAAGTCAATGAAGCCTTAACAGGCGTTGTTGACAACATGAAATCAGGACGATAGTCTTCTGAAATTGTCACAGAATCTGCTTCAACACCCTTACGAGCTGCTGATTGAACAGTCAAACCAGTTGCAGCGTAAGCCATTTCGTATAATTCAACAGCTGATGTTGCTTGTGTACCTTGGTAAGCCATCGTTGGTTCTGCAATGTTCTTACCAACCAAGATTCCTTGACGAACAGCATTGGTTGCCAATGGAATATAGTCATCCTTTTGTGTTGGGTTGTAGAAAACGGTTGCTGAATCACCGGCAGCAAAGACATCCGTAACAGAAGTTTCCATGAACTTGTTAACCTTGATGGCGCCGTTTGGCAACATATCAACTTGGTCACGGAACATCGCAGTGTTTGGCAAGAAACCGATACCCAAGATGGCAATGTCAGCTTCGTAAGTACCCTTATCAGTAGTAACCTTGATACCATCAGCAGTGTCTTCAAATCCTGAAACCATCTGACCAAGCGCTAACTTAACGCCATGGTCTTCATAGGCCTTTTGAAAAACAGATGAGAATTCAGGCGCTGTGTTGTTGGCCAACACGCGGTCCAAACCATCAATCAAAGTCACTTCCTTATCGTTGACTGACAATTGTTCTGCCAATTCGGCACCGATATAACCAGCACCAATAACGATTACGCGCTTAACCTTTTCAGTTACTTCTTTCAAGGCGTTGGCGTTGTCCCAAGTCTTTGAGTCAAAGACCTTGTCAGAATCGATACCGGGGATGCGAGGCTTAATGGCACGTGAACCAGTAGTAATGACAATCTTATCGAAAGTTTCTTCTGATTGGGCACCAGAAACCAAGTCCTTGATGTTCAAAGTCTTTGCTTCCAAGTCTGCAGCTTCAACAAGCGTTTGCATGTGCATTGAAATGCCCTGCTTTGCCATTGAATCTGGTGTTTCGTAAAACATCTTGTCAGTTGATGAAACATTGTCACCAATCCAAAGGGCGATTCCACATGACAAAAAAGAAACTGTTTGATTCTTTTCAAACACGTGTACCTCAGCGTCTGGGTGGTCTGCCTTGATCTGCTTAGCGGCAAACACGCCGGCGTGCGTTGAACCAATTACTGCAACTTTCATTAAAAGTGCCTCCTAATATATAGCTATGTGAAAATTGTAATTAAATTTTACCAATAAAACAGTGTTCTGTCAATTACTTATCCAACAGTTTTCAAGAAAGTATCAAATAAAACAAAGGGACAGATAAAGTCGTTCTAATTTATATAAAATTCGGATTTTAGCCCCAAATTAGCCATCTTTACCAGTTATCAAACAATTTCAGCGTTCTATTCTAAACGATTCTCTACCTGGCGCATGTGGCTTTCGTAATGATCAATTTTATACAGTAAATGATCGTGGGCGGCTCGGATTTGATTAATTCGTTCCCGCATCTCTTCTGCTTGCTCTAGCAATAAAGCTTTACGCGCAGGAATTGTCCGGTCATCATCCTCCAGCACCATGCCAATATATTCACGCAATCGTTCGATGGAAACGCCCGCGTGGCGCATCGTTTTGGCAAATCTCAATTGATTAATGTTGCGCTCGGTGAAATCGCGCAACTGATTTTCCTTGCGTGGCACCGGCATGATGACCCCAATTCGTTCATAATAGCGAATCGTATCATTTGACAATCCTGTCGCCTTCGCAGCTTCTTTAATATTCATTTTTGCACCTTTCGTACAACAAAAACGGCCACAACCACAAAAGCCATTCCCGTAAAGAAAGCCATTGTTGCTACTTGGCCATGGTAGTTCCCCGCCGTTGCCACAATCAAAGAAAGACCGATTGGACCACCAATTTGATGGGCCGTATTCGTCAAACCAGAGGCAATACCAGCCAGTTCGTCAGGCGCTTTATACAGACCGGCTGATGTCACTGGCGCCAGGACCAGGCCCTGCCCAATGCCAACCACCACCATTGGCAAGGCAAAAGCCAACAAATAGCCCAAAGAAACCGCCGACACGGCCGTCCACAGCAAGCCAAAGAATAGTAATCCCTCCCCGACTAGCAAGATCAACTGATTGCCAAAATGAGCAATCAGCCTTCCTAGAGACAACGATACCACACATTGGACTAATGTTAAGGGGAGAAAGGCTAGCCCGGATTGTAACGCCGTTAAATGGTAACTCGCCTGCCAGACCTGGGGCAAAAAGAACCAATACGGGAGCATCGCCATCATAAAGAGCATGCGGGCCACGTAGGCACCTGCACGAACTCGGTTATGAAACAAAGCCAAAAGCAACATTGGTTGTTTTTGCCGGCTTTCAAAGCCGATAAAACAGGCTAAAACAATAACGGCCAATAAAATCAGTAGCCACCGGTTACTCGTTAAGCCATCGATTAAGGCTGCTAACCCAATGACCGACAGAATAGCACCAATATAATCGATGTTTGTCTTTAATCCCGCTTTATGCGGAACAAAACGAATTGTCAAATAGAACAACAACGCCGTTAATGGCACGTTAATCAAAAAACCAGCTTCCCAAGAAAATAATGTTGTGAGGCCACCGCCAATTAACAGCCCCAGGCTGGCACCAAGCCCGGCTGTAACACCATAGTAAGCGATTGCTCGTTCGCGCATTTGCCCTTGGTAATTATCCATCATCAAGGCCAAGGTGGTCGGCGCAATAATCGAAGAACCAAGCCCCTGGATTGCCCGCAGTGCAATCACGACGGCAACGTTGCTCGACAAACCAATCAATAATGAACTGAGTCCAAAAATTGTGAGTCCAATTAAGAAAATCCGTTTACGCCCGAGCAAATCCGAAAGCCTGCTCGATAATAGTAAAAAACCACCAAAGGTTAATGTATAGGCATTGGAAACCCACGACAAGGTGGAAGAAGAAAGGTTTAAGCTTTGGCCAATCTCAGTTGCACTGGTAAAAATAATGGAATTATCCATCAAAATTAAAAAGTAAGCGAGTAAGGTGATCGGCAAGACCATCCCAAATCGTTGTTTTGTCATTTTTGTCTCCTTTAGCTTGATTTCTTTTCAAAACCAAACATTGTATTTTGTAATCAATGACCATTAAACACCTTGGAGTGAACTTCAAGTCAAGAAAAAGAACAAGAAAAAAACAGCCTTTTTAAAAGACTGTTTTTTCGCATCAACTGTGCTGCTATTCCGTTAAGAACTGCTTGAGGACCTTGTTGACATCCTGATTTTCATGCAGCTTTGAATGTTGCGCATTTTTACCAGTAAATAACTTCTCCTGATAGGTACTTGGCTTACGGACAAAGTACTTCAGTGACTTCGACGCGTTATTCGTGATGGTCGAGTCTGACTCCTCCTTACCCATGCTATTGCCATAGATATTCAACACTTTGGTCTGATTATTCTCGTAATATTGCTCCAAACCAGCTAATGCGACCTTTTTAAAATCAGTTTCAGACTGGCTGGCAGGATCTGCTAAGTTCAAATTTGATTTTGGCCTTGGACTATCCTTCAAAAAGTTAAAGGGACCAGCAATCGCAATCTGTCGCTTCACAACTGGCAATTGATCGCTTTGCTGCACATGATTTTTCAAGTAAAAAGCGATGGCCAAATTTCCCATTGAATGGCCAATCAGGTTCACAGACTGAATCCCCTGATTATGCAAATCTTCCATAATCTTCGTGACCCACTGATTTGTCTTAGTAAAGTTAGTATTTCGATTATCGTTAAATTGCACCAGAATCAGTGGGTTCTGGTCCCCCTTCTTCACGGTACCACTAAAACTAACCTGGCCGCTTTTGCCAACCGTCGCATTAATTCTGCGGTTTGAATACCCTTGCTGGATTAAATACCGACTCATCGTCTGCTCGGCATTCCGGGAAGAGCCATAACCATGGAAGAAAACCGTTGCTTCGGTTGGCTTCGTATTGGAAATCGGCTTGGCTGGTTGGGTTAGCCAAACGGTTAGCCCAACTGCTAGTAGCACAAGAATGGCCGTTGAGGCACCCGCAATCGCTATCATTTTTTTATTCTTTTTCATCTTACTCCTTTACGGCTAACCGATTGGCCAGGGGCTTTATGTCGGCGATTTAAAATCTAAAAAACAATCAGAGACTTAATCGCTTCGCGCTGATCCATGGCTTCATAAGCCTGTTGAATATCTTTCAGCGCAAATTGCTTGGTAAAAACCTGACCAGGATTGATTTTGCCATCAAGGACCGCCTGCAATAACAATTCACGGTCATAGGTGGTAACCGCGGCAATTCCTCCGCGCAAGCCGATATTCTTCCAGAATAGGTTATTCGTATTCATCATTGGGTCTTGAGGAATCCCCACACGGCCAACGACGGCACCTGGACGGCCAAGTTGAACCGCAGTTGCCACAGCCTGCTCTGAACCAACACATTCAAGAATAGCATCCGCACCGGCACCCGTTAGCGCCATCACCTGGTCAATCCCAGCTTGGTCACGATCGGCCACAATATCGGTAGCACCAAACGCCTTACCCAGCTCTTGTCGGTCTTCGTGGCGCGACATCAAAATAATCCGCTTGGCACCACGCAGCTTGGCTGCAATCACCCCTGAGAGGCCCACAGCGCCATCGCCCATGACAACCGCCGTATCCCCCTCTTTGACTTCAGCAGTAGCCGCAGCGTGGTAACCGGTTGCCATCACATCCGACAAGGTCATCAAGGATTTCAACTGGTCATCGCTGTAGTTTGCTGGCTGACTTGGAATCTTAACCAGCGCCCAATCGGCATTCTTAAAGCCGATGTATTCCGCCTGATAACCGGTTGAGCCACCTTTATCAGGATCGAGGCAATCACCATCAAACCCTGCTAAGCAGGCCTGACAGTGACCACAACCATGAGTAAACGGTGCAATAACAAAATCACCCGGCTGAACGTTGGAAACTTCACTACCGACCTCTTCAACGATTCCGATGGCTTCATGGCCAACCTGGCTGCCACCATCACGCTTGGAAATACCCCGGTAGAACCAAAGGTCAGAACCACAAACTGATGCCCGAACTGTCTTGATGACGGCATCCTTCGGTCCCTGAATTGTTGGCTTATCAACCTCTTGCATCTCAACTTGCCCTGGTTTTACAAAAATCGCTGCTTTCATGTTTTAATACTCCTTTTTGCTGATTATGAACTTGTCTGTTTTAAAAGTAAAATTAGACGTAGTATGGATAAATTCATTTTGACAAAACAATGGATGCTGTAATCATTGTTCATCATCCCTTGATGCATTTATCTGTCACTAACAACACTATCTTATGCCCTGGAGTCGACTCTAAGTCAAGAACGCTTTTCTATTTTATAGCAATAAAAAGTAAAATTGTCTACCCTGCGATGGCAAACGTGTCAAATTTTGATTTTTTCAACTACCCAGTCCTCATTCCTGCCACAGCCAACCATCAAGCGCAAACAAAAAAGCACACTCAGCTGAGTGTGCTTAAATATGAAAAGGTTCGCTTACTTAACGGCGTCCTTCAATGCCTTACCAGGCTTGAATGCAGGAACCTTTGATGCAGGAATTTGGATTTCTTCCTTAGTTTGTGGGTTACGACCCTTACGAGCTGCACGTTCACGAACTTCAAAGTTACCAAAACCAATCAATTGAACCTTTTCGCCCTTCTTCAAAGCGTCTTCAATTGATGACAAGACAGCGGCAACTGCCTTGTCTGCGTCCTTCTTTGTTAAGCCAGTCTTCATTGCGACTGAATCGATCAATTCTTGCTTGTTTGCCATTCCTTTTCTCCTCGCTAATAATTAATTTAGAATATCCGCTAACGTGACAATCGTTAGCAGCTTGGGAACGCTACCGTGGCAACTTCCATAAAGATAGGATAGCACATGTAAATTAAAATGTGTAGGCATAAAGCCCAATTTCATGCGGTAATTGCGGTTTTCCGCACATTTGCAAGTGAATCCTGACAGTACTGAAACTTTCAACGATAAAATGTTACTTTCGCTGACGAATAATCAGCTTGATCGGCGTTCCAGAGAAGTCAAACGCGGCTCGAATTTGGTTCTCTAGGAAACGCTGGTATGAAAAATGCATCAGTTCAACGTCGTTGACAAAGACAACAATCGTTGGTGGTTCGATTGCCACTTGAGTGGCGTAATAAACACGCAAACGGCGACCGTTATCAGATGGTGCCGGATTAGTAGCCAAAGCATCCATCAAGACATCATTCAATGTTGATGATGAAACCCGCTTCTGATGGTTGTCATTTACGGCCAAAATTAAATCAGGCAGGCGGTCTAAGCGCTGACCAGTCTTCGCTGAAACAAAGACAATTGGTGCATAGTCCAAAAACTTAAATTCGTCGCGAATCAAGTTTTCAAAATCAGTCATGGTATGCGTGTCTTTTTCGATGGCATCCCACTTATTGACAACAATCACCAAGGCCTTCCCGGCCTCATGCGCATACCCCGCAACGTGCTTATCTTGCTCACGAATACCGGTTTCAGCATCCAAAACCATCAAGACCACTTGTGATTCATCAATGGCCTTCATGGCCCGCATGACCGAATAACGTTCCGTATTTTCGTAAACCTTACCACGCTTACGAATTCCGGCCGTATCAACCATCACAAATTCATCACCCTCAGAGGTAATAAAACGCGTGTCAATCGCATCACGGGTCGTGCCTTCAATATTTGAGACAATCATCCGATCTTCGCCCAGGATGGCGTTAACGATTGATGATTTTCCGACGTTTGGGCGCCCAATAATCGAGAACCGAACGGCGTCATCGTCTTGTTCTGCGGCTTCATCTGGGAAATGCTTGACGATTTCATCCAAAACATTACCCAAACCAATTCCGTGTGATCCAGATACGGGATAAGGGTCGCCCATTCCTAATGAATAGAAGTCATAAATATCTGCCCGCATTTCAGGATTATCGACCTTATTGACCGCCAAAACAACTGGCTTATCAGTACCATAAAGCAAATTAGCCACGGCTTGGTCATCGGCTGTCAGGCCTTCTCGACCAGAAACAACCATCAAAATGACGTCAGCTTCATCAATGGCTAATTCAACCTGGGCACGAATTTCCGTTAAAAATGGGGCATTTCCCATTTCCAACCCTCCGGTATCAATCATCCGGAAGTCATAATTTAGCCATTCTGCCCGTGCGTACAAACGGTCACGAGTAACCCCTGGCATATCCTCGACAATGGCGATTCGATCGCCAACAATGCGGTTAAATAGCGTGGACTTTCCAACATTTGGACGACCCACTACGGCTACAATCGGTGCTGCCATATTCCCGCTCCTTTCCAATAAAAAAAGACTGGATAACCAGCCTTTCCATTTTTAAATCTTACAACTTGTCGCCGAAGATGTCGCCCAAAGTAGCGGCACCTTCATCGTCTTGTTGGAAGGCTGCCATGTCAGCACGTGAAGCGCCACGATTGTCATCGCGGTCTTCACGTTGGTTGGCTGGCTTTTCTTCCAAAGCCTTCATTGACAATGAGATACGTTCTTCGGCTGGCTTAACATCCAACACTTGAACCTTTACCTTGTCACCAGACTTCAAAACGTCGGCTGGGTTTTCAACACGCTTGTGTGAAATTTGTGAAACGTGAACCAATCCTTCAATACCAGGGAAGATTTCAACGAATGCACCAAAGTCCTTTACGCGCTTAACTGTTCCTTCCAGAACAGTACCAGCTGGGGCCTTTTCTGCAACTTCATCCCAAGGACCTGGCTGGGTTGCCTTGATTGAAAGTGAGATACGTCCACGATCAGTGTCCAAGGCCAAAATCTTAACGTTAACCTTTTCACCCTTTGACAAAACATCTGATGGGTTCTTAACACGGTCATGTGAGATTTCAGAAACGTGAACCAATCCGTCCACGCCGCCCAAGTCAACGAAAGCACCGAAGTCAGTCAAACGAGCAACAGTTCCTTCAACAACTTCGCCAACAGTCAAACGGCTGAATGCTTCAGCCAACTTTTCGGCACGTTCTTGGGCTGCAACAGCCTTACGTGACAAAATCAAACGAGCCTTAGCTGGGTCGATTTCGATTACTTCTGCCTTGATGTCTTGTCCCTTGAATTGGTTCAAGTCTGAAACAAAGCGTTCTGCAACCATTGATGCAGGTACGAAACCACGGATACCAGCAACATCAACAATCAAACCACCACGAACGGCGTTGATAACCTTCGCATCAACAACATCACCTTCGTTAAATGACAATGATTCCCAAGCCTTACGGGCTTCCAATCGCTTCTTTGACAACAAGTAGGCAACGCCTTCCTTGTCACTCGTTACGTTCGAAACAACAACAGTTTCGATGGTGTCACCGACCTTCAAATCGTCGGCCAAGTTGACGCTACGATCGTCAGAGTACTCACGCGCTGGCACAACTCCTTCTTCTCCGGTGTGAAGACCGATAACTGCTTGGTTATCGTTGTCGATTGCTAGCACTTCGCCAGTTACGACGTCCCCTACCTTAATTTGGTCAGCACTTTCCAGAGCTGCTAATAATTCGCTGTTAGTATCACTCATGACGTCAAACGTCCTCCTACAATTTACACTTATAAGGGTATTTTATCAGAGAGTAGCTGATTTTCCTAGTCTAATTTTAAAAAAATTAGGACTAGACCAACTACTTCGTCTAAATGTTTCGTAAAAACACGAACCGTTTTCCCTATTGCTTTCTATTTTAACAGATTTTTCTAAAATAAAAAGACCACCTTACTGGTGATCTTTGATAATTTGCTTGATTGTGGCCACGACCTGGTCAATACTTTGGCCAGTAGTGTCGACCGTTAGCGCATCTTCGGCCTTTGTCAGCGGTGAAATGGAACGATGGGAATCCTTATAATCCCGCTCCTCAATTTCCTTTTTCAGGGTTTCAAAATCAGGGTTCATCCCTTTGGCCTGATTTTCCTTGAAACGACGCTCAGCGCGTTCATCGACTGAAGCCACCAAGAAAATTTTCACTTGAGCATCTGGCAAAACGGTTGTGCCAATATCACGGCCATCCATGATTACTGGTTGCTGATCAGTCAAAGCGCGCTGACGGTCAACTAAATTAGCTCGAACCGCCTGATAGGAAGAAACCAAAGAAACGTTGTTCGTAATTTCAGTTGAACGAATTTCTTCCGTTACTTCTTGCCCATTCAACAAAACATGTTGCAGTGGTTCGCCCGGTAAAAAAGCAATTTCAATTTTTGGTAGCAAGGCAACAATCCCCGCCTCATCTTCGTATGCAAGTCCCGCCTGTTTGGCCGCCAAGGTAATGGCGCGATACATCGCACCAGTGTCAACGTAAACATACTTTAAATCGGTCGCTAAAATTTTAGCAATCGTTGATTTTCCAGCTGATGCTGGTCCATCAATTGCAACTTGAAAATGAGCAGGTTGAGTCATAGGGATTAAAATTTCCTCTTACTTAATTCTCAAAGCTTGTCCAGCAAACTTTGAATAGTTTTGAGCAGTAACACCAGGATTCAAAGCATAAATCTGGTCAGTGGTTGTACCATGAGTTACCGCAAAGTTATAGAGCGTTTGGTTAGCACCCAAGGTCGCTGTATTGGCAGCCGCCGCAGAAGCTGCTGCTTGGTCATCACTTGACTGGGCTGCCTGGCTTTGACTTGACTGCGCAGCAGACTCCGATTGACTAGCTGATGTAGCTGATTGACTAGTTGAAGACTGAGCAGCGCTGGTTGCATCAGACGATTGTGAACTAGCAGAAGACGTTGCCGACTGGCTAGTTTTTTTGGAACTATTAGAACTAGATGTTGTCTTCACCATTTTTGGTGAATTTTTCACCAATCCATAAACAGGCGCCGACGCTAATAAGACTAACGACAGCAAAACCAAAAGCACGACGAGTCCGCCGTGGCTTTTTGGCCGTGGTTCTTTTTTAGGATGCTCCTGATTTTCATGCTGGCGATCAAAACGTTGCCGGCGCGATAATGTTGGTGCTGTTTGGTCGTTCATTTTCAAGACCTCCTATGAGTTCGTTCTTAAGTCAAGTCTAACACGGAAGGTTGCTTAAAAATGATAACCTTTTCTTAAGAACGAAAGCTTTTCTTAAAGGGTGCCAAGATTGCAACAACCATCACAGAAACGATAAACCAAATCAAACCTTCCAAAAGATTGAATGGGACAACCATCCCCCACAAGTAAACTTTGATGCCAATAAACTTAGCAATATCGAAGTTTGCAAAGCGGGCATAGAGTGGAATGGCCCAAACAATGTTGACAAGGTACGCCATCACGGTCATGGCAACAGCGGCAACAATCGCACTAACAGACTGCCATAACCACTTTGGCCAGCGAACTTCAACTTTGACCATGACTGCCAAAACCAACAAGAATGTCAAAGCAATCACAAAGTTAACCGGCATTCCAATATAGGTATTGGCGCCTTCGTTAAACAAAATCAGTTTCAACAGCGTCCGAATAACTAGCACCCAAACGGCTGAACCTAACCCTAACCAGGAAAAGGCTAGGAAAGCGGGCACAATTGAAAAATCAATTTTCAAAAATGATGCGCCAGGAATGATCGCAATTTGTGGAAAAATCATCAATGCAAAGGAAATTGCACTGAAAACGGCAACCAGGGTGAGTTTCTTAGTAGTGTTTCTTGTCATTTTCTACTCCTTTGGGCCTAAAAAAGGCCCTACTTCACCCGGGGTAAAATAAAGGCCAGCAAAAAATAGACTGTACTTTAAACTTCTTTATACCCGACTGTACGGTCGGCTCTGGATTTAAACCAGATCAGCTGCCTTTCGGCAGGTCGCGGGCTTGTCAGCTATTGCTGCTTCACCGCCGGTTGGGACTTTCACCCGACCCCGAAGTTTTATTTATATTTGAAACAAGAGTAGTATAGCACAACGCAGAAAACTTGCCAAGAAAAAAGACATTTTTACCGTCATAAAAAGCCCTTAACATGGGCTAAGAGCTTGATATTATCAATACAAATCGGTGTCTGTCGAAAACTTCAAAAAACGAATTTTATTTTCAGGGGTTACGCCATAACTAATTTTTCAGCAAATTTTTCTTACTTGCGGCGCAAGAACCGGTAATCACCAGCCTTCAAGCGCTTGACTTCATCATGTTTTAAGTCACGGAATTCGCCTGGCTGTAAACCAATCAAGTCCAAGAAAGCGTAGCGGTCACGGCGCAACTTTTCAACCGGCAGGCCAACGGCGGCCAACATATCCTTGACTTGGTGGTTACGACCTTCGTGAATTGTAATCGTGACGAAGGAAACCTTCTTATCCTTATCAGCCTTTTCAATGGCAACCTTGGCAGGAGCCGTCTTCTTGCCTTTCAGGACAATTCCTCGCTTTAACGGTGCCAATTGTTCCATGGTTGCCAATCCCTTGACCTTGGCCGTGTAGACCTTATCAACCCGACCCTTAGGATGCATCAACTGGTTGGCCAAATCACCATCATTGGTAAGCAAGAGCGCACCGGTCGTATCGTAATCCAACCGACCAACCGGATAAACCCGGGCAGTCACATCATCTAAAATATCTAAGACCGTTTGCCGGCCCTTATCGTCATGGCTAGTAGTCACAACGCCACGGGGCTTATTTAGCAAGTAATAAACATGCTTCTCCTGTCCATCAATTGGCACACCATCGACCTTCACTTCATCTTGGCGGGTCACTTTCGTACCCAATTGGCTCACGATTTGACCATTAACCTCCACTCGGCCTTCTAAAATCATGGTTTCGGCGGCCCGTCGGGAAGCAATTCCCGCCTGAGCAATCACCTTTTGTAGTCGTTGACTTTCTTCAGGCATTTTCGCCCTCCTTTTTTGCTGCAACCGCCTGTTCATCAGTTGGTGTATCCATTGTCGTATCGTGTTCTTCTTGCGTGGCTGTTCTGCCTTCTGCCATCAGCGACAATTGGCCCTCATCAGTTGGGCTTTCAAGAATAGTATCCCCCTGATCATCAATTTGGTCAAAGAGCGCCACCTCAGCCTGCCCTTCTTCATCAAGGGTGACATCATTAATATCTGGTAATTCCGGCAAATCAGCTAGTGATTCCAAACCGAAGTAGTCCAGAAAATCAGCAGTCGTGCCGTACAAAATCGGCCGACCAATTTCTTCTTTCCGGCCAACCGATTCGATTAACTGGTGCAACAGCAGCTTTTGAATTGTTCCAGCCGAACGAACACCACGAATCTGATCAATTTCAACACGGGTAATTGGCTGCTGGTAGGCAACAATCACCAAGGTTTCAAGTTGCGCCTGGGTCAACTTGGTATTAACTGGTAAGTCGAAATAGGCAGAAACTAATTTACCAAATTCAGGACGAGTAACCATGACATAGCGCCCATCAGAGGTCCGCAGCATCAATGGTGAATCGATTTGGATCAGATGGGTTGCCAGTTCATCAAGCAAAGTGGGTAACGCTCCCTTATCAAAGCCTGTTACCTTCGCTAATTCCGGGACTGATAAACCATCCTCACCAGCAACAAACAATAACGCTTCAATTTGACTAATTTTCTGATCCATGATCCACCGCTTTAATTAAAATTTCATCTGTCAAGGCTGCCTGCCACAGCGTCACTTCGCCAGCCTTAGTGATTTCAAGCAACCCCAAAAAGGTCATTACTAACCGGTCAGGTGCAAAAACATCATCAAAAAGGGCCGTAAAAGGCAAAGATTTTTCTTTCGGCAAGGCTTGTAATTTCTGACGAATGGAAACAATGCCATCCCCAATCGTATACGAATCCGATTCAACTTGGCGCACCTTTGGGGCCAAGTCTCGTTGCCGAGCAATCACGCTATCAAAAGCCAACTGCAAATCAACCATTGTCAGACCGGGCGCAAGTGTTACCGGCTGATCAATTTTTGCCTTTTCATCTTCAATCGCCGGACGAACAAAGGAATGCATGCCGGCCTCTTGCCGTTCATCAAAGAAGCTGGTTGCCTGTTGAAAACGTTGGTAAACCAACAACCGGGCAATCAGCTCCTCTTTTGGATCAAGTTCTTCAAAGTTATCTTCAAAATCATCCTCAATCGGTGGTTTGGGTAACAAATCCGTCGATTTGAGATGAATTAACTTGGCAGCCATCACTAAGTACTCCGCCGCCACGTCCAATTGCATCGCCTGTTGGTCATGAATGAAATTCAAATATTGTTTCGTCACTTCAGCAATCGGCAATTGAAAAATATCCATCTCGTGCTTTCGAATCAGATGCAAAAGCAAATCGAGCGGGCCCTCGAAGTCAGTAATCTTAATTGTGAGACTTGGGTTTTGAATAATGCTTTCTCCACTTATCAATATAAGTTTGGGTGCTTAAGGTGCCCATCACCGTATAATCAGGATTCAGTTCCTGCAAATCCGTCAGCATTTGCGCATGAGTGGCCTTCTTCGGGGCACCCGGTGTCAAAATCAGGTGACGAACAACTAGGACATTGTCCTTATAACGCTCAAAACCAAGCAAACCGTTGATTGAATCTTGCTGATCGGGTTGCCAAAAGAAGAGTTCCATCTCGGGTTGCTGGTATAAATTTAAGACCAACTTCATATGGTCTAAGTTCTTATATTCTGGCAAAAGAGAAAAGAGGCCCATGACCGTCTTTTCATCGTCTGGTCTTGTCGAAATTAACATGGCTGACTCCTTTACAAAATACTCAGGCACGCGGATGAAATTGGTCATATACCTGGCTCAACCGCTTTTTTGAAATATGCGTATAGATTTGCGTGGTTGAAATATCGGCGTGACCCAATAACTCCTGGACAATCCGCAGGTCTGCCCCATTTTCCAGAATGTGGGTGGCAAAAGAGTGGCGAAGCGTATGCGGCGAGACATCTTTTTTAATGCCAGCCTGAGCCACTAATTTTTTGATCAATTGCCAAACACCTTGTCGGGATAACGACCGGCCGTGATCATTAACAAAGAGCGTCACTGTCCTCTGCCCTTTCACCAAGGCTGGACGAGCGCTTTGTAAATACCGGTTAATCCAGTCAACCGCCACTTCGCCAATCGGCACAATTCGTTCCTTGTCACCTTTTCCCAGGGTTTGAATCAGCCCTAAGTCCAAATGTAGGTCATCAAGCTTGAGATTAATCAATTCCGAAACACGCAAGCCCGTGGCATACAGCACTTCAAGTAATGCCCGTGTTCTCAGACCCAAAGGGGTAGAGACATCAGGTGTTTCTAACAACAAATCAACCTCTACCACCGACAAAACGGCCGGCAAGTGTTCCGCCTTCTTAGGGGGCTTAATATTCAGCATCGGGTCGTGTTCAATCAAGCCCTCATTTTTCAAGTAAGAAAAGCATTTGCGCAATGAGGTAACCATTCGTGCCACCGAGGTGTTCGCTCTCTTTTCTAAGCGCAACTGATTTAAAAACGCCAGGACAACTTGGTGATCAACCTGGCGCCAAGTCTTCTGATTTTTCTTTAAAAAAGCACAGAAGTTGGTTAAATCCTGACGATAAGCGGTAATCGTGTTTTTTGAGAGCCCACGGTCGACCTGAACGTAATTCAAATAATCTTCCATCACGTCCGGTAACATTTACTAATCCTTTTGGCCGGCCTCAGTCAACTGAATGCCGCCGTCGACTTGGGTAATCAACCGTTCCTTGTACAAGCGCCCCAAAGCCCGCTTAAACTGTGATTTTGAAAAGCCGAACTGGGCCTTAATGGCTTCCGGATTGGACTTATCGTTAAATGGTAGGAAGTGATTGGCCTTACGTTGCAGCTGAATCAACAAGAATGAAGCATCGTCATCCATCAGCTTATAGGCCAGTGGCTTCAGCGATAGGTTGACGATTCCCCGATCGTTAACACCCAAGACACGGGCCTTCACCACCTCCCCCAAGCGTGGTTCTTGTTCACGCTGTGAAGGATGAATGAAGCCAAGTTGGTAATCAGCAGTCAAAACCAGGGTTCCAACCAGCTTATTGCGGTAAACCGTGGCTTCCACCTGGTCACCCTTTTTAATGCCAGCACCCAACTTGGCTTGACGAGAAACCGCTTGAATTATGTCCTGTTGAGCTAATTTACCCCACAAACGACCCTTATTGTCTTCCTTGATAGCCAGCCAAAGACGGTCCCCCGTCTTTGGCCAAAGGTCCTTGATGGTTGGCAAATCATCTAATGAAACGACCAAATCCTTATTGGGCAAGCCGATGTTCACGAACACCCCTAAATCATGACGGGCATTCACAACCGTGCCCCATGCATACTGGTCCTTTTGAACAGTAGGAATTGTCTTAGTAATCTGGAATCGGTGGCTCTCATTTTGATAGGCAAAACCGGTTACAAAACCGCCAACCTTCAAAGGCTTCTCCAATTCACTCTTATCAATTTCATAGGTCATCCCATCGACTTGAGCAAAAAAGTATTGACTGTTTTCATCGGTCACTGATGCCTTAATGACTTGTCCTAGCGTTGTATCCATTCTTTATCCTTTTCATGCAAGTAACCAAACAAATCGGCTACCAGTAGTAAATTTATGTATGCAACCCGCTTGACCATTAATGATAATCCACGGAGTTGCTTTGCTCTTGGCATTATCGATTGATTACACGAACCAATCTTACTCTGCCAAAGCGGCCTTTACCTGATCAGCGACAAACTTGCCGTCTGCACGACCCTTAGTTTGACCTGAAACCATGCCCATGACCTTCCCCATATCGGCTGGTCCTGTTGCACCAGTCTTTTGGATGGCTTTTTGAACGATTTGCTTGATTTCATCTTCTGACAATTGCGCTGGCAAATACTTGGCCAAAACATCCAATTCGCCTTGGGTAGCTTCCGCTAAGTCATTACGATTACCAGCCTGAAATTCAGCAATGGAATCTTTGCGTTGCTTTACTTCGCGTGCCAAGACAGCCAATTCTTCTTCTTCCGTCAAGTCGTGACCCAAGTTAATCTGTTCGTTCATAACCGCTGACTTGATTTGGCGAACAACGGCAAGGGTTTGCTTGTCCTTGGCCTTCATTGCCTCTTTCATATCCGCTTGAACCTGTTCTAATAAGCTCATCGATCTTCTCCTTAGTGTGAGATTACTACTTATCTAATAGTCTACCACGAGACCAAATAAAAAACGCCACCAAAGCGACGTTTTTTTGGCCGAATTAACGGTTCTTCTTCTTCTTGTTGCGCTTACGTGCAGCTTCAGACTTCAACTTGCGTTCAACTGAAGGCTTTACATAGAATTCGCGCTTGCGGTATTCTTGGAGAGTACCGTCCTTTGAAACACCACGCTTGAAGCGGCGCAATGCGTCATCCAAAGATTCGTTCTTGCGTACAATAACCTTTGCCATGTCGATTCCCCTCCTTCCTCGCATTTTACTTCGTATTTTCAACGATATGCACTAAAGACCTATATATTATCTCAATTCTAAGCAAGAAAGTCAACCACTTTTTATTAAAAATCAGAATTGTCCGCTATGACAACAAGCATACTCTCGGCCACCGCATCGCTTTGACAACTCTTAGACGCTTTTTCATACGCGATTCTTTTGCAACCACCACATTAGCAGGGCCGTTAAAAGCAACAAAGCAAACATTAACTCACCATACAGACGGATACCCCCATCCAAAGCTGACTTTGGTCCAATGACATTCAAGGCAGATACGATAGCTGGCGCCAAAGCAGTTCCAGCGTTACAGCCGACCAACAAAATCGAATTCGCTAAACCCGCCATCCTTTTCGGAACCCGGTTGGCAATAGTATCAAATAAGTAAGTGCCAGCCATGGGATATGATAACCCGACCACAATGACGGACAAAGTCAGCGTCGTTAAACCACGCGCAAAATAGAAAAAGACCGCGCCAACACCCATGAAGAAAAGACCGAATAAAAAAATATAGCGATGCATAAAGTGAAAAAAGGTACCAAAAAGAAAACCCATCACCATTGAAGTCAGCGTATAAACCGTAATAATCACTGAAGACGTCATGCTCCCACCAAGATGGTGCGTCAAAACCAGATACGGTGTGTAGACATTAATGATTGACATGCCAACCATTAACAAACCGCAATAGACAGCGGAACCAATTATCGGTAATAGGTATTTGGGATGTTCATGCTGGGTGACCCGGTCTAAATCAGCGTGAGCTGATTTTTGCCGCGGCTGATATTCAGGCACAACTTGAATAAAGCCCCACCAAACAATGAATAGGAAGGCATAAGCTAAGAAGGAAACCCGCCAAGAGACGGCTAACAAAGCACCAACGCTCAAGTTAACTATAGTGAGGCCAATTGGTTCAAAAGCAGACCGGTTACCCAACATCTGAGCCTGATTGTCACCCTCGTAAACGAAATCAATCAAGGTGATTGCCAATGAATTGACCAAGCCGATACCAACTCCGAAAAGCAGTCGAGTCGCAAAAATCAGCCAAAAGTTTGTCAACACACTTGGCAAAACACCCGTCACAGCCATTAATAGAATCCCTGTGCTGATGACCTTTTTAATACCAAAACGATTGGCTAGCTGACCCGAGAACAACAACACGATTAACGCCGGTATTTGCGGAATAGTCGCTAATAAATTAATCATTGTTGCCGGGTAATCAGAAAAAGCTTTTTGTAAGGCTGGCAAGGCGGGGGCAATCCCCTCACCAGTCGCAATACTTAATGACACCGCTAGAATCCAAAACCGATGATGACGGGTATTTGGATCCCAGCGACTTTGCGTATTTGGCATTGGATTTCCTCCTTCTCTTTTATTTTCTTAATTTCATTGTACCGCCTTTCGTGAAAAGTGGCACAGAATTCATTAGCGTTAAAAAGAAACTGATGTTGTGTCTGATCAGCCTGACTTTTTTAATACAAAAACCGTGAGAGTCCTGCTTATAGTGGTGAATTTAACCGCAAAAAAGGAAAGACCCGTTTGTTAAAAAAAGCAATTAGCGACCCATTGCAGGCCAAGGAAAAAAGTGTTCCGACCTGGACACCAACAACTGCATGCAAGTGAAATGTTGTCGCTGTAATCAAGATCACTGGTGGCACAAATGCCACCAGTTGCGCCCAAGCAAAGTGATGATGAAAAAAGCGCCTTGTCAGTAGCGTCGTGAGTGAATCAGTCGGATACATCCACAAGTTTGCTCGTTGATAAAAAGAAGTGCCCAGGCAAACAATGGTAATGCCGACAATCGCCAAGAAAATCCGTAGCCATAAGTCCACCGGTACCGTGAAATTTTTTGATAGTGCCGTGACAAAAAAATGAATTAACTGGCTAAAAAGCAAAACAAACAATAATTCACCGCTGACCGTCACCCAGGAAAAGCGCCCCGACAAAAGCAAATTAATACCAATGACAATCAAGGCAATCATCATTAAGATGAACGAAATGCTCACCCCACTCCATTGCGCCATCCCCAAGGCCGCTGCGGTCCACAAACCGTTCCCGGCAGTTGAAATAATGGACAGTGCATTACCAAAGGCCACCAGCACCAAGCCCAGTAAAAAGAACATGAGCCGCGTTCGAATATGATTATTTTCCAAAAGAATCTCCTTTTTCATTCTTACAGTTGCATTTGCAACTGCATCTGTTAAAATAAAGCACAGCTTAACTGTGCAAAATTTTGTTAAGTATTTTGTTCAAATCTGTTAACTCCGTTGCTGACAAGGTTGCAAGACGTCCTTTAATGTACTGACGCTCCAGTTTCGCTAAGACCTCGTAGCGGTCGCGCGCCTTTTGTGTCGGGTAAAGTTGCTTATAATTTTTATTTTGAGCATCCGTTACCTTATCGATATAACCTCGGTCATTTAATTTTTTTAGGGATCGGCTCAGCGTTGTCTTATCGACTTGGATTAATTCTGCCAAATCAGACTGGGTCAGGCCCTCGTGTTCCACAATCCGAATCAAATACAAAAACAGATTATTTTCTAATTGGTACTGACTGGCGGCCAGGTTCATCTCTTTGGTTGCCCGTCGTGAAACCGACCCCATTTGACGAAACACTTCTAATTCAATCACAGACAAGCTCCCCCTCACGTGCAACAGTTGCATATGCAACATTATTATACAGGAAAAAAGAAAGAAGACGAGACCAATGTGGCAAAAAAAGACTATGAACAACCTGACTGCCGATGAATTCTATCAAACGCTCAAACTTCGCATCGACACGTTTGTCGTCGAGCAAAATCGCATTTACCATGAGCTAGACGAAAACGATCTAAAAGCCATTCATGTTTTTTACCAGGAAAGTGAAAAGCATCCCGTTCTCTCCTATGCCCGCGTTTTTGAAAATGGTAACCACATCACCTTTGGCCGCGTCGTAACCGCTTCAGTGGCCCGCGGTACTGGCCTCGGCAATCAGTTAATGACTCAAATTTTGGCTGTGTGCCAGGAAAATTGGCCCGATCAAATGATTGAAATTGAATCACAAAAACAGGTTGTTGGTTTTTATGAAAAATTTGGCTTTACGGCTATCGGCCAGCCCTTTATCTTTGAAGGGACACCCCACGTCACGATGCGCCGTTCAGCAAAATAAAAAGATTTTCCCTGGTGCTGATTTTTAATTCATCAAATTCCTTCAACCACTTCAAAAGTTCAAAAAAACGTCTCGATTTTTTACCAATCGAGGCGCTTTTACGTTGTTTAAATAGTTTATGGTTCCGGTTCATAGAAGCGGCCACCCGTATGCTCAACCTTTGACTCAGAGTAAAAGGCGTTCGGATCAACCTCCTTGATAGCGTGCCGCAATTCCGGCAACTCGTGTTGGGTTATCACTGTTAACAAGATTGACCGGTCACGACCAGTGTAGCCACCGTGAGCGGAATCGATAATCGTGACACCACGACGCATCTTGTTTTGAATCGTGTCCGTCATCTCTTCCGGTTTATTCGTCACAATCATTTCTTGGATTTGTTGCTGGTGAGTATAGAACAAATCGATAAAGTGGGCCGAAACAACCACACCAATGATGGAATAAAGGGCGTATTGCCAACCGTACGTCAAACCAGCCCCAACCATAATCAAGGCATTAAAGGCCAAGTTAACTGAACCAACCTTCATCCGGAATTGATGCTTCAATTCCATTCCAATAATATCCAATCCGCCGGTACCAACACCACAACGCAAGGCGGTTCCAACAGCCATTCCGTTGATGCCACCACCAAAGATAGCGTTAATCAAAGGATCTGGCGTCAAAACAGTCTTTGTCGCAAACAGCGGCACAAAGGCCGCCGAGAGCAAAACGGCCATGGCCGTAAAGATGGCAAAGCGTTTTGACAAAGTAAACCATGCCAAAAGCAAAAGTGGCATATTCACCAAAGCAATCGCCCAAGCAACATTAATCTTTCCACCGGTTAACGTATCAACCAATTGGGCTAACCCGGTAAAGCCAGACGAATAGACATGCCCAGGCAGCCAAAAGTAATTCAACGCCAGTGATAACATAATGGCATAAAAAAGCGCTCCAACAACTTGATGGAGATAGTAGTGATCGAGATTTTTTCCTATTTTCTGTATCATTGTGTTCTGCTAGGTCAACTAAGAACGGTCCGCCCAATCCTTAATCCCTAACCCTTTTGACCAACTTAAAAGCCTGGTCCTTAGCCTAACGACGCAAATCCGCCGTTCGATACATATATTTTAACAAGATTAGAAAATATTTGAAGGGTAATTTTATAAAAAACAGATAATTTTAATCAAAAAATCAGTAAAAAGCGGTATCAAATCAAGTCTGATACCGCATTGTTAGATTTTTACTTATTTTCGGCAGAAGTTGGAACTTCCAAACCAAGTTCAAGCAACTGCGCACCAGCTACTGGCGTTGGCGCTTCCGTCATCGGCTCCGTTGCTTTTGAGTTTTTTGGGAAGGCAATCACTTCACGAATGTTGTCTTGGCCAGCCAAGAGCATTGCCAAACGGTCCAATCCAAGAGCAATTCCACCCATTGGTGGGAAACCATATTCCATTCCTTCAAGCAAGAAACCAAAGGCCTCATTGGCTGCTTCCTTGGTAAAGCCAAGGGCCTTGAGCATCTTTTCTTGGATATCCGTCCGGTGAATACGGATTGAGCCAGAGCCCAATTCGTAACCGTTCAAGACCAAGTCATAAGACTGGGCATGGGCCTTGTGTGGGTCTTCGCCTTCATCCAAGTAGTGCAGGTCTTCTTCGTTTGGCATCGTAAATGGATGATGGGCCGCAATCCAACGGTCAAAGTCTTCTGAGTATTCAAACAATGGCCAGTCGACAATCCAAGCAAAGCGCCACGGATTTTCTTGGTCAACCAGGTCCAAATCAGTAGCCGTCTGGCGACGCAAGTAGTCCAATGAAGCGGCAACAACATCAGCTCGACCAGCACCAAAGAGCAAAAGGTCTCCTGATTTGGCACCACTTGCGGCCAAAATGGCTTCGCCAGCTTCCTCCGCAAAGAACTTAGCAATTGGGCCGTTCAAACCATCGTCCGTCACCTTCATCCAGGCCAAGCCCTTGGCACCGAAGCGTTCGATGTACTGCCCCAACTTGTCGATGTCCTTACGAGAATAGTGGTCCGCCCCACCAGGAACGGCAATGGCCTTAACAACCCCACCGGCCTTGACAGCGTTGGCAAAGACGCCAAAGTCAGAATCCTTGACCGTTTCTGACAAATCTTGGATTTCATAGGCGATTCGCAAGTCTGGCTTATCAGTACCAAAGCGGTCCATTGATTCTTGCCAAGTCAACCGTGTAATATCCTCAAGCTTTAAGTCGAAATTCACAACGTCCTTCATGATTTGCTGAACCCAACGACCAACTAATTCCTGAATTTCGGCTGCTGACATAAAGGAAGTTTCCATATCCAGCTGCGTAAATTCAGGTTGACGGTCACCACGCAAATCCTCATCTCGGAAACAACGGGCAATTTGGAAGTAGCGATCGAAACCGGCGCCCATCAAGAGTTGCTTGAAGAGCTGGGGTGACTGTGGCAAGGCATAGAATGAACCAGGATAAACTCGGGAAGGAACCAGGTAATCGCGGGCTCCTTCGGGCGTTGACTTTGCCAAGTATGGTGTTTCAATATTGATAAAGTCGTTTTGATCCATAAAATGCGTGGCAGAAGCCATAATTTTTGACCGAACACGCAAGTTCTTTTGCATTTCTGGACGGCGCAAGTCCAAGTAACGGTACTGGAGCTTCAATTCTTCCCCAGCATTCACGCCATCTTCGATATCAAAGACCGGTGTCTTGGCCTCTGCAAGAATCTCAGCCTTCGTTACCTTAACTTCAATGCCACCAGACTTAATCTTCTTGTTTTCCTGGCCTTCTGCTCGAGCAACCACTTCACCCTCGATAGCCAAAACATATTCATTACGAGCACCCTGGGCTACATCAAGGGCTGCCTGGTTAGCAGCAGAAAAAGTTAACTGAACAATTCCCTCGCGGTCACGCAAATCAATAAAGACCAGGTCCCCAAAGTTACGACGCTTTTGTACCCAACCAGCCAACGTCACCGTTTGACCGATATATTGTTCATCAACTAAACCAGCATAAGTCGTTCGTTTCATTTTTTATTTCTCCTCTGCTTCCAGTGCCTTCACAATCCCTGCCAAATCATTTTGAACCTTGGCCAAGTCCAAATCAGCTTGGTGGCCGGTCGCCATATCCTTGATCTGAACCTGATTTGTCTTCACCTCCTCTTCACCTAGGGTAATCACAAAGCGAGCATCACGACGGTTAGCCGTCTTAAACTGTGCTTTCACTGACCGACCCGTAAAGTCCAAGTCAGCGGAATAGCCCAGGTCACGCAAGGCAGTTGCCAATTCAAGCGTCTTGGCTTGTGTATCCTCACCAATGTGCACAAGGTAGAAGTCAAGGCCTGCCGGCTTCATCTCTGCTTGTCCCTGAGCTTGCAAGAGTGAAATCAATCGTTCCACACCCAAACCAAAGCCGATTCCTGGTGTTTCTGGGCCACCAAATTCTTCCACCAAGCCAGAGTAGCGACCACCACCAGCGATGGTTGCAGCCCCCTTCAAGTTTGGATCTGTCGTCATAACCTCAAAAATCGTGTCATTATAGTAATCCAGGCCACGAACCATGGTTTGATCAATTTCATAATCAATTCCCAAGTCATCCAAGTAGCCCTTAACCGCTGCAAAATGAGCTTTTGATTCTTCTGACAAGTAATCAAAAATCGTTGGCGCATCCGCAACAATCTTTTGATCATTTTCATCCTTAGAATCTAAGATTCGCAAAGGATTCTTTTCCAACCGAGTCTGTGAATCCTTTGACAATTCAGCTGCGTGTGGTTGCAAGTAAGCAACCAGTGCATCTCGGTAAGCCTGGCGTGAGCCTTGGTCACCCAAAGTATTCAAGGCAACCTTCAAATCCTTTAATCCTAATGAGGCCAAGAACTTAACCACCATCGTAATCACTTCGGCATCCAGGCTTGGTTCCTTTGAGCCAAACGCCTCAACCCCGATTTGGTGGAATTGACGGAAGCGACCAGCTTGTGGACGTTCATAACGGAACATTGGGCCCATATAAAAAATCTTGTATGGGCTTTCGTGTTCTGGCCCGAAGAGCTTATTTTCAACATAAGCACGAACGACACCGGCCGTTCCTTCAGGACGCAAGGCCATGTGACGGTCACCCTTGTCGTTAAAGTCGTACATTTCCTTGGTCACGACATCGGAAGTATCACCGGCCGAACGAGCGTAGACGTCAAAGGCTTCAAACATCGGCGTTCTGATTTCCCCATAACCATAACGGGCAAAAATCTTCCGCGCTTGTTGTTCAATTCGCTGCCATTCGCGCACGTTTTCTTCAAATAAGTCCGCGGTCCCCTTGGGCCGTTGAAAATTAGCTTTTCCCATCTCATCTATTCGACGCCAATGCGTCGCCTCCATTATCATCATTAAAATAGTCAGAAACGATTAGTAATAAAAAACGCCCCTAACAGCCTTGCCAAATCGGCAAAGTTGTTAAGGGCGCTTTCGAGCACGGTACCACCTTAGTTTCGTGTATCAACACGCTTTCATCCATAACGCGGATAAACGGCTGGGTTAACAGCAACCTTCCAGGTGTCTTCTAATGAAACTATTGTCTGACTTACACCAACCGTCAGATCGCTTTTTGTCCAAGTTTCATCTTCTCCTGCTCATCGGCTAATCTATTTCTAAGTTTAGCAGTTTTTTAATAACTGTCAATACTTGAAACAAGTCGATTCGCCTTATTTTTTATCATCACGTTGACGACGGCGCTTACCAGCCAAGAGAGCCAGCATGCCAATCATTGCCAATGGCAAGAACTTCGTATCCGTGTGATACTTCTGCAAACGACTAGTCATTGGTAAGACAGGCGCTTGCTTTGGAGTAGGTTCTGGTTGCGGCGCAGGCTCAGCAGCCTTGGCAACTGGCTTCTGCCGGTCACTTTCAGTTTGAGCATTAGCGACCACGCCATCAATCTTTTCCTTATTCGTCTGAACAGAAGCTTTCACTTCATTTTCAGCTGCGGCTTGATCAATCGCCTTCTTACCCTGTGCGACAATTTCATCAATTTCGCGATCAGCTTGGGCGATTTCTTCAGGTGTTAGGTTTGGCAAATGAGCAATCTTATCCTTGGCCGCTTGGGCATAACCAGCTAACTGGTTATCAGCATCCGCCTTGGTATTGTCCAAAATCGAGTTTTCAACATCCTTTTGGATTGTTGCCAAGCCATCATCCAAAGCCTGCTTGATTCCCTGCGTTGTCGTGGCCTGATCAATCTTAGCCTTCGCAGCAGCTGCATCCTGATCGACCTTGGCCTTATCAGCACCCTTCTGGGCATCCACAAGAGCTGTCAAACCATCAATCGTTGTCTTGGCCTGGCCGCCGGCATTGTCGATAGCTGTCTTAGCTTGGGTCTTTGCTTTAGCAACCGCTTGACCGCTTGCACTTGCTGCATCAGCTGCAATCTTATCGATAGCGGTCTTGCCATTCTGCAAAGCGGTTGCAACGCTGTTGGCATCCGTTGCTGCATCAATTTGACCTTGGCCAGCCTTCACAGCCGCATCAATCTGGGCATTCGCCTGGTTAATTTGGTCAGGGGTCAAATCAGGTAATTTGGCGATGGCGGTTTTTGCTGCTTGACCGTAAGTGGCCAGTGCAGCATCGGCAGCCTCCTTAGTCGACTTCAACTGAGCGTCAGCCGTATCAGTATTCAGCGTATCGGTTCCGGCCTTTTGAGCTGTATCAATATCCGCTTTGTTCGTTGCCTTGGCAATCGCTGCCTTGGCATTCTGAGCATCCGTATCGATTTGCGCTTCACGAGCAGCCTTATCTGACAATGGTGTCAAACCATCAATGGCAGCCTTCGCCTTAGCGGCGGCATCGTCAATCACGGTGTTAGCAGCGTTCTTTTCCTTAGTAACCGTTGTATCACTATTCGTCTGAGCGGTCTCTTGAACCTTATCGACGTTCGCCTTACCATCTGCCAAAGCCTTCGCAACACCATTGGCATCCGTTGCACTATCAATCTGACCTTGACCAGCCTTCACAGCCGCATCAATATCAGCGTTAGCCTGCTTAATCTGATCAGGAGTCAAATCAGGCATGGCCGCAATCTTATCCTTAGCGTCTTGACCATACTTAGCCAAGGCAGCATCGGCAACTGCCTTCGTTGACTTCAACTGGGCGTTAGCCGTGTCGGTGTCCAACGCATCGGTTCCGGCCTTTTGGCCCTTCGTGATATCAGCCTGATTTGTTGCATTGTTGATTGCTGCCTTAGCAGCCGCAGCATCTTTTTCAACTTGAGCTTCACGGGCTGCCTTGTCTGACAATGGTGTCAAACCATCAATGGCAGCCTTCGCCTTCGCAGCAGCATCGTCAATGACACTATTAGCTGCAGCCTTTTCCTTTTCAACCGTTGTATCGCTATTCGTCTGGGCAGTTGCCTTAACAGCATCCACTGCAGATTCACCGTTCTTCAAGGCAGTCGCAACACCATTGGCATCGGTAGCTGCGTCAATCTTAGACTGTCCGTCCTTCACAGCTGCATCAATATCGCTATCAGCCTACTTAATCTGGTCAGGAGTCAAATCAGGCATGGCCGCGATCTTATCCTTGGCATCTTGACCGTACTTCGTCAATTCAGCATCGGCAGCTTCCTTCGTTGACTTCAATTGAGCAGAAGCCGTATCGGTATTCAACGTATCGGTTCCAGCCTTTTGAGCTGTATCAATATCAGTTGCGTTTGTTGCCTTGGCAATCGCTGCCTTAGCAGCCGCAGCATCCTTATCAACTTGGGCTTCACGGTCTGCCTTATCCGATAGAGGATTCAAGGCATCAATAGCAGCCTTCGCCTTCGCAGCGGCATCGTCAATCACGCTGTTAGCAGCGTTCTTTTCCTTTGTCACTGTTTGTTGACTCTGACCTTGAGCGATTAAGCTCGTATTGTTAATATCTTTTTCACCATTGGCCAATGCCGTTTGAACATCAGCTATGCTTTGTGCCTGGTTAATATTGTTCGTCCAAGTCTTAACCTTCGCATCGATATCAGCATTTGCCTGATCAATTTGGTCTTTGGTCAAATCAGGAAGGGCAGCAATCGTCTGCTTTGCCTGATTTGCATAGCCCAAAAGTCGAGCAGCAGCATCACGCTGAGCATTTTCAATCTGTGAATTCAAAACATCTTGGTTGATGTTGTTAATACCAGCTTGCTTTGCCTGCGTAATCGCATCGGTATCCGTTGCATTATCGATATTTTGTGTAGCATCCTTAGCATCTTAATAAACCTGATCTTCCTTTGCCTGCTTTTCTGCTGCAGACAGAGGTGACAAGTTTTCAATCGTTGCCTTAGGCTTAGCGGCAGCATCCTCGATAGCATTCTTAGCATCCTGCTTAGCACCAGAAACGACTTGATTACTCTGACCTTGAGCCGTTGTGGAAACAGCATCAATTGCTTTTTCGGCAGCAGTCAAAGCTGATTTTGCATCATCGACCGTTTGCGTAGCAGTAATTGCTTTGTTACCAGCGTCAACTTCCGCTTCAATCTTCGCTTTAGCATCCGCCAAATCAGTTGCTGGCAAATCAGGCAACTTGGCGATAGCAGCTTCGGCATTATCGGCGTATGCCCGCAAGCGAGCTACTGCATCCTCTTGCGCACTCTTAACTTGAGCGGCAGCTACATCGTTATTAATCGCGTTTAAACCACTATGCTGATCAGTAGTAACCTGTTCAGTCGTCGTATCTTGCGCAATCTTTTGCTTAGCAGCAGCAGCATCATTATCAACCTGAGCTTCACGGTCCGCCTTATCTGACAGCGGATTCAAAGCATCGATAGTAGCCTTGGCTTTAGTAGGCGCAGCATCAATAGCCGAGTTAGCTGCGTCCTTAGCAGTCTTAACAATCGCATCACTACTGTTTTGTGACTGGGCTTGGACAGCATCGACTGTTGCTTTACCATTCTTCAAAGCAGTCGCAACACCAGCTGCATCAGCTGCACTATCAATTTGACCTTGACCAGCCTTCACGGCCGCATCAATCTAGGCATTTGCTTGATCGATTTGGTCCTTGGTCAAATCAGGCATAGCCGCAATCTTGTTCTTTGCATCCTGACCATACTTGGTCAATTCAGCATCAGCAGCTTCCTTCGTCGACTTCAACTGGGCGGCAGCCGTGTCGGCATTCAACGTATCGGTTCCGTTGTTCTGGGCCACCGTGATGTCGGCTTGGTTCGTTGCCTTGGCAATCGCTGCCTTGGCAGCAGCTGCATCCTTTTCAACTTGGGCTTCACGATCCGCCTTATCTGACAGTGGGTCCATGCCTTCAATAGCAGCCTTGGCCTTGGCGGCGGCAGCATCAATCGCATCACTAGCCGTCTTCTGTTCATTGGCAACTGTTGTCTCACTGGTGGTCTGGGCAGTCGCCTTAACAGCATCCACCGCATCTTCACCATTCTTCAAAGCAGTCGCAACACCAGCTGCACTATCAATTTGACCTTGACCAGCCTTCACGGCCGCATCAATCTGGGCATTTGCCTGATCAATTTGGTCTTTAGTCAAATCAGGCATCTCCTACCGACGGCCGCCCTCCTGCTAATTGGCCTGGTGACATTGCCGCTAGGACTCCTCGGTCTAAAACGAGAACCGTTGCCCCAGCAAGAGCATCCTACCCTACCAATCAAAAAAGGAACCCTGACCTGGTTAGTCCTTGGTTCCCTAGCCGTCTTATCCAGCCTGTTAGGCCTGATTCCCGCTTTTTTCGGTTTAATCATAGCCCTGATTTTAGCCATTACAATTAACCGCCAATCACTGACAACAGTTGATTATGGTGTCGTATGGCTGATTGCCAACTTCTTTCTGATTGTCGGTGCCCTCATCCGATTACCACAGCTCGCCACATTTTTAAAATGGGCTGGCCAATCATTTTGGCAAACCTTCATCACGGGTGCCCTCGTCAGCCAAGGTCTCTCTAATGTCCCAACAGCAGCCCTACTTGCGCCGTTTACTTCCTATAAAGTGGCACTCTTTTTGGGCGTTTCAGTCGGTGGGTTCGGTACATTAGTAGCCTCATTAGCAAATTTATTGGCCTACCGCCAGGTTCGCAAGCATCTCACACGCCAGGATGCCCGCTACTTCTTTATCGTCTTTACCAGTTGGAACCTACTCTTCTTGCTTGGCAGCATCGCCCTCGTCTGGATTTTTAGGCAAATTTAAAAAGGCTAGGAACACATTCCTAGCCTTTTGTTATGACACTATTTAAAAAATCAGTCCTTGGTCGAAGTCGCAAGCAGCTAAAAAGCACCTGGACCTGCAAATTTGGTACTCTCAGCCCAAAGTCGCAAGCAGCAAAGTTCATCGAATCCGGCCCCGCCACTCCGATGCATTCAGTCCTTGGCCGAAAGCAGCTGCGCCACCCGTTTCTGCAAGTCCGGTACAATCTCTTCCTCAAACCAAGGATTCTTTTTCAACCAAATGTTATTCCGTGGGGATGGATGAACAATTGGCAAATACTTAGGCCAGAAACGATCAAAGTCCTTAACCGTTGCCGTTAAGGTTGCTGATTTTGGCAAATCTAAGTAATATTTTTGAGCATACGAACCAACTAAAATCGTCAGCTGAATATCTGGCATTGCCGCCAGCAGGCGTGGATGCCACTTCTCGGCAATTCCCTTCCGCGGTGGCTTATCACCCGACTTCGCCTTGCCCGGATAATAGAAATCCATCGGAATCACGGCAATTTTCCCCGACTCATAAAAGGTTTGCTTGGACACACCGAGCCAATCTCGCAACCGGTCACCAGAGGCATCGTTCCACATGATGCCAGTTTCTTGCACCTTCAGTCCTGGTGCTTGGCCAATAATTAAAATCTTGGCCGTGGCCGGCGCACTGTAAATCGGATCCCAGCCCGCCTTGGTATAGGCCGCATTAGCGGGATCCGCCTTAATCTCATCAAAAATAGTCATCACCTGGCCTCCTCCAAATCAGTTTTGTGGGTCATCGGCTTGTTGGGCCGCTGCTACCGCACTTTCCTTAAAGTAAATGCGGTCAGCCGTCCCATAATAAACATCGGCCAACTCATCCTCAGTGAACAGGCCACTCTCTTCCAACCAGCCCGCTAAATGTTCATATGAATTAAAGGTGGCAGACCATGGCGAGTCGGTCCCCCAAATAAGGCGCTTGCTGCCCAAAATTTCTTTGGCCAATGCCACCGCCCGCCGACTTTTTTCAAATGGCAACGCCGTTTCGCCCAAGATATCCTGAATGGCTGACAAATCAGCCACAATATTTGAATGCGGTGCAAAGAGTTGCAACGTATTTTCCAAAAAATTCAAATGCTGGTCATCTGGAAACGATAGGTGGCATACCACAAAGTCCAACTGTGGGTACCGAGCCGCCAAGATGGCAATTGCTTCTGGTTGGTGACTAATTTGCTCGGCACTGCCGTAATCGACTGTCACCGTAAAGCCAGGGTAGTTGGCCAAATAATGAAAAATTTGCCCCATTCTCGTATCTGTATCCAAGCGAAACGGTGTTGTTTGGTGGTAACCGTGAAGGCCGCCACCCTGGCTAATTTCTAATTTGATGGCCCGAAAGCCCAAGTCCTCAACATGACAGCGAACAATGGACAAGGCATTTTCAGCAAAAGGGTCCACCGCAAAGGCGCCAATAAAACGGTCAGGATAACGTTGCACAGTTTGGTAAGTATAATAATTTTGGTAGCCGTTCAAGCTTCCCTGCAGCAAAACCGCCTTTTCGATGCCATGAGCATCCATGACCTTTAAAAAGGACTCCGCAGTCAAATTAGTCTCACCCCAGCCATCGGGAATCAGCTTAATCTTGGTTCCATCGTCCCAGATGGCCTCACCATTTCCCAAAGCGTTTAAGCGCCCCTTCCCATTTAGCCCGGCAATTTCTTGGACTAAGTGCACATGTCCATCGATTTTCTTCATCAGCGGTTGTTCCGTCCCTTCAAGTTACTTTAAATCCAGTATAACGCAATTTACCAGCAAACAAATAAGAGCAAACGGAAAAACCGTTTGCTCTTATATCTATCTGATTTGAATGAATAGAAAAATCTTATATTTGTCAATCTGAATGATAATCGATATCTCCTGTTAAGGCTAATCATTTAATCATGCCATAAGCCAAGAGCTACACATACAAAAATCAAATAGTCTTACTTTTGATATGAAATATTGATACCTATTGAATACCACTCCTAGAGACTGCTAAATAATATACTCTAACTTTTAAACTTCAAATCAAAAATAATAAATGCTTCAAGATAATAATTTCCTACAACAGATTAAAATAAATGTGGCAGATTACAAGTTTAATTCGAACGCATCCGTAAAAACTTCCAATGGTGTTTGATAATGATGTAATTTCATGGGCCGCTTGTTAATGAGTTCAACCGCCTCATATAAT
>NZ_CAUZLS010000006.1:0-107078 GCF_963580785.1 Fructobacillus cardui | reverse complement strand
TTATATGAGGCGGTTGAACTCATTAACAAGCGGCCCATGAAATTACATCATTATCAAACACCATTGGAAGTTTTTACGGATGCGTTCGAATTAAACTTGTAATCTGCCTTAACTAATAGTACTTATCAATTTCATCCATTTATTTAGAAAGGTTTCTAAACGGGAAAGGAGGCGAATATGGCTTGCTATATTCTAACAACAAAGAAGCGTGACCAGCGCTTGTTCCGTAAAATTTTAACCGATCCACATATTTTTGAAACTCCACGAGAACTTTTACTCGCGATTCATTCAAATAAAAGAGGTCCAATTTTAATTATTGATTTGGAAATCCGTGGTCACGAAAAAATTGGCTTTCAAACTGCCGAATTAGTTAAGAAGAACAATCCCAACGCCCAAATCATTCTCTTAGCGGAAGACAGTCGATTGGCTAACTACTGTTTCGAGTACCAAGTAGGGGTTTTAGACTTCATTATTAAGAATGACCGTGATTTAGCTTTTCAAAAGCGTCTTTTACGTGCCATTGAAAAAGCTCAGTACAATCTTCACAAAATTTTTTTATACAAAACCAATTTTTGTGCGTTTTCCAAACGGAACACGGTCAATTTTAATTGACCTAACACATATCATTTATATCTCATGTGAAAAGGGGACTCATCACCTTATTTTGCATGAACACGACCGTATCACAAAAATCAGGGCCACACTTAAAACCGTTGTCCCACTCCATAAAGATATTTGTCAAATTCACTCAAGCTTTGCGATTAATTTAAACTACTTAAAGGACTACCAACCCAAGAAAAAAATTATTACGCTCTCAACCGGCAATGCCTTACCCGTTTCTCGTCGCTATGCAAGCGAAGTCCGAATGCACACGACTTGGTTTACTCAACCACCAAGCAAAGATGAAAATCCAAACTTCAAGCGCAATGATTAAAAAAAAAACATCACGACCACGGATAGTGTGGTTGTGATGTTTTTTTGAAAACTGATTTAAACGATTGGATAAACAAAGGGGAGGGATAAGTCATTCAAAATTACTTATTAATCGTAATATCACTTGCCTTAACATCATCCCCAAAGAACGGTGCCAAGTTCTGTTGATAATCGCCCGTAAAGAAGCCGTTGTTGTTCAACTTCTTAATTTCATCGTTAGTCCAATTCAAAACACTCTTGTTACCCTTTTGAACACCTGGGGCGATATAGGCTTGGTCACCTAATTGCTTAATGCCGACCTGATAGTCTGGGTGATCCTTAACCCAGGCAAAGAGATATGAATTATCATCCGTAATGGCATCTGCTCGTCCGTCGCTCAAGGCAGCAAACTGTTGTGTCTTTGAGTCAAACTTCAATAACTTGGCATTTTTGTACGTTTGCGTAAAGTATGTTTCAGCCGTTGTTCCCTTGTTGACAATCAAATTCTTACCGTTTAACTGATTAACGTTGGTAATTAAGCTTGCTTTCTTTGAAGCGACACCGATTGAAACCTTCATGTATGGTTTGGCAAAATCAATTACTTGCTTTCTTTCTGGCGTGACCGTGAAATTAGCGAGGGCAATGTCGGCCTTGCCAGAATTAAGAGCATCAACTCGGGCATTGGCGTTAACCTGCACGTACTTAACCTTAACGCCGAGGTCTTGGCCGATTTTCTTAGCCAAAGCAATATCGTATCCCTGACGATTACCGTTTTGATCAACCCAACCGTAAGGTTTCAAATCACCAAAGACAGCAATTTTAATTTCACCAGATTTTTTAATTTGCTGAATAGTGCGACCATTTTGACTTGAACTGTCCTTTGAGGTGAGCGCATGGACACTAAAAATACCAACAATAATAACCAACACAGCTACTAATGACCAAATAATTTTCTTTTTCATTGTTTTTCTCCTTATTAATCTTAATTAATACCTAGTTTCTTTGTTCTAAAAAGACATACTCTCCAAAAAAACGCGAGCCCGTTTTGTTTGTGGTTCCTGAAAGAATTTTTGCCCAGCTTGTTCTTCCACAATTTCACCGCTATCCAAAAAGATGACCTTGTCAGCAACTTGTTTGGCAAAATTCATTTCATGGGTGACCACAACCATCGTTAAGTCCTGCTCGGCTAATTGTTTGAGAATTCCCAAGACCCCACGAACCATTTCCGGATCAAGTGATGCCGTTACTTCATCAAAGAGCATTAGTTTTGGATTTAAAATCAGCGCACGCACTATGGCCACTCGTTGCTTTTGACCCCCGGATAATTGCCGTGGATAATAATTTTCAAATTTTTCTAATCCGACTTCAGCAAGTAATTGCCTTGCCTGGCCAAGAACTTCTTTTTCATTTCTTTTTTGAACTTTCAATGGTCCTAAGGTAATGTTTTGCATCACCGTTCGATTCGGAAAGAGATCATAACTTTGAAAGACCATGCCAATTTCATGTTTGATGACCGCAAAGGCTTTTTTATCATGTGGGTCAATCTTTTGACCGAAAATTTCTAAATCGCCGCTATCAAATGATTCGAGCCCATTAAAAGTACGAATCAACGTTGATTTCCCTGAACCAGATGGCCCCAGAACCACGGTTACCTTATTTTTGGGAATGGTGAGGTTAATATCTGTTAAAACGACTTTGTCGCCAAATTTTTTATTTAAGTGCCTTACTTGAATTATTTCATCTGTCATTAGCAACGACTTTCCTTTCAATTTTCTTGCTTAACCAGGTGAGGGTGCCATTGATTGAAAAATAAAAAAGGGCAATTAGACCGTAAACGACAAGTGGTACCGCTCGATTCGACGAATTGGCTTCAATGATTTGCTGGCCAACCGTAATGACTTCCGTCACAGATATCAATAACAAGATAGAAGTTGTCTTAATAATCCGCGTACTCAAATTAATATATGCTGGCAAGATATTGACCAAGCTTTGAGGTAGCAGGACGTAGCGATAACTCTGCCAAGTCGTCAGTCCAATTGCATAGGCACTTTCTTTTTGTCCCTTCGCAACCGACTGAACCGCGGCACGGACAATATCTGAAAATTCGGCGCCAAACCATAGTGAGAAAACCAAAACGCTCACTACTGTTGCGGGTAAATTGAAATTTAAATCCCGCGGAAAAGTGTAATAAAACAAAAAGAGCAGGGGAATCGTTGGCACGATTCGAAAAATTTCCAAATAAGTGCGGAAAAATCCTCGTTCAACCCCTGTAACGTTCGACCACAACAAACCCAAAAAGCCACCAAGAATTGTGCCAAAGAAAATGGACAAAAAAGAAATTTCAATCGTCACACCCAACCCCTCAATCAATCGACTAAGGTTCGTTCCAGCCAGAATAAGATTAATTGCTGAAGTTAACACGGCGCAGCCTCCTTTCAAACCAAGAAAGTCCCAGCGAAAGGGGAATTAAAATAATTGCATAACTAACAACCATCATTAATAAATATTCATTACTGCGATAATTTTGACCAATCAGGTCTAATGCCGTATTGGTAATCTCGGGAATGGCAATCACTGTAAAGATGGACGTTTCCTTAATTAAAAAAATAATATTGGCACCAATCGCTGGCAGCGAATACAAAATTCCTTGCGGAAAAATAACATATCGTGCCAGTTGCCAGGTACTTAATCCAACCACTTGCCCTGATTCCACCTGAATCTTAGGCACTGCCTCCAGGCCACCTAAGAAAGCATCGGCCATATAAGACCCACCTAGAAAAATCAGGCCAAGGATGGCTGTCTGCTCGGCCGGTATTTTTAAACCAATGCCCGGCAAGCCATAGTAAATAAAAAATAGTTGGATTAGTAACGGCGTATTTCGTGAGACGGCTATATAAAGCCGCAATACATGGTGGCCAATAACTTGATAGTAAAGCCAAAACGCAACAACAATTCCTAGCAAAAGGGCACCGATAATCCCAATGGTGGCCAATTTTAACGTTAGAAAAAAGCCGTTAATAAAAGCCGGAATTGCCTGTTGGATGTATATCCAAGACATAAAATTCTCCCTATTTCCACAACGAGAATCAACGGTATCCTCAAAAAAAAGCCACAAAAAAAGCAACTCCAAAAATTGAAGTTGCCTTTCAATCGCATCTTGCTCCATTCCAAAAGTCATCTAATACTACTGGTAGCTATTATCAAACAATGCAACGAAAATCTATGCGTAACTTATTTTGAGGACCATCTTCTCAACTTTTGTGTTTATCACGTTCTCGATATGTTCGTTGCATACACATTCGCATGAGTGGTCCTCCTCTTTTCTCTTAATCTAAAATGATTATATATTGATGAGTTTAAAATGTCAACTTTCTCATTTTTATCCAAAATAAAATCATTAGTTTTAGCAAAAGAAAAGAAGTCAAAACCCTTGATAAGCTTGACTTCTGGTAAAAAAAACCACGGTCTTTCAATCAAGGACGATTCATCCTTCAATACCGTGGCGTTTTATTTTAATTATTGTTCAGAATCTGTATCGTTTTGGTCAGCCTCTGCTCGAGCAACTAAGTCACTAACTTGGTCGCTAACGGGGGACTGGCTATTATCTGCTTCTTCCTGGCTTTCAACCAAAGCAGCTTCTGGACTCTCAGCGTCCATCTCAACCGGTTCCAATTTCGTCAAGGTTGCTACCTTACTGTCGTCTTCCAAACGAATCAAACGAACGCCTTGCGTTGCTCGACTAGTTTGACTAACCGTATCAACGCTGAAACGAATCATGACGCCTTGATCAGTCGTGACCATGATGTCCTCATCGCCATCAACCGTGACCATTCCGGCCAAAGGTCCGTTCTTTTCGGTAATGGTTGCTGTCTTAATTCCTTTACCACCACGGCCCTTCACAGGGTATTCTGTGGCAGCTGTTTGCTTTCCATAGCCTTTTTGACTAATCACAAAAACCTTAGAGTCTGGCGTTAGGATATCGGCACCAATTACTTCATCCCCGTCACGCAAGTTGATTCCTCGAACACCCGCGGCGCCACGACCCATGAGACGGACCGCTTCTTCCGCAAAGGTCACAGAGTAACCATTCATCGTGGCAATCACAATATTTTGCAAGCCATCTGTCTGCAAGACCTTCAAAATTTCATCATCGTCGCGAAGGGTCAAGGCCTTCAAACCGGACGTCCGGATATGGGCAAAGTCTTGCACCTGTGTTCGTTTGACAACACCCTTACGGGTGACAAAGAAAAGGTTATCCTGGCTTTCAGCCGGATTACCGTTAACAGAAAGAAGAGTTTGAATCTTTTCATCTTCTTCAAAGTTCAAAAGATTAATTACGGGGATTCCCTTGGCCTGACGACCGTATTCAGGAATTTCGTAACCCTTCATCCGATAGACCTTCCCCTTGTTGGTAAAGAAGAAGAGGGAATCGTGAGTTGAAAGGTTCACCAACTGGTCTACAAAGTCTTCATCATTCAGATTCATTCCCTGAACACCACGGCCACCACGGTTTTGTGCCTTGAATTCACTCGCTGGCACTCGCTTGATGTAGCCGTTATTGGTCAAAGTAACAATCACATCTTCTTCTTCAATCAAATCTTCGTCTTCGATGCTGGTCACATCACCGACTTGTAATTCAGTCCGACGTAGGTCACCAAAGCGGTTTTGAATTTCAAGTAATTCATCGTAAATCAACTGATCGATTCGTTCCTGGTGGGCCAAGATATCTTTCAAATCAGCAATTAAAGCAACCAACTTTTGGTATTCATCCTCTAACTTATCGCGTTCCAAACCGGTCAACCGGACCAAACGCATATCCAAAATAGCCTGTGACTGCTTGTCAGAAAGGTCGTAACCTTCAATCAAGCGCGTCTTGGCTTCATCAGATGTCTTAGATGAACGGATAATATTGATAATTGCATCAATGTGGTCGAGGGCAATGCGCAAGCCCTCTAAGATATGTGCCCGTGCTTCGGCCTTCTTTAAGTCAAAGATCGTCCGACGACGAATAACAGAACGCTGGTGGTTCAGATAAGCAACCAGGATTTCCTTCAAACTCAGTGTCTTAGGGGCACCATGGTCGATGGCCAACATGTTGAAAGAGAACCCAGTCTGCAAAAGGGTTTGCTTGTACAAGTTATTTAAAATAACTGAAGCGGAAGAATCCCGTCTAACGTCAATTGAAATTCGCAAGCCTTCACGATCGGTTTCATCGCGAATACCGGTAATGCCTTCAATCTTCTTATCGCGAGCTAACTCCGAAATTCGTTCAATCAAGCGCGCCTTGTTAACGGCATAGGGGAGTTCGGTTACAATAATCTGCTCCCGACCTGATTTTGTCGTTTCAATATCGACCTTGGCCCGAATCGTAATCGTCCCACGACCAGTTTCGTAGGCCTTTCGGATCCCAGCCTTACCCATCACGATACCGCCAGTTGGGAAATCAGGACCAGGCAATGCTTCCATCAAATCAGCGGTTGTTGCTTCCGGATTGTTCATCAAGATATGCAAGGCCGAAATAACTTCACCCAAATTGTGCGTTGGGATGTTGGTTGTCATTCCAACGGCGATTCCCGTTGCCCCGTTGACCAAGAGGTTTGGGATTCGAGCAGGCAAAACCTCTGGCTCGCGTTCTTCACCATCGTAGTTCGGCACAAAATCGACCGTATCTTTGTTCAGGTCACGGACCATTTCCATCGCCACTTTCGACAAACGTGCTTCGGTATATCGCATGGCAGCGGCACTATCACCATCGACAGAACCAAAGTTTCCGTGGCCGTCAACAAGCATGTAGCGGTATGAAAAATCCTGTGCCATCCGGACCATTGATTCATAAATTGCTGAATCACCGTGAGGGTGGTATTTACCCATAACATCCCCGACGATACGGGCTGATTTCTTATGGGGCTTATCCGGCGTATTGCCTTGTTCAATCATCGAATACAAAATTCGACGATGAACGGGCTTCATTCCATCGCGGACATCAGGCAATGCCCGGGCCACGATTACTGACATGGCATAGGACAAGAATGATGTCTTCATTTGCTCGGACAAATGCGTATTTTGAATCCGAGTATCCATTTCTTCTGGCATTTCGTTTACTCCTCGTCAAACACGACCGACAATTAAATATCGAGGTCTTGAACAAAGACCGCGTTATCCTCGATAAACTGACGCCGTGGTGGCACATCGCCACCCATTAACATATCAATCACAGCATCGGCTTCTTCGGCATCGGCCGGGTCAACCCGTAACAACCGTCGATTAGCAGGGTCCATCGTTGTATCCGCTAACTGATCATAATCCATCTCTCCAAGACCCTTATACCGCTGAACCTTTGGCTTAGCATTACTTGGTAATTGAGCCAAGTAGTCTTCTAGTTCTTTATCGGAATCCAAATAAGTCATATTCTTGGAATTTCCCAAAGAAACACCGTACAAAGGTGGCTGGGCGATATAAATATAGCCAGCATCAACCATTGGACGCATGTAGCGGTAGAACAGCGTCAACAACAATGTTCGAATATGAGCGCCATCGACATCGGCATCCGTCATGATAATAATCTTGTGGTAATTGGCCTTTTCAACATTAAAGTCATCCCCAAAACCAGAACCCAAGGCTGTAAAGAGGGAACGAATTTCTTCGTTGGCCAGAACCCGGTCAAGCGTTGCTTTCCCAACGTTCAAGATTTTTCCACGAATTGGCAAAATAGCCTGTGTCAAGCGGTTACGACCTTGTTTAGCAGAACCACCGGCGGAATCACCCTCGACAATAAAGAGTTCTGAAATTTCAGGATCCTTTGAAGTATTATCGGCTAATTTACCAGGCAAGTTTGAAATTTCCAAACCAGACTGCTTTCGGGTCATTTCGCGAGCTCGCTTGGCTGATAAACGAGCCCGTTGTGCTAGCGAACCTTTTTCAACGATTTGCTTAGCGACAGCTGGGTTTTCCATCATAAAGCGTGAAAAAGTCTCAGAGAACATCCGATCAGTTGCCTGACGGGCATCCGAATTTCCCAACTTTGTCTTTGTTTGACCCTCAAACTGAGGGTCTGGGTGCTTAATTGAAACAATGGCCGTCATACCTTCCCGGACATCTTCTCCGGTTAATGATTCGGCCCCTTCTTTAATAATCTTTTGCTTCCGAGCATAGTCGTTAATCACGCGAGTCAAAGCTGTCTTAAAGCCGGTTTCATGCGTACCACCTTCATAGGTGTTGATGTTATTGGTAAATGTCTTCAGGTTTTCTTTGACACCAGTTGTGTATTGCAAGGCAACTTCAACGACGATGCCGTTTTCTTCACCTTCAACATAGACTGGTTGATCAAACAAAGCTTGCTTGTCTTCATCAAGGAAAGAAACGTATTCCTTAATACCACCCTCAAAATGGAAAGATTCCTTCAGTGGTTCATCCGAGCGCTTATCCTCGATTGAAATCCGCAACCCTTTGTTCAAGAAGGCTAATTCGCGAACTCGTGTTAACAAAGTTTGATAATTATAAACGGTTGTTTCTTGGAAAATATCAGCATCGGGCTTGAAGTGAACGATTGTACCTCGTTCGATTGGCAATGGCCCATCTTTTTTTGTCATCGGGGTTTTGACATGACCCGTTTGGAAATCCATATAGTAGAGTTGGCCATCACGAACAACTTGGACATCCAGTGACGTTGAAAGGGCATTAACAACAGAGGCTCCAACACCGTGAAGACCACCAGAAACCTTATACCCGCCGCCGCCAAACTTTCCACCGGCATGCAAAATCGTAAAGACGGTTTCCAAGGCTGGCTTGCCCGTCTTTGACTGGATATCAACCGGAATTCCACGACCATCATCTGTGACGGTGATGGAGTTATCCTTCTCGATTGTCACGGTAATATGGCTAGCAAAACCAGCAAGGGCTTCATCAATTCCATTATCGACAATTTCCCAAACGAGGTGGTGCAAACCTTGCGCCGTCGTTGTCCCAATATACATCCCTGGACGCTTTCGAACGGCCTCTAAGCCTTCCAAAACTTGAATTTGGTCCGCATTATAGGCATCCGCATCCGTATGCATTTGACTTGTTTCTTCTGGATTTACTGCGGCAACTTCTTGATTTTCTGGATACTCTTGCTCTGCCATCATTCTCCTTTACGCCATCATGGCTACTCTTCCACTTGAACATGACCGGCCTTGACGATAAAAATTTTAGGTTCCTTAATCAACTGACGAGCCACTTCCGTTAGGGAAGGAGCTGTGATAAAGGTTTGAACCTTGTCTTGAATGGCCATTAAGAGGTGTGTCTGCCGGTTGGCATCCAACTCACTTAAAACATCATCCAAGAGCAAAACGGGGTATTCACCCGTTTCTTGATGCATCAACTCGATTTCACCAAGTTTTAGGGCAAGGGCCGCCGTTCGCTGTTGTCCTTGTGACCCAAAAACCGCCACATTGGCTTGGTTCACATCAATAATAAAATCATCTCGATGTGGTCCTGCCAAAGTAGTGCCTTGCCGCTTCTCTCGATCGGCATTCTTCTCAAAGACCAACGAAAGGGCCTCTTGTACTTGGTCTTTTTGCATATCCTCTTCAACTGAAATCGCCGTTTGGTAATGCAAGGTCAAAACTTCTTTTTGACTCGCTACTTCCTGATGAATCTGATTTGCCTGAGCTTCTAATTTGTTTAAAAATTTCTGTCGCGCCAAAATAATTTGACTAGCGACGTCAATTAGCTGCTCCGTTAAGACATCTAAAAAGATTTGGTCACGCTGGCCACCCTGTGCCCAAGCCTTCAGATAGGCGTTACGATCTTTGAGAATTTTTTTATACTGGCTACTTTGCTGTAAATAGAGTTTGTTCATCTGTCCAAACTCGATATCGATAAAACGGCGCCTAACCGTCGGCGCTCCCTTAACCAAGTCCAGGTCTTCCGGAGCAAATAAAATGACGTTTAGTTGGCCAATGTAAGTTGACAGCCGGGATTGATCGAGGTGATTAACCCGAGCCTGCTTGCCTTTAGCCGACCAAGAAAGGGAAAGGGGGGTTTGACCGAAGCGATTTTTGATTCGCCCAGTAATTTTGGCCTCTTTTTGTCCCCACTGAATTAAATCCTTATCGGTTTTTGTTCGGTGAGAGCGGGCCAATGCCAGCGCGTAGATGCTTTCCAAGAGGTTCGTTTTTCCCTGGGCGTTTTCCCCTAAAAAGACGTTAATCCCGCTTTGGAAATGCAAATCAGTTTGATCGTAATTACGAAAATGGCTGAGGGACAGCTCGCTTAGTTCCAAGAGCCTGGTCCACTCGGCTTTTGATTCGATGACCGCTGAGCCGCTTTTTTATTCGCCCGTTGTTGACGAGAAATCGCTGTTTGGCGTTTCTTTTCCTTGTGCGCTGCTTGCTTTTGGCCAGCAGCAAACCGAGCTAAGATTGCCTGTTTTTCAGCCTCTTCGGCATCTTCCTCTGCGCTTTGATGATCAATCAAATAGCGCGCTCCTTGGAAGTCAACCTGGTCACCTGGGTACAATTTCTTGCCCCGACGATTTTCTTCTTCGCCATTTAACAACACTGATTGCTCAGCGAGAAAAGCTTTTGCCTGCCCACCAGAAGCAATAATGTTTTCCATTTTAAGCAACTGGGCCAGGGTAATATAAGCGGTTTTAATTGCTACGCGTTCAGCCATCGTTTTCCCCGATTTCTTGGTAAATACTTACCCCGTTATTATACCATACTTACGCTAATTTGCCCCTGAGAGCCGTTTTTAGCTCAATTTCTTTCTTTTGGGCATTCACACTAAACAAATAAAAAAGCAGTAGAAGGCTTTTTTGTGCAAAATGGCACAAAAAAAGACGGCCATCAGAATGAGCCGTCTTTTTCTAAAAAATTGATTAAAATGTGCGGACTGGTGTTACCAACTGAAGTTGTTTATTATCGGTTTCACCCTCAGGAATAATGATGAAGGGCCGTAAGTTCGTTGTAAACTTCAATTCAACAGTCTTTCCCTGCAAAACGCGCAAGGCATCACGAACATAATCCGGGTTAAAGGAAATTTCCAAATCTTCGCCAACAACCTTTTCAGCTGTTAACTCTTCTTTCACTTGACCAACTTCTTGTGAATTTCCAGAAAGTTGTGCTTGACCATCTTTAATGGTCAGCAAAATCACGTTATTGCGTGATTCGTGTGACAGCAGGGAAGCACGATCGATAGCACCTGATAAAGCAGCGGCATCAATTTGCAGTTCGGTAGTTGCTTCACTTGGAATCAAGCGATCAGTTTCTGGATAATTCCCTTCCAACAAGCGTGAATAGAAAGTTGTCTTGCCAAAGATAAAAGCAGCCTGGTTACTTGAAAGCTTAATTTCAACACGGTTTTGTCCATCTAACAACGATTGCAATTCATTAAAGGCTTTTGCTGGAATAATCACGGATACCTTATCGGTATTTTCAGTGCCAGTTAGCGTTACGATTCGTTGCGATAAACGGTGTGAATCAGTTGTGACGGCTTTAATTTGATTCCCATCCAACGTTAAATGGATTCCCGTTAAGATTGGCCGACTTTCTTGCGTTGAAGCCGAAATTTTTGTTTGCGCAATAATTTCAACTAATTGAGCAGCTGAAACTTTTAATGATTTGCTTTCTGATAATTCAGGTAATTTTGGATAAGCGGAACTTGGTTGGCCATTAATCTTAAATGATGCTGAGCCAGAAGTAATCAAAGCTTGCAAACCATCAATTTCAAGTGTCATCTTGTCGGCAGGCAAATGCTTCACGATATTAATAAAGAAAGTTGCTGGTAAAGTAATGCCACCTGTACTTTCAACAACCAATTCATTGGTGGTATCACTGGCTTCCAGTGCAATCTTAATCGAGATATCAGCATTTGATCCAGTTAAGACAAGATCTTCCTCAGTCAAATCCAATTTAATGTTTGTCAAAATCGGAATGGTTGTTCGAGATGAAATTGCGCGAGCAACATCATTTAAAGCTTTGATAAAGGCTTGACGGTTAATCGAAAATTTCATGGCGCACGGCCTCCTTTATGGTCGGTACATCTATATTATATTAGTATTATTTAACTAGTAGTAATAATAAGGGCTGTGGAAACGGGGGATTGATGAATGAGGCCTAATTTACTCACTTTTTGCCTGTTGATAACTTCGGGACTAACTTGAAAGAAAAGAAAGTGTTATCCACAAGGCTTATTTCCCGTTTTTTATCTCGTTTGCGAGGTCTTCAATCAGTTCCTTTGTTTTTGGTTCCGTTTCAACCTGTTCGGCTACCTTGTTGTAGGCGTGCGAAATGGATGAGTGATCGCGGCCACCAAATGATCGGCCAATATCGGGTAATGATTTGTTTGTCATGGTACGGGTGAGGTAAATGGCGATATGTCTTGCCGTGACTAAATCAGCCTGGCGTCGGGATCCCTGCATATCGGCAATTGTTTGCATAAAGTAGTTGGCGACGGTTTCTTGAATCCGTTCCACCGTAATCTTTTTGCCTTGGTCGATATTCAACTCGGTTAAGATTGATTGGGCCGTTTCAATGGTTGCCGGCTTGTTCATGAAGCGAATCTTGGCTTCAAACTTGTGAAAGGCTCCTTCCAAAGAACGGACGTTGGTATCAATTTTTTCGCCAATTAATTCCAGGACCTCGTTTGGAATATCGAGATCATTACGTTCCTGCAAGTTCCGCAAAATAGCGACTCGGGTTGGCAAATCAGGCTTTTGAATGTCCTGAGTAATGCCAGCTTCAAAGCGAGAGGTTAACCTAGTCAGCAAGTCAGGAATATCGGTTGGGTATCGGTCAGAAGTCATCACAATTTGCTTGCCGGCCTTCGTTAGGGCATTAAAGGTGTTGAAGAACTCTTCTTGCACTTTTTCCTTACCCGACCAAAACTGAATATCATCAATTAAAAGCATATCGAGCGATCGGTATGTTTTTTTAAATTTAGCCGTTGCATTGGAATCGGCCTTGTTTCCTTCACGAAGTGAATCTGTAAAGTCATTTAAAAAGTCTTCTGCTGTCGCATATTTGATGCTGGCATTTGGATGGGTAGTGGCGTATTCGTTACCAATGGACTGCATTAAATGTGTCTTACCCAAACCAACCCCTCCATAAATAAGGAAGGGGTTGTAAACTTTGCCGGGTGCTTCAGCAACAGCCAAGGCCACTGCTAAGGCGTTTTCGTTCCCGGCACCTTTGACGAATTTATCAAATGTAAAATCAGAATTTAAATCGTTTTCTTGGGAGAAAGGAATTTGGGTGGGTTCGTTGTAGCCGTTGAAATGAGCGTTTGTTTCGGATTCGCTGTCTTCTTCGACCTTTAGTTCTGGCCGAATGAAGTCACCGGTAATTTCGTTGGCATGTTGGACGAAGTCCATGGCATATTGTTGTGTATTCCATGCCTGGATGATATCAGCGGCATGGTCGGCAGGGACAGATAAAACAAGTTTGCCATCTTTAAAGCCAATTGGCGTAAGTGGGGCGATCATTGCTTCAAAACTGACAGGACCGGTTGTTTTGTAAAGTCTGAGACTGACCTCTTTCCAGAGGACGTCGGGATCAAGTTGTTTTGACATGTAAATCTCCAAGAAAAATTAGATAACGGATGAAGCTATGCTGAATATTATAGCAAAAAAAAGGGGGAAAGACTAGTTATCCACAGGAAAGCGAATAAAAAGAAAGTTATCCCGCTTGGGGACTAATAACTGTCTGTCATGTGGAGAAGAAAGGGAACAAATTTTCGGGTTATCCACATATCAACAAAGTTATCAACGTCGAAAAGGGGATTATGCTCGTTTTTCCTGACTTTTTCAACGTTATCCCCAGAAAGCAGTCCCCAACCTGTGGATATGTGGATAAGTCGGGCATAAGGTGTGAAAAGACAGTTATTGTCCCCTTGTGTCCACAACCTTGTGGTTTTCTTTTGGATAAAGCCGTGGAAAGCTGATTTGACCCGATTTTAAAATTTTTAGTATTTTAGCTGGAGACTTTGGTGCAAAACTTGCCTCAAAGGCGGATCCGTGGTATGCTTAGTCTCGAATTGCAAGAAATTTTGCAGACAAATTATTAATGGAGGAAATATAGATGAAGCGTACATTCCAACCAAAGAAGCGTCATCGCGAACGCGTACACGGTTTCCGTAAGCGTATGAGCACTAGCAATGGCCGTAAGGTATTGGCTCGCCGTCGTGCTAAGGGCCGTAAGGTATTATCTGCCTAATCAGGTCGCTGCATGCAGTGGCCTTTTTATTTTTATTGGATTTTTAATGCAGGGTTTTCCTGTGTACATAAGTGAACGGTGATTTAGGTAAGAGACCATGCGCAAGACATTTCGGATTAAAAAACCAGCCGAATTTCAAAACGTCTTTGACCACCATCAATCGGTGGCAAATAAGTATTTTGTCTTATATCGGTTAAAAAAACAGAATCAAAAACATTTCCGTCTTGGGCTTTCAGTTGGTAAAAAAGTCGGCAAGGCTCATGACCGGGTTTTTGTTAAAAGACGAATTCGACAAGCTTTTTTGGAATTAAAACCAAAGTTGGATTCACATGTTGATATTTTAGTGATTGCCAGACCAGCTGCAGCACACCAGTCCCAAGCTTTTATTAAGAAACAACTTGAACATGTTCTAAAGCTTGCGAAACTTTTAAAGGATGAAAATCATGACTCGAATCAATAAATGGGTAAAAACAATTGGTTTTTTGCCATTGCTCTTAGCAGCATTGGCCATTGTTGGCATTGTTCTTGCTGACCTTTCATATAGCGGCCATGTTGCCGGTTCTGGCCTGTGGGGTGGCTTTGTGGCCATCTTTATTCGCTCGATTTTGGGCGTTTCTTCTTGGTTCTCATCTTCATATGGACTTGGAATCATTGTTTTTACGGTCTTTGTTCGTTTCCTGATTTTGCCATTGATGGTTTATCAGGTCGATTCCATGAAGAAGATGCAGGGCTTGCAAGATGAAATTAAGGTCTTGCAGGATACTTATCCTGGTCGTGATACTGAGAGTCGACAGTTGTTAGCTGCCGCCCAGCAGCAACTTTACAAGGATCGTGGTATTTCCCCTTTTGCCTCAATGCTGCCTTTGTTAGTTCAAATGCCGGTTTTGATTGCCTTATACCAGGGAATTCATAATTCACCTGTGTTGCGTTCAGGTTCTTTCCTTTGGTTGAATTTGGGTCACCAAGATCCTTATCTCATCTTACCGATTTTGGCTGCCTTGTTTACCTTTGGTTCTTCTTGGCTGTCGACGCAGGCTAACCCTCAGCAAAACGCGATGACAAAGGCAATGCCATATGTCTTTCCATTCCTAATTTTGTTTACGGCTTTGGCTGTTCCTTCTGCCGTTTCTCTTTACTGGGTGGTTGGAAACTTGTTCCAGATGGTACAAACATTCTTCTTGCAAAACCCATTCAAGATGCGCCGCGAACGTGAAGAAGCCTTGGCTTTGGAAAAAGAAAAGGCGCGTAAGGTTCGCAAAGCCCAACGTTCAAAGAAGCGTAAAAAGCGTTAATTTTTATTGTTTAAATGAAATCACAGCAATGACTTGCTGTGGTTTTTTTCTTTGATTACTTTTATAGTAAAGAAGAGCGTTTGATGGTCTTAAAAGTTTGACGAACGATGGTTTAATTAGACTGTTTTTTTTGCTATGATATCTAATGTTATTTTTTTTGAAAATTAGTGAGGGGGAGGGTCATCATGATTGAGATGTTAAAGCAGACACCGAAGTTTTCTTGGTACCATATCACTGATATGAGTCCTGCAGACGAGAAAACTCTTTTGGACGACCATGGTTTAACAGAACAAATGATTGGCTATGCGGATGACCATAACGAAAGTGTTCGAATGGAATTTGATCCTGAAGCGGATGAGGCCTTGATTATTTTAGATGTCATCTCAGCTGAACCGGAACCAGTTTTGACCCGTCCTTTAGGGATTGTTTTGGTTAATGGTAATTTATACACTTTTGCGCATCGACCAACGGACTACATTAAGAAAAATTTTTTAACTGGTGATGCTACCTTTCATCGTTCGGATGATGATGAAATGTCGGTCTTTGAATTTATGGTGACGGGTATTTACCCATTAATGACGATGTTTGGTGATGAAATTACCGAGATTAACCGACAACGACGGGCGATTCAAGCACAGTTTAGTAGCCGTAAGCAACTAACGAAGCACACTAATGATTTATTGCATCTGCAAATTCAGATGATTTACCTCCAAAATTCGTTGGCAAACGATTTAATTATGTTTGACCAAATCCGACGTTCATATGAAAATCACGTTTTAGAAGCTGATTTGGATCGATTAGATGCCGTTCGGGTCGAGGTTGAGCAGGCGCGGGACATGGCTGGTTTAGCAATGGAAGTGATTAATGCTGTTGCAGATGCGACAGGATCACTGGGAAATCGGGATTTGAACTGGACGATGAAGGTCTTAACTGTCTATTCAATTGTCTTTACGATTCCAACGATTGTTTCCGGTTTTTATGGTGAAAACGTCGATTATCTGCCTTTTGCTCATGGTGCTTCGGGCTGGTGGGTGACCATCATTATCATGTTCTTAATGATGATTGGTGCGACCTATTTGTTCTATCATTATGGTTTTTTGAAAAAGTAGACAAAGACCCTGATTTTTATATCACATTGCCGTATAATAAATTTATAACAAGAATATTGCAAATGTTGTGAGGATATTATGTCGAGAAAAAAACGGAAAAATGAATTTATCGAGCAGCGAGATTTACTGTTTGAGAAGTCTTCTGCTGGCTGGGTTTCTTTCCGTCGCTTTTTGTTTGCACCGAATCTGTTGACCTTTGTGATTTCGGTCGTTGTTGGTAATGCTTTTGGTGGAGCAATCAAAGACTTAGTGAGCTTGTTAGCTAGCTTTATTTCCTTTGTTTGGCGATGGCTCTTTACCCCAAACCATCCGATGTACTTTGCGGCAACGCAACAAGCTTGGTCAGCGTTTATCACTTCGTTTTTAACAATGATTTCGATTGCGTTGGCGGTTTATTATACAATCCAATTTATTAATAATAAGTTAATTAATTCGGAGAGTGAAAAATGGGGTTATGATGAACCCCATGAGGATATGATGGCTTTGCAAAAATTGCAGCGAGAAAACAACGATTTGATTAAAAAGAATAATGAGCTGCAGGAAAAGGTTTTGCAGGCACTAGCAGAAAGCAAGCAAAAGAGTTAGTCTAAAAGGAGAGTGAAGAAGGATGAAGCAAACAACAGTTATTGTCACGATTGTCGCGTTGGTTTTGATGTTTATTTCGATTGCAAGTTGGATTTTCAAGCAGGAAGGTTTTTCTCTGGTTTGCGCCAATTTAGGGACGGTCATTTTGTTGATCGCCTATTTGTGGGATAATCGTCGCAAGGATGAAATTGATTAAGAAAAAGTAAAGAACATTGATATTTCTTAAAGCTAAGATTCTTTCTTGGCTTTTTCTTTACTTTTCTTTGATGGCGTTTCACGTGAAACATTTTCCGGCTGTTTCACGTGAAACACAGAAAGGATGGGGGAATGTTATTTAAAGATGCACAGGTGACAATCGATCCTGTTGAGATTCCTGATTACGTTGACCGTGTGATCAAAAATCAAAAGTACGGTTCAGAAGATTATCAGCTTTTCGATTTGTATCTACCAGCGGGTGACGGGTTGCACCCAATCATTTTGGACCTTCAGGGAGGCGGATTAGTTCGAGGGATGAAGTCATCCTTTAAATTAGGACCTTCATTGAAATTTGTTAAAGAAGGTTATGCCGTTATTTCAATGAATTATGCACTAATCTCGACCAAATCATTTTCTTTTCCAAAACAAGTAGCAGAAATTCGAGCGGTGTTGGCAAAAGCTAAAAAAGATGCAGAAAAGTATCAATTAGAAGCCAATAGTGTTGATTTGATCGGAGAATCTTCAGGCGCACAGCTGGCAATGCTGACAGCCTCATCCGTAACGGCCAAAGTGAAGTTAGGACGGATTGCAGCACCCGATGATTTAACTGATTTGCCAGAAATTAAACATGTAATTGCCAATTATGGACCTTATGAATTTGATCAATTCGCCCGACAGTTTCAAGAAGAGGGCATTCAACCTAAATATGCCGAATCTGGTCAAGCAATTTCGTTTGAAGGATTAGCCTTAGCAGGTTTAGCAGTCGATGGAAACCCAATCGGTGTTAGCCAGGCAAATCCAGCCAACTACTTCACTAAAAAGACGCCAGCTGTATTAGCTTATGCAGGCAGTGCTGATCAAGTTGTGCCTCATCAGCAAAGCCTTGATTTGATTGCTCGGTATCAGAAAATGACAGGAAAAAAAGCCATCTGCCATATCATCTCAGGTGGCCACCATGGTATTTTTGATTATGATACACCAACTATTTACCAAGAAAAAATGGCTTTCTTGAAAGATAAAGATTGAAACAACGGTTAAAAAGATTTTAGAACATAAAAAGAAGGTAGGAATTAAATCCTACCTTCTTTTTATTGGTTTAAAATTTGGTGAACGACGGTAGCTGCTTCAGTGAAAGCGATTGTTTGCACGTGTGGTCGGGGGATTACTGTAGTGAACCAACTTTGGCCTTCTAGAGGAACGCCAGTGACAAACAGGTTAGGAATTAACTGATTTTCCTTGTTATAAACAGTAAATGTTTTCAGATTAACTTTAATGGTATTAGCTAAAGGAGCAGTACCATCCTGGTTAATAATTCGATTATCACCAACAATTAAGCCGTGCTGACGGAGAGATTTTAGCAACGGACTTTTAGCTGTGCGGAAATCAGGCCGGCCGAGTCGTGCCTCAATGAGGGCAGTCCCTTGATAATGCTCATCAAATCGGTCAGTTGCGGTAAAGAATTGTTGATCATGATCGACACTGAAATTTGGACCGGCAATAGTGACTTGCTTAGCTTTAATTAAGGCCAAAAGTTGCCGTATTCGAATTAATGGCGGCCCAACCGATAGCTGTGAATCAAAAAGCTTGAAGTCAGTTAAGAGTTTTTGATAATCATCTTCATCAAAAAGACGGTCATTATAAAGTGTTCGTACAGTACCACGAACATCACGAAGAATGTCATAGGCGCCTGTTAGGGGTGATTTATCATTACCTAAGGCGGCAGAATCAATATCTTCTTTTAAGTGTTGAACGAAGAATTTCCGGAAAGCAGAAAGAGAAGTCACGTCACGGGAAGGGGTTGCTTCCTTTTCCCAAGAAATGTGCACATCTAATTTTAGATGAAACTTTTCGTTAACATGCTGCCAATTTTTTGGATTTTCTAGAAAATCTAAAATTTCTTCTTTTTCTGTATCAGAAAGCTTATCAAGCAGGTTTACTTGGTTAGTTAGATACTTGTAGGTCATCTCTTGATCTAAGACATGGCGGAAAGTATTGTAGGGTAGGTGACCACCGCAATCTTTCGCAATGCGCTGCATGCGTTCGAGCGTGAAGAATCGTGGTTGATACAGCTCGTTTGCTCCTTTTTGATTAAGCCCATGTGCTCGGGGTGGCAGGCCAGATCCAGAACCAATGATCAAATGTGGCTCATGACCAGATGGATGGTAAACAAGTGATCCATCTTTTTTAGTCAAAAAGGAACCACCTTTACCAGCTGTCAAAGACAAGAGATCATCAAAAAAGGAGAGACCAAGGCCTTGAACCAAAACAGTATCATTTTCGTTCAGGTTAGAAAAGTCATTTTCCGCCGGGTGAGAGGCAGGATAATAGTGAAAGCCTTTTTCTTTTGCAAACTTTTCCAAATCTTTCTTCTTTTCACTTAACTCGGCATCAAGGTGACCAAGTGCCAAGACGACTTTGTCAGCAAAAAAATGATTATAATCGGTAGTCGTGATGTTAAAACCTGGATTAGCTTCTAATAAGCTTTTGACGGCGACCTGGTGAAAGCGCACGGAAAGATTACTTGGGCAGTTTTTTAGAATTTCTTCAAAGAACCAAGCCGCATAGACACCCATTAAACCGCGGGAAGCATAGGCAGTCATTGATGTTAGTGATAAAACTTCCTCACGATAAGCCATTGGATATTCGTGATGTTGTTTTAAGAAGGCCAGGGCATAAGATTGGGCCCAAGTAAGCAGGTTTGGCGTTAAATCATCACCGCGACGTTGACCAATATCATAATCATTAAATAACGTCACCTGGTTGGGATTCGTATTCATTAAATAAGTTTGATTATTTTCAAAAAAAGGATTCCAAACGCGACCACCAACCGGGTAAGGGTCGAAAATATTAATTGTTAAGGCCTGGTTTGAATCAGCTTTTTGAATAAGGCGGTCGAGAATAGCAAGATTTCTCGGACCCGCTCCAATTAAAGCAATTTGCATGGGGACTCCTGTATCAAGTAAAAATAAAAAGCCAATGATAAAGTAAGCGCAAGCTATGAAAATGAATTTTTGAAAAAAATAAGTTAGAAACATTACAACTAATGTGTCTAAAATTTATAATATTTCTTGAACTAATTCTACTCTAAATATGTTTGAAAAAAAAGGTGACTAATCAAAGTAAATCCCAAATAAAAAAGGAATTTGTTATAATAGACCTATCATCTGTTGGCAAAAGTTTACTTCCATGGAAAAAGCAGAAAGTTAGCGGTCGCTGTAAGCTAACCCATTCTTAAACTGAGTTACACAACAGGAAACGATGACGTCGAGTCGCGTTAAGACTAAATGAGTGGCCTTAAAGAGGCAATTTAGGTGGTACCGCGGACAATTCGCCCTAATCAGTGATGATTAGGGCTTTTTTGTCCTGATTTTTAGCTGAGACGAACTTGCCGGTAATCAAATGGAGGAAAGTAAAATGAATTTTATTGAAGATTTGAAGTGGCGTGGGGCGTTAAACCAGGTTACTGATGAAGAGGGGCTGTTGAAGGCAATGAAAGCCGGCCAAATCGGGGCGTATGTCGGCACTGATCCAACGGCCGACTCCCTGCACTTGGGACATTTGATTCCATTTATGGTTTTGAAGCGTTTCCAAAAAGCCGGTGGGAAAGCCGTGATTATTGTTGGTGGGGCAACTGGATCAATTGGGGACCCTCGACCAACAACTGAACGTCAATTGCTATCAGAAGAACAGTTGAAAGTGAATGAAAAGGGCATTGCAGCTCAAGTGACTAAGTTATTTGGTTCCGACGATACAACAATCGTTAATAATGCCGATTGGTTGAGCCCAATGACCTTGCCAGAATTTCTGCGAGATTACGGCAAGCTGTTCTCCGTTAATGTCATGCTAAAGAAGGATGTCGTTGCTTCTCGTTTGGAAACGGGTATTTCTTATACGGAATTTACTTACCAGATTTTACAAGCGATTGACTTCTTGCATCTTTGGCGCGAAGAAAATGTGCGTTTGCAAATCGGTGGTTCCGACCAGTGGGGGAACATCACTGCCGGTGTTGATTTGATTCATACGGTTGAAGGTTCCGATGCACCAGCTTTTGGATTGACCATTCCATTGATGACGGATTCTACTGGAAAGAAGTTCGGAAAATCAGAAGGGAATGCCATTTGGTTGAACGCAGAAAAGACATCACCATATACGTTCTACCAGTTCTGGTATAACCAGCGTGATGAAGACGTCGTAAAGTATCTAAAGTATTTCACGTTCTTGAGCCCCGAAGAAATTGCTGATTTGGAAAAGGAAGTTGCTGAAAATCCTGGTGCTCGTCTTGGCCAAAAGCGCTTAGCGGAAGAAGTGACAGCATTTGTTCACGGTCAAGCAGCCGTGGAAGAGGCAGAAGCGCTGTCCAAGGCATTGTTCTCGGGTGATGTTGCAGCACTTTCTGTCCAACAAATTCGCGATGTTTTTGCGGGTGTTCCAGGATTTGAAACAACTAGTGCTAAGCAAAATGTAGTTGACTTCTTAGTTGACGCTGGTATTGAAAAGTCTAAGCGTCAGGCCCGTGAAGACGTGACGAACGGTGCGATTACTATTAATGGTCAAAAGGAAACAGACGTTGAAGCCGAAGTTGATCCAAGCGCCAATTATGATGGTCAATATATCTTAGTACGACGCGGTAAGAAGAAGTATTTCTTGGGAACGGTTAAGTAAGAAAAGTGGATTATAAAGCCTTAAGGGCCTTTTTTCTTTTAAAAAAAATAAATAAAAAGAATTTTTTTCTTTAATTTTAGTTTAATCTCAATTTCCTATACTTACATTATCGATATAGCGATATATCGGACATCAAAAACTTCATCTCGGCACATCTATAAATACTTCTCTCTAAACCTAATTTATACCTTCTCTCCCGTGCCGAGGTGGAGGTTCAGCAGATGGACGACCCCCTGATTTTTATCAGGGGGCCTTTTACTACCTGAAACTTTATTGGCGATGGGTGCTGGGCTTTTGAATGCGTGCGAGTCTTTGTTATAATGGGCGAAGAGACTGATTTTTGCGACAGTGTTAAAATTGTCAAAAACAAAGACCGGTAGCGCAAAAATTATCCTCAGATCAGTATCAAGACAAAGGAGACATAGTTAATGTCATTACTAGAACTGCATCACGTGTCAAAGAACTTCGGTTCTTACCAGGCTTTGGATAACGTTTCGTTTTCCGTAGAACCTGGGCGAATTGTTGGGTTGATTGGTCCTAACGGGGCTGGGAAGTCGACAGCAATGCGCGCCATTACTGGATTAATGTCTTATAGCGATGGGGAAATCATTTTTGATGATGAACGCATCCGCTTTGCCAAGAATAAGTCATTGGCAAAGATGGGTAATTTGATTGAATATCCAGCAATTTATCCTAATTTCACTGCACGTGACCATATGACATACTATGCCATGGATGCCAAGGATCATGCAGACATCGATGAATTGATGAAGATTACTGGAATCGACGGCGAAAAGTTTGGTAAGCGCAAGGCAAAGAAGTTCTCATTAGGAATGAAGCAACGCCTGGGGATTGCTATCGCCTTAATCCGTAATCCAAAATTTGTTGTTTTGGATGAACCAATGAACGGTTTGGATCCACAGTCTGTTCATGACATTCGTGCCTTGATTCGTTCACTAGCTGACAAGGGTGTAGCCTTCTTGATTTCTTCACACTTGTTGGATGAATTGCAACGTTTGGCTGATGATGTCGTGATCATTAATAAGGGAAAAGTCTTACGTCGTGAAAAGATGGTGGATTTCTTGGCCGAAGGAAAGACCCAGGTTAAGGTTCAAACGAGTGATAATGATAAGATGTTGGCTGTAGCCAAGGCTGCGGGTTGGGATGCCTCAATGGGCGATGACCGTGTCTTGATTGCTGTTCAAGGCGATGTGACAGCACAAAAGGTGCTGAAATTAGCCACTGATGAAGGGCTTGAAGTGACGGATATTCAAACGGGTCAAGGAAACTTGGAAGATCATTTGTTATCTGTATTGTCAACTGACGCCACTCGTGCCTAGTCAACGAAGGAGAATTCATGTTTACGTTATTAAAGCAAGAAGCAATGAAGGCCTGGAAGCAAAACCGGGTCTATATCTGGGCGATTATCGCCTTTGTTCTACCAATTATTACTTTGACTAGTTTTGTGCCAATGGCTAGTCAGGCATCAGCATATGGTTCCTTGGGTGGTTCAAGTATCATCATTACGATTGGCATGTTGGTCTTAACAGCCCTATCATTTACGCAGGAATTTACTTTTGGAACAATTCGTCCCTTATTGTCACGTCAGTATTCACGACTTCAAATCTTTTTAGCTAAGATTATTACGGTCATTGTTGAATACTTCCTCTTGATTGTTTTCTCACTCGCAGGAACAGCGATTGGTCGGTTAATTTACCGGGCAATGCATGATGGCTCAACTGAAAAGGTTTACACCACTTATTACACAAGCCTTGATTGGAAGTCATTCTTATTTGCATTGTTGATGAGCTTTGTTGGTTCATTATTCTTAATGGCCATTGTTCTTTTGGTTTCAAACATCGCTAAGTCTTCTGCAGCAGCAATTTCTCTTGGAATTGTGATGTCAGTTGCAACTAGTATCTTGTCAGCAGTGACTTCTTCATTGATTCAACTTTGGGCCCCATTAAAGTGGAATCCATTGACTGTTCAGAACGTTGTTTCTTACTACAGTGGTACTTCCGATTTTAATAAAAGCATCCAGTCCTACTTCGGCGCTGGTGCCTGGGTACTGTTCGTCATTTATGGTGCCTATGTCTTGGTTATGTACGCCTTGGCTTATTGGATTTTTAACCGACGCTCTGTCTAATTTAAAAATAAAAAAGACTGCTTCAGCAGTCTTTTTTAGTACATACATGCGAATAATTCTAAAAACAAGTCTTTTCTTTCTGTTTGGCTTTGATAAAATAGGGTTAGGAGAAATCTTATGTCAAGAAAACCACCAGCATATAATGACAAGCAACGGATTTTACGTCTTTATTCCGTCCTGATTTCCAAGCAATCAATGGGCGTAGATGAAATCGAAAACCTCTTTTTCGTTGGTCGCAAGACCGTTCAGCGTGATATTGCCGCGATTCGTGAGTTTCTGGCGGACTTGCAGGTCGAAGATGAGGTTAAATCAGAAATCATCTTTGATCGCAAAAGTAAAAAGTACCGATTAACCGAGCGAGAACATCTTTTTGAGGTTTTTGATCGGATTAATACTAATGGATCTGGAATGGAATTTTAAAAAGTAAAAAGTGGTGCGTCCCTCAAGATAAGGGGATGTCAGTGAATACCCTTTAGGACTGATGCCCGATATTTAATCGGTCTTAGTCCTTTTACTTTGCTCTCGAGATCCGAGACCATGGAAAACTTGATGATAGAAGTTATATTACTGAGTTTCTTTTTGTAGTCATTCGAAATAAGATAGACAATCATCAATATTTTAATAGTTTATATGAAAAGAAGTGATTTTAAGATAGTGGGGGTTTAATGAAAAAATTGTTGTTGTGCTAACCATGATTGTACTGACATGTGGGACTGTTCTTTTGGCTATTGGCAATGCAAAGAATGCAAAAAAGGTTGTATCTTCTGTAGCCAATTCAAACAGTGTATCCCCAGTTTCCTCTGCGGATAATGCTAGCAGTACTGGAAATAGCGCGAGTGCTGGCGAATCTTCCGCATCTTCGATGACGAATGCAAACAGCGCTAGAGAGGGTATGAGTGCCAGCGAACCTTCCGCATCTTCGACGGCCAATGCCAGCAGTACTGGAAATAGTGCAAGTGCAGGTGAATTAAACGCCTCAGATGTACCATCAGCAACCATAGAGGGCCAAGGGCATGCTGTTAGCAATGGTCAGGATGCGGTTGATGTTATTAAGGAAGCTTATAGGTCGGTTGGATCAGACTTAAATGCTTTGGAATTTGATGTATTCAATGATGAAAGTAATCCAAAAGATTTCATTGTCAAGTTGATTATTAAAGCTTATCGGTTAGATGGAGGCACAGGTACAGCGGGTCTTTATCGGGTGGAGCCTTCAGGACATTACACATTGATTACTTAAAATCGTCTAGACAAATTCTGATAAATAAAAAAGCTCCGATTGTGATTCGGAGCTTTTTAAGAAAATATGTCTTCTTTTTATTTTTGATGTAGTGAGTACCAATCAAAATGGTTATTACTGATTATTTGTGAAGCCTCATTTTAGTGAACAAAGTATTCGAGGAGGTCCTCTTCACTGAGGTCTTTTTTTTCTTGGTCTTTAACGTCTAAGACAATTTTACCAGCGTTTAAGACAATCAAGCGATTGCCATAGGTGAGGGCGTCCGCCAAATTATGGGTAATCATCAACGCCGTTAGGTGATTATCGACGACCTGATGGTTTGTGGCATCCATTAGTTGTGCAGAGGTCTTGGGATCTAAAGCGGCTGTATGCTCGTCTAAGAGCAGAAGTTCTGGCTTAACCTGAATGGCCATCAAAAAGGATAGTGCTTGTCGTTGCCCCCCAGAAAGGGAACCAGCAGCTGTCTGCAAGCGATCTTCAAGGTTGTTGCCCATCTTTTCCGTGATTTCATGATAAAAATTCAGTTTTTGGCTGGTAAGGTGACGGTTTCTTAATGTCCGTTTTGAACCACGCTTCTCAGCCAAGAGGAGGTTTTCAGCAACCGTCATCCGGGGTGCTGTTCCCATCTTTGGGTCCTGGAAAACACGAGCCAGAAAGGCAGTTCGCTTAACTGCTGGCAGAGAGGTAATGTCTTTACCTTGATGGTAGACAGCTCCGGAGTTAAGTGCGAGGTCACCAGAAATGGCGTTGAACAAAGTCGACTTCCCAGCCCCATTGGTCCCTAAGACAGTGATAAAATCACCGGGATAAATTTCTAGGTTGAGCTGCTTTAAAATTTCGGTTTGATTGCCGACGGTAACGGTTGCATCTTTTAGTGTAATCACGGGTTTAGTCATGGTGCTGTCCTCCTAACTGCAAAATTTTGTCTAATTTCAAATAATGGCGCACTTGAGGCAAAACCATCGCGATGGCCAGAATAATGGATGAAATCAGGTTCAAGTCATTGGTTGAGAAGCCAAGTTGCAAGACGGCCAGCAAAACCAGGCGATAGATAATGGAACCAATGATAACAGCAACCAGGCGCTGATTTAATGACAAATCACCAAAGGCAACTTCACCAATAATAATTGAAGCTAGGGCAATGACGATGATGCCGATTCCCATGTTAATATCCGCAAAGCCGTTGTTTTGGGCAATAACGGCGCCACCAAAGGCGATCATGGCGTTTGAGACCATCAGACCCATAATGATCATTTGGTCAGTTTTAATACCAAAAGCAGCAGCCATTTTTGCGTTATCACCTGTTGCGATGAAGGCTTGGCCGAGTTCCGTTTGTAGGAACCAGATTAAGGCGAGGGTAATCAAAACAATAATAATCAGGCCCACAAAGACGCCGTCAAAGTATTTTGGTAGACCTTCTAAGAATGGTGACGAGAAGATTGTCTTTTGGTTCAAGAGGGAAATATTGGCAGAGCCCATAATCCGGAGGTTAATGGACAGGCAGGCTGTCATCACCAAAATCCCGGATAGCAAAATCGGTATCTTACCTTTGGTATACAAAAGACCAGTTACTAAACCAGCTAGTGCACCAACGAAGACGGCGGCTAATGTTGCCAGATAGGGGTTGGTCCCATGGGCAATCAGGGTAACAGCGGTCGCACCACCAAGTGGGAAGGAACCTTCAACCGTCATATCAGCGAAGTTTAAAATTCTAAAGGTTAAGAACAGGGCCAGGCCCAAAACGGCCCACAAGATCCCTTGAGAAATACTTGAAACAACAATTGACATTAGAAGACCTCCCCAGCTTTTTCAGCCTCTGCAACGATATCGGCAGGCAATATAATGCCAAGCGTTTTCGCTGTTTGTTGGTTGATGACGTAATTTCCCTTAGTAACGTTGTAAACCGGCATCGTGGCCGTTTTCTTCTTGCCACTAAGGACTTGGGCAGCCATCCGACCAGCCTGATAACCAATTTCATACTGTGAATTAGAGAAAGTAACCAAACCACCGTCTTTCACCATTGAGTCTGCAGCCGGAATAACAGCTACATGCGCTTGGTTAGCGACGGCAACCAAAGTCTTCATCGCCGTGGCGACACCATTATCTTGTGGTGCGTAAACAGCGTCGACTTGGCTGACCATGGTGGTTGCAACCTGTTGCATGTCATTAGTGGAAGCAATCGTATAGTTTTTGACTTGATAACCGGCCTTTTTTAATGCATTAGCCATTTTTTTCGCATTATAAGTACCACCAGCATCAGAAGAAGTGGAAATGATTCCGACTGTCTTGGCCTTTGGTAAGACTTCCTTGAAGACAGCAACTTGCTTTTCATAAGGAGAGTCACCACCGACCCCAGTAATGTTAGCGCCAGGATGAGCATCTGATTTCACCAACTTAGAGCCGCTAGGGTTGGTAATTCCTGCTAGGATAACGGGGGTCTTACCATCGGCTGCCTTGGCCAAAGAAAGGGCTGCTGGCGTAGCGATTCCAACGGTTAAGTCTTCATTCTTATTGGCAAAATTTTGCGCCATTGTTTTCAAATTAGCTTGGTCCGCTTGCGCATTTTGATAGTCGATCTTCACGTTTTTGCCGGCTTTGTAACCACCATCAGCCAGCCCGGCCACCACTCCTTGGTGAATTTGATCCAAGGCAGGGTGAGTGACTAATTGCAAAATACCCACGGTGGGGATGCCTTTTTTCGTACTCGTGTTGCTATTGTCCGTGGTGAAAAAGGCAACGACTAGGAAAAGGGCGATGAATGATGTCACGGTTAGTAGACGTTTATTCATTTTTTACTCCTTCAAACTTCTAATATACTGGCCCAGACAAGTTTTAGACAAAAAGAAAAGCCTGCCTGGGTATTGTGATTAAACCCAAACAGACTTTTAATGAATTGCAGTATTGCAAAAGAGCCGGTTGGGACAAAACTGTTGTCACAGCTTGTCCAATCGACGAGCTGCTTTCCTACCGGCGCCACCATTGGCGGTTAGATTGTAAAGCAAACTGACGCATACGCGACTCCTTAAAACATCTAAAAGTTAAGTTAAGCATACAAGACGGGACTAGGCCTGTCAAGAAAAAATGAAAAAGTTATCAGAAAAGTCTACAATAACGTTAAGAGAAAATTAGTCTTGGAAGAAACGGAAACGAACGTCTTCTGCTAAGTAGTCCTTGTCGCCTGCAGGAGCAACGATTGAACCAAATGGCATTTGACCACGCAAAGTCCAGTTTTCAGGCAAGTTGAATTCCTTGGCAACGGCTGCATCAATCAATGGGTTGTAGTGTTGCAATGAAGCCCCAATGCCTTCTTCAGCTAAGCGCAACCAAACGGCGTAAAGTGAGATACCAACTGCTTCTTCTGCCCAATCAGGGAAGTTGTTAGCGTAAAGTGGGAAGCCCTCTTGCAAGCCCTTGACGATGGTTGTGTCAGTATAGAACAAAACAGTACCAAAGCCGGCCTTGAAAGCACCGTCAACCTTGGCCTTCGTAGCAGCAAAGGCTTCTTCATCAGCAGAAACCTTCTTCAATTCAGCTAATGTGATATCCCACAAACGATCGTGTGCTGCACCAGTCAAAACAACGGCTTGTGTTGATTGTGAGTTAAAGGCTGATGGTGTGTTTTCAATGGCTTCTTTAATAATTGAATTAAGTTCTTCAGGAGTTTGTTGAACGTCCTTACCAAGGGCGTAAATTGAACGACGCTTCTTTTGTAAATCGATGAATTCTGACATATTTCTGTCTCCTTGTTGGTTGTATTTTTTAAAAGTACAACACTATGTTATAATAGACTTTAGAAAAATACAAGGACTAATTTTTATGAAACCATCATTACGATTAACAAATGCGCTCCACATCCTTGTTTATGTGGCAACCGCGCGCCCAACAGATTCATTAAGCTCCGCTACGATTGCGGATTCCATTAATACCAACCCGTCACGCGTGCGAGCACTTTTAGCTGAATTGCAGAATGCTGATATTTTGTGTCGGCAGGGTCCTTATCCAGGCCGTCCTGTGCTGGCAAAAGATAGTAAGGACATTACCTTTGCAGAAGTCTTGCAGGCCGTTGAGGACTGTGCAGCCGTTTTTGCCTTGGATAAGCACACCAACCCTGACTGTCCAGTCGGTTCTTCAATTGGTTCGGCCCTGTCAAAGTATTATGGTGAAATCGATCAAGCGGTGATGGCCGTTATGGGTGAGATGACGCTTTTTGATCTTGTCGAAGACGTCAAAAAGAACCAAACGCTGCCAATTTGAGCATTGATTGCGTGATAGAATTTTCTTATATAGAAAGTAGGCGACATCATGACAGTTGAAACGAATCGAAAAATTGAAGGATTGGTGGTTTTCCTTGGAGGTGCGATTGGGGGCCTGTTCCGCTATTTATTAAGCTTTGTGCCAGTCATTGGCGAATGGCCACTGACGACGATGCTGATTAACTGGCTGGGCGCCTTTTTGCTGGCCTTCTTGGGCGCTTATTTGATTGGGAAGATGGAACGCCCCGCTTACTGGCAATCATTTTTGGGTACCGGCATCATGGGTGGGTTTACAACCTTTGGAACCATGATTTTACAAACCGTCCATCTTGGCTTGCATCAACCATTTTTGGCCTTTTCTTATCTTTTCCTTTCGCTTTTTGGTGGTCTAGCATTGGTGATTGCCGGACAGTTGACCGCTCGGGTCGTTTTGAATCCAAATCAGAAGGGGGTCAGCCATGCTTGAAAACTACCTGCTCGTGATGATTGGGGCTGGGCTCGGGGCCCTTTTACGCTATCTGTTACTGATTTGGTGGCCGCAACGGTTTGATTTGTTTACCGGAGTCTGGGCGGTTAATATCCTAGGATCGTTTTTACTTGGTATTCTTTCAAGTATCGGTCAAGGTTCCCATGCCGTCTTGTTGACGCAAACTGGTTTTTTGGGTGGATTGACCACCTTTTCAACGATGATGACCCAGGCGAAGCAAAGAGATGGCCTCTTTAAGCAACTACTTTATTTATTCGTGCAGGTTCTCGCAGGGGCCATTGCTTTCCTCTTAGGTCAAGTCCTAGCAGGGGCCGTTCGTTAGTATGGTAAAATAGCCCTTAGGATTAGGAGCAACTTATGACAAAGAAAACAGCAGTAATCGTGGATTCATCGGCGGCGTTGCCGGCCGAAATCCGCCGTTCATATGGAATTGAGGAAGTGTCAATTCCGATTTTATTTGGCCAAGAAACTTATATGGGTGGCCAGGATTTAACTTCTCTAGCTGATTTGGTTGAATTAATGACTAAAAAAGATGTTTTGCCAACGACATCGCAACCAAGTCCAGCTGAATGGGAACAGGCTTTGAACCAGGCCGTCCAGGCTGGCTATACAGAAGCCATCATCATTACCCTGTCTTCAGGAATTTCAGGTGCCTTGCAAACGGCAAAGCTGGTTGCTGATGGTTTCGATGGCCTTGAAGAAATTCTTGTAGTCGATTCCAAATTGACTAACATGGGGCAGGCCAGTCAAGCTTTGTTGGCCGCTAAATTAGCCGAAAAGGGCTGTACTTTGGTCGAAATTGACCAAGCGCTCGCGGCTTTCCGTGAGGACCTGGGCGTTCGTTTGGTCGTCAACGATATTTCGCATTTGAAGCGGACAGGCCGCCTATCGCGCGGCCAAGCTTTGATTGGCGGCTTATTGAATATTAAGCCAATCTTGTCCTTTGATATTGTCGGGGATGGGAAGATTGGCGCCGTTGGCAAAGCACGAAAGATGTCCGGGGCAAAGGAGCAGATTCAAGAAGCCTTTGAAGACTACCTTCGGGCTGCTGATTTCCCAGTGCGCGCCTACATCATTGATGGTAATAATGCCAAATTAGGGGACAAATGGCTGAAAGATTTTCAGGCGAAGTACCCAACGGTTGCCTTTGAACGCGCCAGCATGGATCCTGTCATTGGTGTGCATACTGGTGATGGGGCGATGGCCGTTATTTGGTCACATGACTGGCAAGACATGGCAAAAGAAGACTGAAATAGTCATTTAGAGTAAATAAAAAAGGCCAGCCGAACGGCTGACTTTTTAGTAAGCAGATAAATATTGGTTAATGCCTGACTATCAAGATGGGTTAGGCAATTTTTTTGATACCCAAGGCAGGGTCCAATTCGCCACCGCGACCAGCCAATGAGTAACGCAAGTACTTTTCATTGACGTCAACGGTCATTTCTTCGTCCATTTGATCGGTTGAATAAGGCTTAGCATAGATTTCACCAAGGTTTGAGTCAATCTTAGCACCAAATTCGGACAAATCAGTATCCTTATTGACGAACACGAGGTTAAATGACAAAGCCAAGGTGCAGTTTGCTTCGTCTGAGAATGGGCCAACGCCGTCGTCAAAGTCCAAGACCATCTTGACATCGTCGCCTAAGAACTTCTGCAAACGGTCAGCTGCTGCTGGTGTAAAAGTCAATTTCATAAAATATTCCTCCAATTCATCTTTAAGTAACAAGATTAGTATATAATGTTTAACAATGTTTGTCAATTGGTATAGTTGTTATTTTATTTATTTTCACGATGACAATAGAGAAAATTCATGCGACAGACAACTTTTAAGGGGTTTTATAAAAAATGGAAATCAAAAAACATGGAAAAGCTTATCAGATTGTCTATGAGGTTTTAAATGCCGTTACCCATGGTCTTGGCTTTATCTTAGCTATTATTGCCAGTGTCTTTTTAGCGCTGAAAATGGTCGGTGATGGGCAGACGAGTGGCATTGAAATCGCGGCGGTCAGTATTTATTTGACCTCGGTATCACTGTTTTTACTGGCTTCGACACTTTTTCACTCACTGGTCTTTACTAGAGCGGCCAAGATTTTTCAATTTATGGATCATGCCGGTATTTACTTTGTGATATTAGGGTCCTACACGCCCTATACTTGGTTAGTTTTGAAGGGCGGTTGGGGGATTGGTATCTGGTCCGCCATTCTATTGATGACCATTGCTGGTCTGGTTTATGACTTGTTTCTGGTTGGTCGCTTTCCTTGGTTATCTGTCCTGATTTACCTGGTGATGGGCTGGCTGATTATTATTGCTATGCCGTTATTGTGGACTGCTTTATCACCGGCTGCCTTTTGGTTACTATTAGCCGGCGGTGTGGTATACTCTCTTGGAACCATTTTTTACCTCGTACCAAAAATTCCCATGGGCCATGTTTACTGGCACGTTTTTGTTCTTGTTGGTGCCGGACTCATGTACTGCTCAATATATCTAACTCTTTAGATTGAAAGAAGGTCAAAAAGATGGAAAAGCTGGATTATCGCTTTCAAAGTGCCTGGACAGCCACTGCGTTAAGCAACCTAGAGTCGCCAATTGCGATTGAAAAATCAGCCGTTGTCACAGGTGATGACTGGCAGGTTGATTGGACTGATTTTCAAAACACACCGGTCAAGAAGAGTCCGGAAGTGATTGGTGATCAATTTTATTGCCAGGGCCAGCTGATTTTAAACCAGCAAGCTTGGAATGTCGTTCGTTTTCATATTCATGATGGCGCTGAACACCTGATTGATGGTCAGCGCGATGCGGCTGAGATTCACATCGTTTGTCAAAATCAGCTTGGCCAAACCTTGGTGGTCGGGGCCTTTGCCGAAGTCGACGAAAAGCACCCTGTCATCTTCGCTCCGCTTTTTTCGGAAGAAAAAAAGACCGTTAATTTGCAGGATTTGTTGCCTGTGGAAAAGACGGGCTGCTTTAGCTATATGGGGTCGTTAACCACACCGCCGTTGAAAAAAGACATTAATTGGTTCTTGTTAGACAAACCGGTGGGGATAAACCCTAAAGATTTGGCAACTTTTGCCGAAGCCTATCCGGATAACTACCGAAATTGCCAGCCTTTATCCGGGCGGACGGTGGTTTATCACCACTTATCAACGGTGAAAAAATCAAAGTAAGTGCAAAAGCCCTTCGGGCTTTTTTCAATGCCGTTTGTCTTCTTTTTGATCTAAGGCTAAAATTAATAGATGTAAAGTGAGCTTCTCTAACAAATGAGGAGCTTCTTTGATTTCATTCGTCATTTAAAAGGGGATTTTTTTTATGACCAGTAATTCGCAAATGAATTTTTCGCAGATGAAACAGGCGGCCTTGGTCGTAGCTGCCGCACTGTTTATGCAAATGCTTGATTCAACCATTGTCACAACAGCGCTACCACAGATTGCAACTGATTTGAAAGTGGCCCAAAGCACGGCCTCATTGCTCGTGTCGGTTTATATGCTGTTTTCCGCTATCTTTATTCCATTATCTGGTTGGTTAGCCAAAAAGGTTCGCCGCAAGAACTTATTTTTGATTGCCGTGGGTCTTTTCACGGTTTCATCCGTGCTGGCCGGGCTCTTTAACAACTTGACCTATTTGTTGGTCATGCGGGCTATCCAGGGGATGTCCGGGGCCTTGATGGTACCCGTCGGCCGCTTAATTATTTTGGAAAATACAGAACCAAAGAAAATGCTCCAAATCCTGTCTTACCTGGTTTGGCCGGCACTCTTGGCACCGGCGATTGCTCCTTTACTTGGGGGTTACGTCATTGCTAGTTTGTCCTGGCATTGGATTTTCTTTTTGAACCTGCCAATTGGCCTGTTAATCATCTTAACGGGTGCGTTCTTTATTTTGGATGATAACGAACGGGAAGACTTGCCCTTTGATTTATTTGGTTTCTTGCTTGTGGCGGTTGCCGGTGGGGGGCTTTTGATTGCTTCTGAAATTCTGTCACGTGGATTGTCACTCTTTTTCTGGGGCTTCTTGGTGCTGTTCGTAGCACTCGTCTTTTTGGCCTTGGCCTGGCACCATCTTTCAGCTAGCGACCAACCGCTCTTTTCGCTAGAACCTCTGAAGGTCAAAACTTTCCGTGTCTATGAATCGGGTGGATCAATCTTTTGGATGACGATTGGCGCTTTGCCATACCTTTTGACCTTGGTCTTGCAGGTCGCCTTCCATTGGTCACCAATCATGGCTGGAACCTATGTCATCTTTATTTTCGTCGGCAATATCGCCATTAAGCCGTTTACCACCGTGATTATTCGCTGTTTAGGCTACAAGTACGCCTTGGTGGTGGCTCTGAGCCTAGCTAGTTTAGCAACATTTTTGATGGCTGCCTTTCACGCCGATAGCGCCAAGGCATGGATTGCCTTTGTTGCCTTTGTATCAGGTATCGGTCGCTCATTAGCTTTGACGTCTTACAATTCATTGTCTTTCTCGGAGCTTTCAAAGGAACAGAAGAATTCAGCTAATACCTTAACTTCAGTCCTCCAAATGCTGTCACAAGCTTTGGGTGTCGGGATTGTCGCAACGATTTTGGCTTTGCTTGGTCAGGTTATGAAAACCACGCTGGCCTATCAAATCACCTTCTTGATTGTGGGATTGGTTTCCATGTACCCGCTTTTGGAGGTTTTAACCTTACCAAAAGATGCCGGGGCGCAAACTCTTAGTTAAATTTAATAAAAGAAAGCCAAACAGCGCTTTGTTTGGCTTTTTTTATGAAGAAATTTGCTTTTTAGAAGTGGTCTAGTGGATAATGATGAATAACGAAATTGACAATTATTAGGAGGCGCACATGGTAGCAAAGTATCAAGATGATTTTTATCAGGCGGTCAACCAGGAGTGGCTCAATCGGGCCGAAATTCCGGCCGATAAGCCCGTCACCGGTGGTTTTTATGACTTGGCGGATAAGATTGAAGATTTGGAACGGGCCACGGTCAAAGAAATTGAAGCCGGTCAAAAGGCAGTCGCCGCTTTGGACCAGTTTGTTGCCCTCCACCAGTTGACCAAGGACTGGGACCGTCGCGGCCAAGATGAGGCGGCTCAAGTACAGCAATTCTTGCAACCGTTGCTCAAAATTGAAAACTGGGATGACTTCCAAGCAGCCGAAGGCCAATTGATTTTGGATTCTTATACGACACCACTGGCATTGACGGTTAGTCCGGATTCAAAGAATACGGCTCGTAACGAATTGTGGTTGGCCAATCCGGGGCTGATTTTGCCTGATACAACCAGTTATCAGGACGAAGACAGCAAAAAGGATCTGTTGAGAACTTGGTCAACAATGGTTGCTGGGCTCTTGCAACGGTTTGGTTTTGCAGAAAAAGAGGCGCAAAAATTAGTTGATGAGACTTTGGCGTTTGACCAAATTTTGGCGGATAGTGAGAGTTCTCGTGAAACGTTGTCGGATTACTGGAAGAATTACCATCCAACGGCCTTGGCTGATTTGACAGAACAATTCACCGACTATCGAATTGCTGCGGTGATTGAAAAGGTACTAGGACAAAAGCCTGAAAAGGTGATCATCTTTGATGGGGCATTCTTTGATAAGGCGAACGCTATTTATCAAGAAAAGAATTTTGATTTGATCAAGTCTTGGTCAATTGTTCAAAATATGCTTGATATTGTCAAATTATTGGGGAACCAAAGCCGAATCGATGCCGGTGTCTTTGGCCGAAAGTTGTCTGGTGCCAAGGAAGCGGTGGATGCAGACAAGGCTGCCTTCCGCCAGGCTCGAGCATTCTTTGCCCAAATCGTTGGTCGTTGGTACGGTCAAACTTATTTTGGTGAGGCTGCTAAAAAAGATGTCGAGAAGATGGTCCAGGATTTGATTGGCGTATATGAAGGCCGCTTTGACCAACAAAAGTGGTTGTCGGCTGCGACGCGTGAAAAGGCAAAGGTGAAGTTAGCTGCCTTGCAAGTTAAGGTTGGTTACCCGGATCAGATTCCTGCCTACTTGGAGAAGCGAAAAGTCGATGTTCACAAGTCGCTTTTGGAAAACGTGGAAGACTTTTCTAAGGCCGCGGTGGCTGATCACTTTAGTCAGTGGGGACAGGCACCAGATACGAGTCGCTGGGAAATGCCAGGGGACCTGGTGAACGCCTATTATTCACCTGAATTCAATCAAATTGTCTTTCCAGCTGCTATTTTGCAAGCGCCATTTTACGATTACCATCAATCATCCAGCCAAAACTTTGGTGGGATTGGGACCGTCATTGCCCACGAAATTACCCACGCCTTTGACACTAACGGCGCCCGTTACGATGAACATGGAAACTTGAAGGAGTGGTGGACAAAGGAAGACTTCGAACACTTCGAACAGAAGACCCAAGCGGTTGTTGCTGCTTTTGATGGTCAGGATTCAGCCGGGGCTAAGATTAATGGTCACTTGACTGTTTCTGAAAACGTTGCTGATTTGGGTGGAGTTTCCGCCGCTTTGGCAGCCGCTAAGGAACAAAAGGACTTTGATGCAAAAGCCTTCTTTGAAAACTTTGCCACATTGTGGCGGCAAAAGGCAGCACCGGCTTACCTTGCCATGTTAGCGAAGATTGATGTCCATGCACCAGCGAAGTTGCGAACAAACGTTATCTTGCCAAACTTTGATGATTTCCACCAAACTTATGGCATTCAGGCAGGGGATGGCATGTGGTTGGATCCTGAAAAGCGCATTCAAATTTGGTAATACGTTTAGGTTTTTTCCTCAATTAAATAAAGCGGGGTGAAGGCTGTTCACCTTGTTCGAAAAAATAGAAAAAGTTAGTTACAGATCTGGCCACGAAACATTCGTGTGGGTAAATTCTTGTAATTGGCTTTTTCTTTTTGTTTTGCATTAACGGCGAAATTGCGTTGTTTTTTGGAATAATCGCCTAAAAATAATCAAAAAAATAGAAAAAAGACTTGCCACCTGCAATAATTCTTGTTATTATAGAATAGTTGTTTAGCAAATGGGAGTGTAGCGAAGTCTGGCTAAACGCGACGGACTGTAACTCCGTTCCTTCGGGTTCGTAGGTTCGAATCCTACCGCTCCCATTGCCTCGCTTCAGGCAAAATAGAAGCATTGCCCCTTGGCCAAGTGGTAAGGCAGAGGTTTTTGGTACCTCCATGCGCTGGTTCGATCCCAGCAGGGGCAACTAAGACGCCGGTTCAGTGATGAGCCGGTTTTTTTGTCGCCTTTTTTCTGATTTTCTTAAAAAATCAGTTTTGGTGAGCATCTGATTTAGAACCGTTATTTTTTGACGTCTTTCGACAATAAAATTCTATGAGACCCCAAGACATTTACAGCTTTTTGCTTTATAATTGGTCTTGTTTAAACAAAGAATATTTGGAGGCAATTATGGCAAAATTAGCAGTAACTGACTTGGCCGTGAGCGGCAAGAAGGTTTTGATGCGTGTGGACTTTAATGTCCCTATCAAAGATGGTGTAATTGGTAACGATAACCGAATCGTAGCCGCATTACCAACAATCAAGCACGTTATCGCCGAAAACGGCCGTGCAATCTTGTTCTCACACTTGGGTCGAATCAAGTCAGAAGAAGACAAGCCAGGTTTGTCACTTGAACCAGTAGCAAAGCGCTTGGGCGAATTGCTTGGACAAGAAGTTATTTTTGTTCCTGAAACACGTGGTGCTCAATTGGAACAAGCGATTGCTGATTTGAAGGACGGTCAAGTATTGATGGTCCAAAACACTCGTTATGAAGATGTTCATGACGGTGAGCAAGTTAAGCTTGAATCAAAGAACGACCCTGAATTGGGTAAGTATTGGGCTTCACTTGGTGATGATATGTTCATCAACGATGCCTTTGGAACTGCTCACCGTGCCCATGCTTCAAACGTTGGAATCGCTTCAAACGTTGACCAAGCTGCAGCCGGCTTCTTGATGGAAAAGGAAATCAAGTTCTTGGGTGACGCTGTTGATACACCAAAGCGTCCATTCGTTGCCATCATTGGTGGTGCTAAGGTTTCTGACAAGATTGAAGTTGTTCAATCATTGTTGAAGAAGGCCGACAAGGTTATCATCGGTGGTGGAATGGCTTATACTTTCGATGCTGCCAAGGGCAACAAGATTGGAAAGTCATTGTTTGAAGCCGACAAGGTTGACTTGGCTAAGGAATTGATGGAAGAAGCAGGGGACAAGTTGGTTTTGCCAATCGATGCCGTTGCTGCTGACAACTTTGCCAACGATGCTAAGACAGTGACTGTTGATTCAGACGCTGGTATCCCTGACGGTTACATGGGCTTGGACATTGGTCCTAAGTCAATTGACTTGTTCAAGAAGGTTTTGTCAAATGCCAAGACGGTCGTATGGAACGGCCCAATGGGTGTCTTTGAAATGGAAAACTTTGCCAAGGGAACTTTGGCAATCGGAAACGCCTTGGTTGATGTAACCAAGAATGGTGGTACAACCATCGTTGGTGGTGGTGACTCAACTGCTGCCGTTCAAGCTTTGGGTGTTGCTGACCAATTGTCACACATCTCAACTGGTGGTGGCGCATCTTTGGAATACTTGGAAGGTAAGACTTTGCCAGGTATCCAGTCATTGACTGACAAGTAAAAAATGATTTGAAACCAAGCCATTTTGTGCTTGGTTTTTTTATACATAAAATCCGAATTCTTCCTAATAAGTCTGTTAAAATAGAAGCTAATCGTGGGAGAGAAAACGAACAAAAAGTTTGAATTTGTTTGTTATTTATACTCTTTATAAATAGAAGAAATTAGCGTATAATGACAACAACTTATTTTCGAGAGGTGCACCGTGTCAAAAGAGCAATTAGTCAATGAACAAGCCTATTTAGACCAAACCCTGGGAAAGATTACCGATTCCCTGGAAAGTACCAAAGAGGAGATTAAAAAATCCAAAGGGTCACTGGCAGACGTCGCCAGCGCCTGGGACGATGTCCGGGTCAAAACCAGTACCTATTCTGGCATTGTTGAAACGGCCATGTCCGTCCGTCAACAGCAACAAGCCATTGCAGAGCGTGAAGCAGCCCAGTCACGGGCTGAAGTCCGCTATCAGACCTTATCGAAGCAAATTGTTAAGCCATATTTTGCTCGCATCGACTTTACTGATCCCAGTGAGGAGAATCAAGAGCCTGAGTCAATCTATATTGGTTTAGCTTCTTATTCCGATGATAATGGTCGTTTCTACATTTATGATTGGCGGACCCCGGTTGCCTCCATCTACTATGATGGTGGCTTGGGTGATGTCGAATACTTGACGCCAGTCGGCCCACAAAAAGCTGATGTTTCTTTGAAGCGTCAGTTTGAAATTGAAAATGGGGTCATTGTGACTCTCTTTGATACCGAAGAGGCCATCGGGGATGCCATGCTCTTAAACGCCTTGTCCGGTGAGTCTTCCACTAAGATGAAGTCGATTGTCACGACGATTCAAAAGGAACAAAACAAAATCATCCGAAATACGGATGCTGATTTGCTCTTCGTACAGGGGGCAGCCGGTTCTGGAAAGACGGCCGCCATTATGCAACGAGTGGCTTACTTGCTTTACCGTTATCGCGGTAAGTTGAATTCTGGCCAGGTGGTGATGTTCTCGCCTAACCAGTTGTTCAACGACTATGTTGACCAAGTTTTGCCCGAATTAGGGGAACAGAACCTGGTTCAGTTGACCTTCTTCCAATACGCTTCCCGGCGCCTGCCTCGGTTCTCAGTTCAGACCTTGGCAGAACGGTTTGAAAAATCAGTGGAACACGAAAAGATTGAGCGGATGCTTGGATCTTTGCAAATGTTTGAAGCAACAAAAGCCTACGCGGAATCTCTCAATGAAAAGGGACTGGCTGCTCGTAGCTTGAACTTCCGTGGCGAACCACTGATTTCCAAGGAAAAAATCTTAGAAATCTACTATCAATATAATAGCAATTACAAGTTGTCACAGCGCTTGGAAGCTACTCAGGATTCCTTGTTGCGGTCACTGCGAGCCCAAGTCAGTCACCAGATGAAGCAGGACTGGGTCGAATTAGCCATTGAAAACCTCTCTAAGGAAGAATATGACGAATTGGTTGGCGCTGGTGCTACCCGTTTGGGGGATGACCAGGAAGGCGACGCCGCAGCAATGACTCGTCGTCACCAACTTGGTGCCGGTCCGCAGGAGCGCGAGTTTAAATCAGATAAGCAGGAAAGAAATTTCCTCGCCAAGAAGATTACGACACAGGCTTTGCGCCCCTTGGCCAAGAAGATTCGTCGCTCTGGCTTTATCAACATCAACACGCAGTTTGTTGACTTCTTAAAGGCCTTGCCAAAGTTCTTGTCCTTAGCTGATTTTGGCGTAACAGAAGACGAATGGCAGTCATATCTGAACGAAGTCGTAGCAAACTTAAAGAAGCACGAATTAACGTTGGCAAACACAACGATTTACCTGTATTTGTATGACTTAATTACTGGTAAGCATGGTCAACGCGATATTCGCTACCTCTTTATCGATGAAATTCAGGACTATACGCCATTCCAGCTGGCCTTCTTGAAGTTCTCCTTCCCAAATGCTAAATTTACCGTTTTGGGTGACTTAAACCAGGCCATTTTCACACAAGACTGGGCAAACAGCCTTGAAGAAGACTTTGCCTCACTCTTCGATCCCGCTAAGGTGGAATTGATTGATTTAACTCAGACCTACCGGTCAACGGAACAAATCACGAATTTTTCCAAGGAATTGTTGGCCAATGGAAAGGCCATTGAAGCCTTTAACCGTGAGGGTGAATTGCCCGTCTTGAAGATGGCCAAAACGACTGATCAGGCTGTTGACTTGGTCAAGGAACAACTGGCCGAAAACGCGGCTGATGGTGAAAAAACGGCGATTATCACTCAAACACTGGATGCTGCAAGAGAATTGGCTCAGCAGCTGTCTGACACGAAGGTAACGTTGATTCACTCGGAAAATCAGCGCTTGGCGCCAGGTGCCGTGATTATTCCATCGTACCTGGCCAAGGGCTTGGAGTTTGATGCGGTGATCATTTGGCAGGCGGATGCTGCTCACTACGAAAAGGAAGACCAGCAGCGCTTGCTTTATACGGTCGCCTCTCGCGCAATGCACCGTCTAACGATGATTGGTCAGGGTCAGGTGTCACCATTGATTGCTACAGTACCAAAGGCCCTTTACGCCACAGTGGAGGAGTAAGCATGACAAATTTAGTTGAAAAAATTTATGAGGCCCATCATGGGTCTTTTTTAACGGTTGGAATGACCGGATCAGTTGCTGTTGGTAAATCGACTTTGGCAGCGGAATTGGCTCAGGGTCTGCAAAAAAAGGGGCTGGTGGCCACCGTCATTTCCACAGATGACTTTTTGAAAACCAACCAAGTCTTAAAAGATGAGGGGATTTTTGATCAAAAGGGTTTCCCGCAAAGTTATTATTTGCAGGATTTAGTCCAGTTGATTGAAAATTTTAAGGCTGGCATGAAAAGTCAGGTCATTAACCGCTATTCACAAACTTGGGCCGATATTGTGCCGGGTGAAAAGCAAGAAATTAGTCGACCGGACATCTTAATTATTGAGGGTGTCGTTGCCCTCCAGTTACCGGCAGAAAACCTTGATCAAACGGTTTTTGTCGAAGCGGATATCAACGATATTAAGGACTGGTACTTGGAACGTAACTTCTTGGCAACGGTGAAGGCAAGCAGCCAGCCGCAGTCTTGGCGTTACCAGTATAAGGACATGGCGATTAAGGACTTTTACGACCTTGCCTTATCCGTTTGGGAGCAGACAAATCAGGTCAATTATGATCGCTATATCCAAAAAACACGGGCGGATGCCGACCTGATTTTACAGCTTGATCGCTACCATCATCCTGTTTCTTTAACGATGGGTTCTCGATCACAGAACTAGAAGACCGAATGTTCGGAAATTTGACAGGGGCCATTTCCATTGGTAAGATTGTTGCTTGGGTTTAGAATATTAGAAAAATAACAAATTATGGGTTAAAGTATCCATAGGCAACAAATTTTATTTGCACAACAAATGGAGGAAAAACATGGCAGAAAATACTGACATGAATGGAAAGCCGATTAATCGCGCGGCCATGATGGCCCTGTTGATGATTGGATCTTTTATCATTATTATCATGCAGACGTCATTGGGAACAGCTTTGCCAACCCTGATGACTGCCTTTAATGTCGATACGGCGACGGTTCAATGGCTGACAACTATCTTTTTGATGGTCAACGGTATTATGGTGCCCGTTTCCGCCTTTTTGACGACGAGAATTCCAACGAAGTATCTGTATCTATCTGCTTTGGTGGTCTATACGATTGGTACGGCAGTGGCTTACGTGACGCCAACGAATGCCTTTTGGTTGTTAATGGTCGCTCGTGCATTGCAGGCGATTGCCGCTGGAATCGTGATGCCATTGATGCAGGTTGTGGCGCTAACACTTTTTGATGCCAAGTCCCGTGGTAAGGCATTGGGAATGGTTGGTTTGGTGATTGGAATGGCTCCAGCTATCGGCCCAACATTGACTGGTTGGATTTTGGATTCAAAGCATGATGTCTTGGGGATGACTGTTGGTGGTGACTGGCGGTCAATCTTCGGTATGGTCTTGCCACTGGCTGTGATTGTCTTAGTTTTGTCAGTCATTTACTTCCGTAATGTTTTGGAAACGCGTAAGGTTAGTTTGGATATCCGTTCATTGATTGAATCGACTGTTGGTTTCGGTTTGGTTTTGTTTGGATCAGCCATGGTTTCAAACTATTCATGGACAAACTTTACTTGGGTTTTGGCACCAATGATTGTTGGGGTCTTAGTGATTGCTGAGTTCGTGCGTCACCAACTTCACATGGAAAAGCCATTTTTGGACGTTTCTGTCTTTAAAAATAAGCAATTTGCTTTGACGTCAGCCTTGGTTGCCTTGACCTTTATCGCCATGATTGGTGTTGAAATGGTCTTGCCAATCTATATGCAACAGGTTCGTGGCTTGTCAGCCTTAAATTCAGGTCTGACACTCTTGCCTGGTGCTTTGATGATTGGGGTCATGTCACCAATTGCTGGCTATTTCTATGATCTTTACGGAGCAAAACGCTTGGCAGCCTTTGGTTTTGCCATGATTTTGCTGGGAACGATTCCGTTCCAATTCTTGACTGAAACAACACCAACGATTTATATCACGGCCTTGTACATGGTTCGAATGATGGGTGTCGGGATTACGATGATGCCATTAACGTCATCTGCTATGGGGGCTTTGCACCTCAATCAAACGGCGCAGGGAACTGCGGTTAACAACACGGCTCGTCAGATTGCGGCCTCATTGGGAACAGCAATTCTTGCTTCCGTGATGCAGTCACAAATTAATAGTAACTTGCCAAGCGATTCTTTGAAGACGGCCGATCCGATTGCCTATGGCTCAAAGGCCTTACAGGCCAGCTTGGACGGTTTCCATGCGTCCTTCCTCTTGGCCGCTTGCTTTGCTTTGCTAGCCTTTGCGCTGTCATTTTTGATGCATAAGGGTAAGGTTGAGCCAAAATCAGCAGCAGGAAAGGAGAACTAAGATGATTATCTTTATTCTATTTATTTTTGTTATCTTAGCTTTTGTCTCACTGATGATGATTCAGGATATGAGAAAGCGGATTGTTGCTGTTGCTGTTTCTTTTCTAATCGTGATTACTTCAGTTGTTTTAATCATTGTCAATATGCATGATCATTTTGGGATGAAGGTGCAAACAACGACGACCAAGCAGCAAATTTATTCTGTTCAGGGTCAAAATATCTATGGCGTTTTGTCCTACCAACAAGTGGGCACTTCTGGTAATGAAAAGGTCTTTATTTACCGAGACACTTCGACAAGTACAACGCCAACGGTGGCCAAGCCTGATTTGAAGACTAAGACGGCTATCCAAAATGTTCAAGGAAATCAAGCCTTTAAGGTGACAACTTCTAAGAACTATGTTTACCGCAACGGCTTCTATAAGTTTATGTTTGCCATCTCGGGTAATAACCATGACTTGAAGTCACGTCAGGTAACTTACCAAGTACCACCAACATGGTTGGCACTCTCATCACAAGATGGAGAACGATTGAAGAGCATTGTTTCGGGAATGGCTAACCAAGCGGACTTTATTCAATGGTTCCAACAGGTTAAGTCACAATCCCAAACCGATCCGGATGGGGCAGCGCAAACTGCTGTTTCTTATTATCAAAATCTCTTAGCTAATAATCATTAAAAATTAGTTAAAAGGAAACTGTACTTTTTAATTAAACTAGTATGATTCCACCTAAATTAAGTGAAAAATATTGCTTAGTCTTGATTTCTATGTTACAGTAACAGTGTAATTTAGGTTTTGATTTTGATTTGTTTTTTTCGGAAGGCGTCATACCAACAATTCTTAATTACAACTACAATTTTGGGATGACCCAAGGAGAAACAATCATGGAAAAAGGCACTGTAAAGTGGTTTAACAGCGAAAAGGGCTACGGCTTCATCACACGCGAATCAGGCGAAGATGTGTTTGCACACTTCTCAGCAATCCAAGGCGACGGATTCAAGACTTTGGAAGACGGCCAAGCCGTAACTTTCGATGTTGAAAACTCAGACCGCGGTTTGCAAGCTGTTAACATCAACAAGGACTAATTACTTAGTCTTTGTCTAAAAACTCGGGAGATTTTTCCCGGGTTTTTTCTTTGGAATAAATTCAATTCAAAGAACAAATGTTGTATAATAGCATGGAATCTTATTGTAATAATCAAAGGAGCATGGAAATGGCAAAATTAGTTTTGATCCGTCACGGTCAAAGTGAATGGAACGCATTAAACCTCTTTAACGGTTGGATTGACACCAAGTTGTCTGACAAGGGAATTGACCAAGCTAAGCAAGCTGGAGCACTCTTGAAGGAAGAAGGGTTGGTTTTTGACCAAGCTTATACTTCTGTTTTGACACGTGCTATCACGACTTTGCACTACGCATTGGAAGAAGCTGGCCAATTGTACGTCCCAGAAGAAAAGTCATGGCGTTTGAACGAACGTCACTATGGCGCTTTGCAAGGACAAAACAAGGCAGAAGCCGCTGAAAAGTGGGGCGACGATCAAGTGCACATCTGGCGTCGTTCATACGATGTTTTGCCTCCATTGCTTGAAAACTATGAAGAAACAGTTGAAGTTCAGGGTAAGACTTATCCTGCCTTTGACGCCCGTTATGCTGATGTTCCTTTCGGAGAATTGCCATTAGGTGAAAACTTGAAGGTTACTTTGGAACGAGTATTGCCATTCTACGAAGCCAAGATCAAGAAGGACTTGGAAGAAGGCAAGAACGTTGTGATTGCAGCTCACGGTAACTCATTGCGTGCCTTGGCTAAGCACTTGGAAAAGATTTCAGATGATGACATCTTGAACCTTGAAATTGCTAACGGCCAACCAATCGTTTATGACTTGGCAGATGATTTGTCAATCAAGTCAAAGAAGACATTGGGCGCATAAAGTCAACAAAAAGCCTGTCTGGGAAGAGTATTCCCCGGTGGGCTTTTTATTAGGATTTTTTAGATAAAGGTAAAAAATATGGAAGAAAAACAGCAAAGGCAGCCGATTTACGACTTACATGAACGGCCTCCGTTTTTTCAATTAATTGGGTTGTCACTACAACACTTGTTTTCAATGTTTGGGGCGACGATTTTAGTGCCGCTTTTGGTTGGTTTAAATCCTGGTGTCGCCCTTTTTTCATCAGGTGTTGGAACATTAATTCACTTGCTAACAACTAAAGGTAAGGTTCCCGCTTATATGGGATCTTCTTTTGCTTTTATCATCCCAATGGCTTCAATGATGAAAACCATTGGCTATCCGGCCGTTGGTCAGGGCGTTGTTTCAGTTGGAATTGTTTACTTGATTATTTCATTGATTGTTTGGCGAGTTGGTTCTGCTTGGATTGACAAGATTTTCCCACCAGAAGTTGTTGGACCAGTGATTTTGGTGATTGGTCTTTCATTGGCTGCGACAGCGGCCCAATCAGCGACGGAACTTAATGGCCACTATGATATCAAGGTCTTTCTAGTTGCTGGCGCAACGTTGTTAGTCACGATTTTTGCCAATATGTATCTCGGTGGCTTTTTGGGTCTAATTCCAGTGTTAATTGGCATTATCTTTGGTTACTTGTTGGCTTTAGCACTTGGCTTAGTGGACCTGAGTCCTGTTGCAAGCGCCCACTGGTTTGCGTTACCAAAGTTTGACTTTCTCTTTTCCGACCATAATGGCCTTTCTTGGCACTTTTATCCAATGGCCGTCTTGACCATGGCCCCCTTAGTTTTGGTGACCTTATCGGAGCATTTAGGCCACTTATTGGTTCTTGCTAAAATTACTGGTCAAGATTTCTTTGACAATCCTGGTTTACATAAGACATTGGCCGGTGATGGAGCAGCTTCTGTCTTTGCTGGTTTGGTTGGCGGTCCAGCCGTTACCTCTTACGGTGAAAATATTGGAGTGATGCAGCTTTCACGTGTTTACTCTGTCTGGGTGATTGGTGGTGCTGCCGTCTTAGCTGCTGGATTTGCCTTCATTGGTAAGCTGTTGGCTTTGATTGGAACGGTCCCTGGTGCCGTCACTGGAGGTGTTGGTTTTATGCTGTATGGGGTAATTGCTGCAGCTGGCTTGCAAGTTATTGTCGACAATAAAGTTGATTATGGACAAAAGCGGAACTTAATGATTGCCGGTCCAGTGATGGTTGTTGGAATTGGAAACTTCCATTTAGCGCTTGGTTCACAAGTGGACTTCTCCGGTGTCGCATTAGCGACTGTTCTCGGAATCATTCTGAATTTGATTTTACCTAAGGTGGCAAAATCAGACCGCTAAAGTCCTAATTTAACGGAGTCTTATCAACACTTTTCTTATTTTGTTGTTTAATTAGGTTACGATTAAAACAAAATAAAAAATGTTGTGAAATTCCAACAAAGTTGCTTGTATTTGAGAACTTTGACGAGTATTATTGGGGATATATTTTGAGGAGTGCGCCCAACGCCTTGCATCAAAATAAGTTCTTTAGAAAGGAGAAAATCGATGGATGAACCAACATCAACCTTTACCTTGTTGGGTCTAACCTTTAACTGGACGACGATTATTTCAACGCTTTTGGCAATGTCAATCGTGGTTTTGGTAGCGGTTTTGATGACTCGAAAAGTGGGTATTCGTCCAAGCCGAGGGCAGAACGCAATTGAGTATGTCTTAGATTTTGTTCGCGGAATCTTAGGCGACCAGTTGCCGGCCAATTTGGCCCGACAATTCGGTCTCTATTCCTTCACCCTTTTCTTGTTTTTGATTGTTGCAAACGAGATGGGCTTGCTGTTGCAAGTTAAGATGGGTAATGGCGTTACTTATGTTAAGTCGCCAACAGCTGACCCATTATTTGCCTTTACATTGGCGATTATGTCGTTGATGCTTGCCCATGGAACAGGTGTGAAGACACTTGGTTTGGGTGGTTATCTGAAGAACATGTTCTTCGAACCCTACGTTGCGATGTTTCCTTTGAATGTGGTTGAGCAGTTTACGAACTTCTTGACCCTTGCTTTGCGGCTCTTTGGAAATATCTTCGCCGGCGAATTGATGTTAAATTTGCTCGCAAGCATGGCTTGGGGAACTCACCTAAATGGGTTCTGGATTATCCTAGCCTTCCCATTGGAAATTGCATGGCAGGGATTCTCACTACTAATTGGTGGAATTCAAGCCTATGTCTTTGTCATGTTGACCGCCGTCTTTACGGCTCAGTTATCTGGCAATGAATAGGATTGACTTGGTCTAGCACAGCGTTAGGCCACACGCGGGAGCGTTATCATCCAAACCGAAAGAAAAAAACGCGGAGCGTTTTAGCATTAAAGGAGAATTACAATGGATTTACACAACTTAGGCGTAATCGCAGCCGGGATTGCCTTTGCGGGATCTGCCATCGGTGGTGGTATCGGGGTCGGTGTGATGTACTCACAGTTCTTAGCTGGAATGTCTCGCCAACCTGAATTGGCTAACAAGCTTTTGTCACGTGCCTTCTTGGGATTGGCCTTGGCTGAAGCCACACCAATTATCGTTTTGGGTATGGCCTTCACACTTATCAACAAGTAATAGTCCCAGAGGGAGGAAAAAATGATGGTTCCAACACTATCAATGACAAAGGCCATGCCTTTAGGTGATATGGTCTTCATTATCGTCGCTTTCCTTACTCTGATGGTCATCTTGAAGCACGTTGCTTACGGTCCTTTAACGAAGGCATTGGATGCACGTGCAGATAAAATTAACAACGATTTGGATAGTGCAAAAAAGGCAAACGAAGATGCAGCCAAGTTGGCTGCACAACGCGAACAGGAATTGGCTGACGGCAAAGACCAAGCCAGTCAAGTGATTAGCGCTGCTAAGAAATCAGCTAAGGACCAGTCAGAAGCTCTCTTGAAGACTGCTAATGACCAGGCCTTAAGCTTGCGTAAAGCAGCTGAAAATGATGCTGATCAGTTGAAGACTGAGGCGTTGGCTTCTGCCAAGAAGGATGTGGCAGACTTGTCTGTAACGATTGCATCTAAATTGATTCAAAAGAATTTATCTGCTGATGATCAGCGGTCTTTGATTGATGCCTATTTGGCAGACTTAGACCAGCAGTAAGGGGGGCGTATGGCCAAGCAAAAAGAAAAAATTGTTAACCAATACGCCCAAGCAATCTTGGCTTATGCAGACGAACACAATGTTTTAGAAAACATTAGTGCAGACTTGCTAGCCATTCGTTCAGTGGTTGTCGCTGAACCAAAATTAACTTCTTTGTTAACAGCACAGACAATTTCTGATGCTGACCAAGGTGGGTTAGTTGATGCGCTGACGCAAGGCGCAGATAATGCAGTGGTGAACTTGGTTAAAATTCTTTTGGCCCACCACCATTTCGCATATTTGCCTGCAGTAGTTGATCGTTTCTTTGACCTTTACCAGCAAAGTCAGGGCATTCAAGCCGTGACCATCACCACAGCGGTGGAAGCTGATGAAGACCAAAAAGAGCGGTTGTCAAATGCTTTTAAGAAGCAAAGTGGCGCAAAGAAAATCCAAGCAACCTATAAAGTCAATCAAGACATTATTGGGGGCGTGGTAATGCAATCGAAGTCGTTGTTAATTGACGGCTCATTGCAGTCAAAGATTGCCAAAATGAGGGCAGAGTTACTAGGTTAGTGAGGAAAAGACATGGCGATTCAAGCTGAAGAAATTTCTGCTTTAATTAAGCAGCAGCTCGAAAAGTTTGACACAAAACTGACTGTAGAAGAAATTGGTACTGTTACCTATATCGGAGATGGAATTGCACGAGCTACTGGTTTGGCAAATGCCCTTTCTGGTGAATTGGTCGAATTTACAAACGGCGAATTCGGAATGGTCCAAAACTTGGAAGAGAGCGAAGTCGGAATTATCGTTTTGGGTAGTTCAGATGGTATCCGCCAAGGTGATACAGTTAAGCGAACTGGACACATCATGGAAGTGCCAGTTGGTGAAGAACTTATCGGGCGCGTCGTCAACGCATTGGGACAACCAATTGACGGATTAGGCGACTTGAAAACAACGAAGACACGACCAATCGAAGTAAAGGCTCCTGGTGTCATGGAACGTAAGTCCGTTTCAGAACCTTTGCAAACTGGAATTAAGGCCATTGATGCCTTGGTTCCAATCGGACGTGGACAACGTGAATTGATCATTGGTGATCGTAAGACTGGAAAGACTTCAATCGCCATTGATACAATTTTGAACCAAAAAGACCAAGACATGATTGTTGTTTATGTCGCTATTGGTCAAAAGGATTCAACTGTTCGTGAACAGGTTGAAACTTTGAAGAAGATGGGCGCAATGGATTACACGATTGTTGTTAATGCTGGCCCATCTGAAGCTGCCGCTTTGTTGTACTTGGCTCCTTATGCCGGTGCAGCCATGGGTGAAGAATTCATGTACAACGGCAAGCACGTCTTGATTGTCTTTGATGATTTGTCAAAGCAAGCAACGGCCTACCGTGAGATATCTTTGATCTTGCGTCGTCCGCCTGGACGTGAAGCTTACCCTGGTGATGTCTTCTACTTGCACTCACGTTTGCTTGAACGTGCAGCCAAGTTGTCAGACGAACTCGGTGGTGGATCAATGACTGCTTTGCCAATCATTGAAACACAGGGTGGTGACGTTTCTGCATATATCCCAACCAACGTGATTTCAATCACCGATGGTCAGATTTTCTTGGATGCCGACTCATTCTACGCCGGTGTTCGTCCTGCCATCGATGCCGGAACATCTGTTTCTCGTGTTGGAGGGGACGCCCAGATTAAGGCAATGAAAAAGGTTTCTGGAACTTTGCGTTTGGACTTGGCTTCCTTCCGCGAATTGGAATCCTTTGCTCAATTCGGTTCTGACTTGGATGCGGCAACGCAAGCTAAGTTGGGTCGTGGAAAGCGCACTGTTGAAATCTTGAAGCAACCTTTGCACGCGCCAATGTCTGTTCAGCATCAAGTCTTTGTCTTGTATGCCTTGACACACAGCTTCTTGGATGACGTGGCAATCGAAGATTTGCAACGCTTCCAAGATGAATTTGTTTCATACTTGGATGCTAGCCAAAAGGACTTGTTGGACGAAATCGTTACAACAAAGGCCTTGCCTGACGAATCTAAGATGGATGCTGCAGTGAAGAGCTTTAAGGATGGCTTTGCTGGCTCAGTTGACCAATAAAAGGAGGCAACATGGCTTCTTTACAAGATATTAAACGGCGGATTGGCTCAACAAAAAAGACTCGGCAGATTACAGCTGCAATGCAGTTGGTTTCAACTGCAAAGCTAAGTAAGATTCAAAATTCGGCCACTGGTTATCATGAATATGCTAACCGTTTGAAGGCGGTTGTGGGCCACTTAATTGAGGCGCACGTGTTGGATAATGTCGATTCTGCTCATTTACCAATGGTTGCTAAGCGGCCGGTAAAGAAGACAGGAATCTTGCTTGTGACCTCAGACCGAGGTTTAGTTGGGTCTTATAACGCCAACATCATCAAGGAAACCAATGCCTTGATGGAAAAGCACAACTTAACCAAAGAAAATACTGTAATCTTAGCAATTGGTGGTAACGGGGCTGATTTTTATAAGCAACGTGGCTTTTCAATTGCCTTGGAACACCGCGGTATTTCCGATGTCCCAACCTTCAATGAAATTCGCCAACTGTTAAAGACGGTGATTTCATTGTATGAAGCGGAAGCCTTTGATTCTTTGCACTTGGTTTACAATCACTTTGTGAACCGCTTGGAATCAGAACAACGAAACACGCAATTATTGCCATTGACAAAGGACATTTTGGAAGACATGGATGATAGTCACGAACACGTGGCAGCGGACTTTGAAGTTCAATCAGCCTATGATTCTGAACCTAATTCAACTGCAGTTTTGAACGTGGTTTTGCCTCAATACATCCAATCATTGGTTTTCGAAGCCGTGTTGGATGCTAAGACGGCGGAACATGCCGCATCATCAACGGCGATGTCATCGGCAACCGACTCAGCCGACGATTTGATTGGAACGTTAGGTTTGCAATATAACCGTGCGCGACAAGCTCAAATCACGACTGAAATCACCGAAATTACTGGTGGTTTGGTTGCTTTGGAATAAGCTAATCGCAGCATCTTTGCTGATTTTTAAGCAGCAAAGCTTTGAATTTGAAAGGAAACAACGATGACTACTGGAAAAGTCGTACAAGTGATCGGTCCAGTTGTTGATGTTGCCTTTGAAGAAGGGCAAGTTGTTCCTGAAATCAACAACGCCTTGTTGGTTGATTTGGGATCTGACAAAACATTGACGGTTGAAGTTTCTTTGGCTTTGGGAAACGGTGTTGTCCGTACCATCGCCATGGACTCAACTGATGGATTGCAACGCGGCATGGCCGTGACCGATACCGGTAAGCCCATTGAAGTTCCCGTAGGGGAAGCTACTTTGGGTCGAGTTTTCAACGTCTTGGGTGAACCAGTGGATAATGCAGGTGCCGTCGACTCTTCAGTCGAACGCCACCCAATTCACCGTGATGCCCCTGAATTTGATGAACTTGCAACTTCAACGGAAATTTTGGAAACAGGAATCAAGGTTATTGACCTCCTGGCACCATATATCCGTGGTGGAAAGATTGGGCTCTTCGGTGGAGCCGGGGTTGGGAAGACCGTTCTAATCCAAGAATTGATCCACAACATTGCCCAAGGGCATAATGGTATTTCTGTCTTTACTGGTGTCGGGGAACGTACCCGTGAAGGTAACGACATGTACCACGAAATGAAGGAATCTGGCGTTTTGAAGCAAACTGCCATGGTTTATGGTCAAATGAACGAACCTCCTGGTGCGCGTATGCGTGTTGCCTTGACTGGTTTGACAATGGCCGAATCATTCCGTGATAACGAAGGTAAGGACGTTTTGCTCTTTATCGATAACATTTACCGTTTCACGCAAGCTGGATCTGAAGTCTCTGCCCTTTTGGGTCGTATTCCTTCAGCCGTTGGTTACCAACCAACGTTGGCTTCTGAAATGGGCCGTTTGCAAGAACGAATCACTTCTACTAAGAAGGGTGCCGTTACTTCAATTCAAGCCGTTTATGTGCCAGCCGATGATTATACCGACCCCGCACCTGCAACGACTTTCGCCCACTTGGATGCCACAACCAACTTGGAACGTTCATTGACACAACAGGGTATCTATCCTGCCGTTGATCCTTTGGCATCAACTTCTTCAGCTTTGGACCCACAAGTTGTTGGTCAAGAGCACTATGAAGTTGCCACTGAAGTGCAACGGACTTTGCAACGTTACCGTGAATTGCAAGATATCATTGCAATTTTGGGTATGGATGAATTGTCAGACGAAGAGAAGGTTACTGTTAACCGTGCTCGTCGTATTCAATTCTTCTTGTCACAACCATTCTCAGTTGCGGAAACCTTTACTGGTGTGAAGGGTGAATATGTTCCTGTTTCAGAAACTGTTCGCTCATTCAAGGAAATCTTGAACGGTCAGTATGATAACTTGCCTGAAGATGCCTTCCGTAACGTCGGTGCTATCGAACAAGTGGTTGATAAGGCCAAGTCGATGGCCCAATAAGGGGGTAATCCATGGCTGATGAAGAAACAAGCTCACGGGGAATCACAGTTAAGATTGTGACCCCTGAAGGCCAAGTCTACGACCAAGACCAAGTTGAAATTGCTGTGATTAATACACAGGGTGGACAACTTGGAATTATGGCCGGCCATGAACCAATTTTGGCCGCCATGGCCATTGACGAAATGTTGGTTAAAAAAGACCAGCAAGAGAAGTCACTCGCCGTTAACGGTGGCGTGGCTGAGTTTTCTAATAATCTGTTGACGGTCATCGCCGACAGTGCGGAAACTGCTGATAATATCGATGTGAATCGTGCTGAAAGTGCTAAGGAACGTGCGCAAGTTCGTTTGAACCATGCACAAGAAATCAAGAACCAACACGAAATGGATATGGCTCGTGTCGCTTTGATGCGTGCCGTTAACCGAATTCACGTTGCTTCAATTCGCTCAGGTCGTTAAAATCAAAAAGGGAGTTAGCTGTTGGCTAACTCCTTTTTTTGTCGTTTAAAGTAAAAAGCAGTGGGTCTGAGCCCAAGCTGATTTATCAGTAAAAGTTTTGCTCTAATGGCTTCTTATCATAATTTTAAAAACACTGTTACATAAAAAGGGTTATCATGAGACATAGTAGGCGCAGATTATCGATTTTTTCGCGCCTCAAAAAAGAAAGGAGAGTCATATGAACGTCAAAAAGCAATTATTAATTGCTGCTGGTTTGGCCGGCTCCGTTGCAGCCGGTCAACATGCAGTTAGTGCCGACCAGGTACAAAAACATACAGTTGCCCATGGCGAAACGCTATCAGCATTAGCGTCTCGTTTTAATACGACGGTGGCACAGTTGGCATCGGATAATAAAATTCAAAATGTTGATCAAATTTATCAAGGACAAGAATTGATTATCGGTGTTGCCAATACAAACGCCACATCACAAAATGCCACAACACAAACGACCGAAAATACTTACCGAGTCCAAGCGGGTGATAACCTGTGGACATTGGCGCAGAAGTTTGCTTTGAGTGTTGATCAGTTGGCCCAAGAAAATAATATCAAGGATGCCAATCAAATTTTTATTGGACAGACTTTGTCTGTCAATAAGAATGGCAGTCAGACGAGTTCGCAAAGTGCCCAAACGTCTACATCGCAGTCAGTTAGTTCTCAGGCAGCGGTTTCACAAGCCCCTGTATCACAGTCAGTTAGTTCTCAGGCAGCGGTTTCACAAGCCCCTGAATCGCAGTCAGTTAGTTCTCAGGTAGCGGTTTCACAGGCCCCTGAATCGCAGTCAGTTAGTTCTCAGGCAGCGGTTTCACAGGCCCCTGCATCGCAGTTAGCCAGTTCTCAGGTAGCGGTTTCACAGGCTCCTGCATCGCAAGCGGCTCCAATGATAGTAACTAGCCAGCAAAGCCAGGCGGTGCAAGCCAACAACTTGGATTATAATCAAGCTGAACAGCAGGCCCTTCAAACCATCATTATGAAGGAATCCGGTGGCAACGTGAATGCGACAAACGGCATTTACTTTGGAATTGGCCAGTTATCACCAACTTTGCGTGCTCGCTATGGTGGTAATTCAACTGATTATCAAGATCAGTTGCAAGCAATGAAAGCCTATATCGCTGCTCGTTACGGGACTGCACAGGCCGCATTGGCTCATCATTTGCAGTATGGTTGGTACTAAAATCAAAAAAATAAACTTTTTTTGATTTAAGTGTTGACGAAAGCGTCTTACCTTGATATACTGATATAGTTGTTTGATAGAGATATCAAGTAACGACTGACCATGGCTCGTTGGTCAAGTGGCTAAGACGCTGCCCTTTCACGGCGGAATCGAGAGTTCGATTCTCTCACGAGCTACTATTAAAGTCGCAACTTCGGTTGCGGCTTTTTTGTTGTCTAAAAAAGCAATTAAAAAACCGTTGATTTGACTGGAAAGGTAAGGAGCTTTTAAGCTCTTTAATAATGTGCTATCAGTCGTTATCAGCGATTCTTACTATAATTTTTACTTTTCTGGTTGTGCGAGCTTGTTAACTGGTGGGTTAAATTCACGCATTGCTTCCGCAAGATGAACCAAGTTGGTAATCAAACGTTGGTTAGGAGCCGGTACGCCGTTCTTTTCGGCCAAATCAGCCAAGTAGCCGTTGATGTAGTCAACTTCCGTTGGACGACCCTTAACGAAGTCTTGATACATAGAAGGGAAGTGGAGTGGGTTACCAACGCGAGAAACGTAATCGACTTGTTCCAACATTTCCTGTTCTGTTTCAATCAATTCGATGCCGGCTGCCTTGGCACCAGCATAAACTTCCGCTACCAAAGGTGCGGCGATTTTGGAAACGAAATCCTTGTATTCAATCAAGTGACCCATGCGGGATTGGAACATGGTTGCGATTGAATTCTCCACTGAATTAAAGGTAACCTTCGTCAACAATGTTCCCATAAAGTTTTCAGAATATGAAGGATTCAAGCCGGCTGCTTGGAAATCCTTTTGCACTTCATCCATGACCTTGGATGGCTTCTGGGTCAAGTTTGCATAAACGGAACTTGTTTCCCCAATAAAGTCGACATCACCAAAGTTGTTCAAAATGGTGGCAATCATGGCTGTTCCGCCAATAATGTGCTCGTCATCGAAATATTTTTGAATCTTTTCAATGTGACCCATACCGTTCATGGCTGCCAAAGCAGTTTGTCCCTTTTGGAACTTAGGTTGCAAGCGCTGCAAAGCATCTGCCAATTGCATTTGCTTCATGAAGAAGATCCAGACATCTGGGGTGCCTTCATATTCTTCTGGTGAATATATGTTCACCTTAATGGGCGTCTTGTCTTCGTGGTCAACTGATCGGTAAACAACGTCGCCTTGTGCCTTAATGACGTCAACAGAGCCTTGTGTTGGCTCAACAAAGTCAACGTCTAGGCCAGCTTCTTCTTGCAACAAGAGACCGTATCGCAGTCCCATCGCACCCGCACCAACAACAGCATATTTCATATTGATTCCCCCTTAGTGTGAAAACATTCTAATCTTTTTCTCATAATATAACAATAAAACAAGAATCCTGCAAGTCGAGTTTGATTTCGTTATAATGGAGAAGTTAATAACTAGAAAGAGAAATAGAAGCCATGGAAAAAGAAATTTATTTAACCGGTGATCGTCCAACCGGGAAACTACATATCGGTCACTATATCGGATCTCTCAAAAATCGAGTGGCCATGCAGAACTCTGGGGAATTTGATCCCTACATTATGATTGCGGATACCCAAGCCTTTACAGACAACGCTCGAAATCCTGAAAAAATTAGACAATCATTGACGGAAGTTGCCTTAGATTACTTGGCTGTTGGATTGGACCCAAAGAAATCAACTATTTTTGTCCAGTCTCAAATTCCAGGTTTAGCTGAATTAACGATGTACTTTATGAATCTGGTTTCATTAGGACGGTTAGAGCGTAATCCAACAGTCAAGACTGAAATTCAACAAAAGGGCTTCGGGGAAGGGATTCCTGCTGGTTTCTTAATGTATCCAGTTTCCCAGGCTGCCGATATTACGATTTTTAAGGCCAAAAAAGTCCCAGTTGGTGACGATCAAAAGCCAATGATTGAGCAGACACGTGAATTAGTTCGTTCATTCAATAATGCTTATCAAAAAGATGTCTTTGTTGAGCCTGAAGGCGTTTTTCCACCAAAAGGGCAGGGTCGTCTGCCGGGAATTGATGGGAACGCTAAGATGTCTAAATCTTTGAATAATGGAATTTACCTCTCTGATGACCCAGATACCTTGGCTAAGAAGGTCAAGTCAATGTATACCGATCCAACACATATTCGTGTTGAGGATCCGGGGCATGTTGAAGGCAACGTCGTCTTTACTTATTTAGATATTTTTGACCCCGATCCAGGGCGAGTACAAGAGCTAAAGGAACAGTATCAGGCGGGGGGCTTAGGTGATATGAAGCTTAAGAAACACCTATTGGACGTGATGGAAGCTGAATTGGCACCAATCCGTGAGCGCCGGTTAGAGTACGCACAAAACATGGATCAGGTATTAGCCATGTTGAAACATGGCTCAGAAAAAGCCAATCAAAGAGCTGAAGAAACCATGAAAGAGGTTCGAGCAGCTATGGGTATCAACTATTTTAATTAAGAACAATTCTTGATTAAAATAGTTTCACTTTGCTTTTTTTTATTACATGACGTAAAGTCTTTTACATAAGAATGTTATTTATTTATCGAAGAGGACCGTCTTGTGTTAATATCACCATTAAAAAAGAGACCATATTTGTCAAAGTGCTTTTTAGCACTTTTTATTATTCTATCGATTATGCTGCGCTTCAATAGTGGTTTTTTAGAATTAATGGATACTGTTTTTGCCATTATAGCCCAAGAAATTGCTAGTCATTTCTTATTTTTAGCAGGCCCTGCTAATATGATGGGAAGTTTGTGGTTCATTTGGTTAGTTAATATTTTCTGGGCGTTTTTCATTCGATCTTTGGGCTTTAAAGTTGGCTCTTGGTGGGCGATTAACGTGACTGCAATTTTCTTTATCAGTATGATTATTTGGTCGGCAATAGTTTTCTTAACCTGGAATCACGGGTTAACTTTAGATCAAACGATGCCTGATTTATCATTGGCAATGTGGGCCTTGTTTTTCTTTGAATTTGACAACATTCTAGTTCATCGATTTCACGTGGCCCACTGGGTCAAGACCACCATTCAGACTGTCTTTGTGTTAACGTGGATTGTGTTAGCTGGCAATAAGATGGTTGGGAGTGATTTGTCCTTTACCACGGTGTTGGGCGCTTTCTTACTGGCCTATATTTACTTCCGTTTAGCTGCTAAGGTTTACTTAAAGCACGTTAAAAGTTGGTTAGTTATTTTTGCAGTTGACGGTGATATTTAAATTGTGTTATGGTAGGAACAACAAACAAAGAGGTCGCAACTAAAATGAGTAGCCCTGAAGAGTCTGGCCAAGACGAAGACTGAGGGTGAAAGGTGCAGTTGCCGAAAGGAAATTTTGGGTCAAAAATTTTCCTTGGGCTGGTGAAGAAGATTCATCGGACTGTCGTTTTTAACGGTGCGCTTTGCTAATCATTGCTATCATTATTGAACGAATTTACCGCCTGTTTTTGTTTTGTGACAAAAACGGGTTTTTTTATTGTTTGAAATTCATATGAAGGAGTCATGCAAATGGCTGAACAAAATCAAAATGCCATCCAGCAGGAATTGAAGACACGTCATGTCTCCATGATTGCCTTGGGTGGATCAATTGGAACGGGGCTCTTTTTGGCCTCTGGGGCAACGGTATCACAAGCTGGACCAATGGGCGCCATTACTGCCTATTTGGTAATGGGTGTCATGGTTTACTTCCTGATGACTTCCCTTGGTGAAATGGCAACTTATATGCCAACCACTGGTTCGTTTTCAGAATACGGTAATCGTTTTATTGAACCGGCTATGGGCTTTGCCCTTGGGTGGAATTACTGGTTTAACTGGGCGATTACCATTGCGGCTGAAATCTCGGCGGTTGGTTTGGTCGCGCAGTTCTGGCTGCCTCACGTACCGGCTTGGGTTTTCTCAGCGGTTGTGCTGGCACTGATTTTCTTTATTAATCTCTTTTCTGTTTCGACTTTTGGTGAAACGGAATTTTGGTTGTCGACAATCAAGGTTGTGACCATTGTCTTTTTCTTGTTTGTTGGTGTCTTGACCATTTTTGGGGTTATTCACTCAAACCAAAACGTCATGCATAATCTGTCCGTTGGTAACCACGGTTTTGTTGGTGGTTTCCAGGGTGTCTTGTCGGTTTTCTTGGTTGCTGGTTTTTCATTCCAAGGAACAGAAATGGTGGGCATTACTGCTGGTGAAGCAAAGGACCCATCAAAATCAGTGCCAAAGGCGATTAACTCAGTCTTCTGGCGGATTTTGTTGTTCTATATCGGCGCAATCTTTGTGATTTCTGCTTTGGTTTATTACAAGGATCCAAATTTGTTGTCAGCTGCTAATAACAATGACATCACGGTTTCACCATTTACGATTGTCTTCAAGAATGCTGGTATCGCTTTTGCCGCCTCATTAATGAACGCAGTTATCTTGACGTCAATTATTTCAGCAGCGAATTCAGCTACTTATGCAGCGAACCGAACACTTTACGCCTTGGCCAAGAAGGGTCAGGCACCAAAGGTATTTTCTAAGTTGTCAAAGTTTGGTGTTCCTTGGGCATCCCTATTGTTGACGGTCTTCGTTGGAATGTTTGCTTTCTTGTCAGATATTAAGGGTGGTAGTGAAGCCTACACTTGGCTGGTTGCTGCCTCAGGTCTGTCTGGCTTTATTGCCTGGCTAGGAATTGCCTTAGCACATTTGCGCTTTCGCCGTGCCTATGTTCGCCAAGGTAAGGACTTGAACAAGTTGGTCTATAAGGCGCGCTGGTTCCCATTTGGTCCGATTTTAGCCATTGTTTTGTCAATCGTAGTGATTGTTTTGCAAGACCCAACTTCCTTTACTCACTTTGATTGGGAAAAGATTGGCATGACTTATCTGTCAGTGCCAATTGTCGTCATCCCATACATTGTCTATAAGATTGTTAAGAAGTCAAAGTTGATTCCATTGGATGAAATTGATTTGGATTCAAAGGCGGAACATTAAAAATTGGTTATTCAGCCGGATTTTGGTTGGGTAGGTTATGTTTCTTAATTAATAAAAGAGCTTCCACCGTTAAGGTGGAAGCTTTTTTTGTGAAAGGAAATCAGTGCTAATGGGTTAATCGCTCATTTCAGCTAAATCAAGAATAGAATTTGAGAAAAGATAGATAAAGCGGTGAGCGAAAATCTCAGGCTTAACAGGCTCTTCTTGCGTGAGCCAGATACTGATAGCGGCCATGACTTGGTTAATCGTAAGCTCAGCAAGTGTTTGTGAGGTTAATTCATGTTGGTTTCCATTTGCACCATCAAAGTAGGGGATGAGCATGTCGATGTACTGTTGATGTAAATAGGGACGCCAGGCTGGATCTGCTACTTTTGAATAAAAAACACCGAGGAATTCATGTTTTTCATAAAGTGATGAAATAACGTTTTCAGCGAAAAAATTTAGTAATTCTTTGAAGGAATGGTTTTTGTCATGAAAGGTAAAGCACTTTAACTGTTGGTATGGTTTATTATCAACGTAATAATGCAGTGATTGCGTTAGCTCCTCAATATTTTGAAAATGATTTTTGTAGATAGCTTGTCTGGAGACACCCAATTCTTCAGCGATTTTGGCTAATGAAATATCTTTTGTACTCTCAGCGACTCGGGCGACCTTCAGGTATGCGTAAAAAATGCGTTCGGTTGTCACGGGTTGGGGATTTTCCATGGTGTCCTTTCGATTAAATGAAAATTAATATTGTGGATTATTGAACATTATACCATCTCGGGGGATGATAAAATGGTCTTTTTAAAATTGCTTGACAGTTGTGGTTAACGCTTGACAACCAAAAGCCCTTGAAAAGAGTGGACAAAACTCGGTAGAATGTAACTGTTGTGACACTGTTATGTCTTTTATTTATAGCAAAGAGGAGAGACTTTGTGAAGAGGCAGAGCGGTCCGCGTGATGTCCGTGCGTCGTTTCACTTAATCTGCATTGGTGAGAGATGAAAGGACCGGTTGGGGCAACGATTAAACTCCCTGGTCCTTTTAAGGTGCATAACTGTGTTGATTAGCAAATCAGTAATTGGTGAATTGCAAGTATACATAGGTTAAAGGTCCACAACAAAATATTTTTCAAGAAAAGGATTGATCGAAGATGAGAGCGGTCAATCCTTTTCTTTTTTGTTGTCTGGGGATAATTTATTCAATTAATCAATTTAAATATTTATATTTTTTAATTTATTTAAAATGCGTATTAAGGCCGATTTAACCGTTTTTTGATAACAATTTTTGCTGAATTTTAAAGAAGGGACTCTTGACTTTGATTGACAGAAATGGCCACTTTCCGTATAGTGGATACTTAGTAAAAGTTTTAACAAAGTTCATGGATCCATGACATACCACCGTTTTCGAACAGAAAGGGACCTAACGATGGCATATCAAGAAAAGAATCGCCGCAAAATTTTACTCCTCCTCCTCATGGGCTTTTTGGCCTTCTCTTTAGTGATAGTCGATATCTATCATGGTTTTGGCGCCCTGTCTTTTCTAGGGACGAATGTAGCAAGTCAGCAGCCGGAATTGGCGGGTGTCGTCTTGAAGATGCGCTTAACTCGAACGTTGACAGCGACCTTAGTTGGTGCTTCCTTAGGGTTAGCCGGATTGTGCATGCAGAATATGCTGAAAAATCCGATTGCAACCCCCTTTACCCTGGGATTGTCATCGGCGGCTAGCTTTGGCGCCTCGCTGAGCATCCTATCGGGTTTTCCCTTTGTCTTTGGTCAGGCAAACGTTCAGGCCAGTGCCATTTTTTTCTGCTTTTTGGGCAGTGCAGTTATTTTGCTGATTTTTTCAGCTGGCCAAGTGAGTATGAACACGATTATCTTAGTTGGGACTGCCATTAATTTGTTCTTTACTTCTTTGCAGGAGTTATCCAAGTACTTTGCTAGCGAGCGGAATGCACAACGAATGACGACCTGGAGCCTTGGTGATTTATCAAAGTCTTCCTGGGATAGTGTCTTAGTGGTCTTTATTGTTCTCTACATTGTGCTGGTACTGATTTATCGGCAAAGTTGGGAAATGAATCTCTTGCAGCTGTCTGATGAAAGCGCCCAGTCGATGGGTGTCAACGTCAAAAGAACGCGTCTTTTAATTTTCTTTGCTTCGGCGCTGGTAACGGCTGTGGCCATTTCCTTTGTTGGGACGATTGGTTTTATTGGTTTGATTGCGCCACACTTTGTCAAAGTGCTTGTCGGTAACGATGCCCGGTTTACGATTATCGGATCGGCGATTATGGGGATTGTGGTCTTGCTACTGGCGGCGATTGTTTCCAAAGCTTTAATCCCTGGGACGATTATTCCGGTGGGCATTATTACTAGTTTGGTTGGCGTACCGTTCATGTGCTTGGTGGCCATTCGAAAGGGGCAACGTTCATGACAATTTTAGTAGAGAACCTAACGGTTCGAAAGAAAGAAAAGCCAATCCTAAAGGATGTGAATTGTCGCTTTGAAGATGGACACTTATCGACCATTATTGGTGTCAACGGTTCTGGTAAAAGCATTTTTCTCAAAGCACTATTGGGTTTTGAGAAAAAAGATGGGCAAGTGACTTTTGAAAAGGACCATAAAATTTCCTATATCCCACAAAAGGTCACGGCCGACCAATATTTTACGGTTTTTGAATTTATTTTATTGGGGCTGTATGGTGACTTGGATTTTCGAGTCAACGACGGCCAGTTGGCGGCGATTGAATCGGTCATGGATGAATTAGAAATTAGCGATTTGGCAGACCAACAGTTTGCTGACCTCTCAGGGGGACAGCAACAGCTGGTGGTTTTGGCGCAGGCCTTGGTCCGGCAGCCAACGGTCATTATTGCGGACGAACCCACGTCTGCTTTGGATATTAAAAAGCAGTTACAGTACTTGCAAACGCTGCAACGCTATGTTCATCGCCATCAGATTGTGGGCATCATTGTTATCCACGATTTGACCCTGGCTGCCCGGTTTTCAGATAGCCTTTATCTGATGCAGGGTGGTCAGCTGATTTCTGCGGGGGATCCGGACCGGGCTTTGCAACAGGAACGGTTAGAGGACTTGTATGGCGTTGAATTAGAAATGAAGGAAACAGTTGATCAACACTTAGCCATCATTCCTTTGCGACCGATTGAAGAGGGTTCACGATGAAAATAAGAAAATCCCTCTCTTGGAGTATTGTTGTCGTCGGCTTTTTCCTTGGCATTGCTGGGATTAAGGAATTGGAAGGGTTGGGGGATCGTCAGCGGGAAACACCGACGGTGGCGACGCGGCTGATTGAGGATGTTCGCGGCCGGAAGGTGCGAGTACCTAAAAAGGTTACACGAGCCTACTATCCTTACTACTATCAAAACTTGTTATCGGTGGCAGGGCCGGATGTCTTTGAAAAGGTAGTTGCAACGTCGACCTTTGATACGGCTAATTATTCCGGTGTCTTGTATAACCTATTGCAGGAACGGTCTGCGGGCTTTGACCAAGTCCAAGACGTTGGCTCAACTCTGAAGGGTAGTTTCGATATTGAAAAGCTGATAGCTTTGAATCCCGACGTCGTCATTTTGGCGAATTACCAATACGATGGCATTGGTGAAGCAAATATTAAGCACTTGGACGAGTTAGGGATTCCGGTTGTCTTCATTGACTACACAGACCTAAGCCCAGCCGCCCATTACCAATCAACAACCATCCTTGGTCAGGTCTTTGACACAACAAACCGCGCTAAGGCGCTTAATCAGAACTATCAACGCCATATCACCAACGTGGCGCAACGGTTGAAGTTGGTAAAGGAAAAAAAGCGGGTTTATGTGGAACAGCGGTCCTCAGGGGCTTCCTTTGCCGAATATGGTAAGGCGTATGGCGATGGGATGCTGATGGGTACCTTGGCCAAGGCGGCCGGGGCGGATAATATCTACCGCGACCAAATTAAGACCACGGGGGATGTCAATCCCGAGTTCTTGTTTGCACAGGACCCAGATGTCATCTTTATCGATGGGACCAACTATGCCGACCCACGCTCGGTTTCCTTGAAGGTTGGTTATGGGATTAGTCCAAAGGAAACGCAGCAGAGCTTGGCAAAATTAGTAGCGCAACGACCTGGCTTTAGCCAGCTCAAAGCGGTTCAAAGTGGCCAGTTGTATGCTTTAGATAATCATTTGATGCGGACGATGAAGGATTATGTCTTAATAGAGTATATGGCCAAGAGTTTGTATCCAGAACTCTTTACTGATTTGAAACCTGAAAAGAATCTGCAAGACTTTAATGAAAAGTATTTACCTGACTTGGCAGATAAAGATTCTTTTTTGGCGCAGTGGGATATGGAAAAATCATAACGAAGTAAGCTTAAATAAAAGGTGAGGTGAAACCTGTAAGCGTAGTGGGATTTGACCTTGCTTTTTTCTTTGATAATCGGTACAATAGTAACCAGAAACACTGTAAATAAATATGGCAGTTGGTGATCTCTTGTCCACTCAACGCCCTTATATCAGGCAATGCCCGCTCTTGGCGACAAAAACGTGGCTTGCTTTTTTTGTGCCTTATTAGCCGAAATAAGGGCTTGATTTCGCAAATTGTAACCAAATTGTAATATTTTCCCTAGTAAACAGTGAATAACAGACGAGGTGATACTGTGGCAGGACATTTAGTAAATTATGGTAAATATCGTACCCGCCGATCATACGCCAGCATTAAAGAAGTGTTGGATCTTCCAAATTTGATCGAGGTACAACTGGCATCCTACCAATGGTTCTTAGATGAAGGAATCAAGGAGATGTTTAACGACATCATGCCAATCGAAGACTTCCAGGGTAACTTGTCTTTGGAGTACGTGGACTATCAATTGATGGAACCAAAGTACAACATCGATGAAGCTCGTGAACACGATGCGAACTACTCAGCACCATTGCACGTGACGTTGCGTTTGACAAACCATGAAACTGGTGAAATCAAGTCACAAGACGTCTTCTTTGGTGACTTCCCATTGATGACAGAACAAGGAACGTTCATCATCAACGGTGCCGAACGAGTAATCGTTTCACAGTTGGTTCGTTCACCTGGAATCTACTACAACCAAGAAGCTGACAAAAATGGTCGCCCACACTTTGGAACAACAGTTATTCCAAACCGTGGGGCTTGGTTGGAATACGAAACAGACGCAAAGGGAATTGCCAACGTTCGTATCGATCGGACACGTAAGTTGTTGATGACGGAATTGGTCCGTGCCCTTGGTTTCGGTTCAGATTCTGATATCATCGATATCTTCTCAGACGGTTATGACGCCTTGAACATGACTTTGGAAAAGGATGTTCACAAGAACATGTCTGACTCCCGTGTTGAAGAGTCATTGAAGGACATCTACGAACGCTTGCGTCCGGGTGAACCAAAGACGGCTGACTCATCACGTGCTTTGTTGGTGGCTCGTTTCTTCGATCCAAAGCGTTATGATTTGGCACCAGTTGGTCGCTACAAGATTAACAAAAAGTTGTCATTGAAGACGCGTTTGCTGAACCAGACTTTGGCTGAAACATTGGCCGACCCTGATTCAGGCGAAATTATTGCTGAAAAGGGAACACTTGTTGATAAGGCTGTCATGGCTAAGTTAGCACCGTTCTTGGATCGGGAAGACTTCAAGACAGTTACTTACACACCATCTGGTGATGCTGTTTTGCAAGACGAAGTGGTCTTGCAAAAGATTAAGATTGAATCACCTGAAAACCCAGACAAGACTTTGCTTTTGATTGGTAACGGACACTTGCCTGAAGACGAGCATAATGTTCGTCCTGCTGATATCTTGGCAGGAATGAACTACTTTATGAACTTGCAAGAAGGTGTTGGCCAGGTTGATGATATTGATCACTTGGGAAACCGTCGTATTCGTTCCGTTGGGGAATTGTTGCAAAATCAGTTCCGCATTGGTTTGACGCGAATGGAACGAGTTGTTCGCGAACGGATGTCAATCCAAGATGCTGCGACTGTTACGCCACAGCAATTGATTAACATTCGTCCAGTTGTTGCAGCGGTGAAGGAATTCTTTGGTTCATCACAGTTGTCACAGTTCATGGATCAGACAAACCCATTGGGTGAAATGAACCACAAGCGTCGTCTGTCAGCCCTTGGTCCTGGTGGATTGACTCGTGATCGTGCCGGTGTTGAAGTTCGAGATGTTCACTACACGCACTATGGTCGAATTGACCCAATTGAAACGCCCGAAGGTCCTAACATCGGTTTGATCAACTCTTTGGCCACTTATGGTCGTATCAACAAGTATGGCTTTATTGAAACGCCATACCGTCGTGTTGATTGGGGAACTCATAAGGTTACCGAAAAGATTGATTATTTGACGGCCGATGAAGAAGATAACTATATCGTCGCCCAAGCCAATACGGAATTGGAAGACGATGGTTCATTTGTTCATAAGACTGCCATGGCTCGTTATGGTGAAGAAAACATCGAAACACCAATCGAAAAGATTGACTATGTCGATGTTTCGCCAAAGCAGGTTGTCTCAGTCGGAACGTCTGTTATTCCTTTCTTGGAAAACGATGATTCCAACCGTGCTTTGATGGGTGCCAACATGCAACGTCAGGCCGTGCCTTTGCTCGACCCACATGCGCCAATCGTTGGTACTGGTGTTGAATATAAGGCTGCTCACGATTCTGGTGCTGCCATTATCTCAACTGCTCCAGGAGAAGTTGAATACGTTGATGCCAAGGAAATCCGTGTTCGTCGTGAAGATGGTCAATTGGATACCTACGAATTGATGAAGTTCCGCCGTTCAAACGGTGGTAAGAACTATAACCAAAAGCCAATTGTGAAGGTTGGGGAACAAATCGATGATGACCAGGTCTTGGCCGATGGTCCATCAATGGAAAAGGGTGAATTGGCCCTTGGTCAAAACCCAGTCATTGCCTTTATGACTTGGCACGGTTATAACTTCGAAGATGCCATCGTCTTGAACGAACGCTTGGTTCGTGAAGACGTTTATACATCAATTCACATCGAAGAATACGATTCAGAGGCTCGTGATACAAAACTTGGCCCTGAAGAAATCACACGTGAAATCCCGAATACTGGTGAAGAACAGTTGAAGGACTTGGACGAAAACGGAATTATCCGTGTTGGTGCCGAGGTTAAGGATGGTGACATCCTGGTTGGTAAGGTAACACCAAAGGGTGTGACTGATTTGTCAGCCGAAGAACGTTTGTTGCATGCCATCTTTGGAGAAAAGGCTCGTGAAGTTCGCGATACTTCTTTGAAGGTACCACACGGTGGTGGCGGGGTTGTGCAATCCGTTCGAATCTATACACCTGAAAATGGTGATGAATTGGCTCCAGGTGTCAACATGATGGTTCGTGTTTACATCGCTCAGAAGCGTAAGATTCAAGTTGGTGACAAGATGGCCGGTCGTCACGGAAACAAGGGTACTGTTTCAGTCGTTGTTCCTGAAGAAGACATGCCATACTTGCCAGATGGAACACCAATCGACATCTTGCTGTCACCCATGGGTGTGCCATCACGTATGAACATTGGACAGGTTTTGGAATTGCACTTAGGATTTGCCGCTAAAAAGTTAGGCATCCATGTTGCTTCCCCTGTCTTCGACGGTGCTTCAGATGATGAAATCGAAGAAGCATTGGCCGAAGCCGGTTTGCCACAAGATGGTAAGTCTGTTGTTTATGACGGACAAACTGGTGAAGCCTTTGACAAGCGCGTTGCCGTTGGTGTGATGCACTATATGAAGTTGGCTCACATGGTCGACGACAAGATTCACGCCCGTTCAATCGGTCCGTACTCTCTTGTTACGCAACAGCCATTGGGTGGAAAAGCTCAGTTCGGTGGACAGCGTTTCGGAGAAATGGAAGTTTGGGCTTTGGAAGCCTACGGTGCTGCCTATACCTTGCAAGAAATCTTGACTTATAAGTCAGATGACGTTGCTGGTCGTGTCAAGGTTTATGAATCAATCATCAAGGGTGACGCAATCCCTAAGCCAGGTGTGCCGGAATCATTCCGTGTTTTGGTGAAGGAATTGCAAGCCTTAGGTCTTGACATGCGTGTCTTGGACCAAGAAGGTGAAGCCGTTCAATTGAAGCAGATGGATGAAGATGACTCAGTCTTGCCAGTTGATGCTTTGGAAAAGTTGGCTCGTACGAACCCTGATTTGCTTAACCGTGATGATGAAGAAGTTAAGGTAGCCTTTGATAAGGTAGAAGAAGACGCTGGTCAAAACTCTACCGATGAACAAGAATAATTAAAAGAAAGGTGACCGAATAGATGGCAATCGATGTTAATAAATTCGAGAGTATGCAAATCGGTCTGGCCTCACCTGATCAAATCCATGACTGGTCTCATGGAGAGGTCAAGAAGCCAGAAACGATCAACTATCGTACTCTTAAGCCTGAAAAAGATGGTTTGTTCGATGAACGAATCTTTGGCCCAACAAAGGATTACGAATGTGCTTGTGGAAAGTACAAGCGTATCCGTTATAAGGGAATCGTCTGTGACCGCTGTGGTGTTGAAGTTACTTCTGCCAAGGTTCGTCGCGAACGCATGGGTCACATTGAATTAGCTGCCCCAGTTACCCACATTTGGTACTTCAAGGGAATTCCATCACGAATGGGATTGGTCTTGGATATGTCACCACGATCATTGGAAGAAGTGATTTACTTCGCTTCTTATGTCGTTGTTGAACCAGGGGATGCTCCTGTTGAAAAGAAGCAATTGTTGACTGAACGTGAGTACCGTGATTATAAGAAGGAATTCGGTGCAAACTTTAAGGCCGGCATGGGTGCTGAAGCTGTGAAGGAATTGTTGGCCAATGTTGATTTGGCTGGCGAAGCCGATGCTTTGAAGCATGAATTGCAAGAAGCAACTGGCCAAAAGCGTGTTCGTGCGGTTCGCCGTTTGGATATTATTGAGGCATTCTTGCAATCAGACAATAAGCCAGAGTGGATGGTCATGGATGTTATTCCAGTTATCCCACCTGACTTGCGTCCAATGGTTCAATTGGAAGGTGGCCGTTTTGCCACTTCTGATTTGAACGATTTGTATCGTCGTGTGATCAACCGTAACAACCGTTTGAAGCGTTTGTTTGATTTGCATGCCCCAGGCATCATTGTTCAAAACGAAAAGCGGATGTTGCAAGAAGCTGTTGATGCCTTGATGGATAATGGTCGTCGTGGTCGTCCTGTTTCTGGTCCTGGTAACCGTCCTTTGAAGTCTTTGTCTCACATGTTGAAGGGAAAGCAAGGACGTTTCCGTCAGAACTTGTTGGGTAAGCGTGTTGATTACTCAGGACGTTCTGTTATCGATGTTGGTCCATTCTTGAAGATGAACCAAATGGGATTGCCACGCCCAATGGCAATCGAATTGTTCCGTCCATTTATCATGCGTGAATTGACGAAGCGTGGCCTTGCTGGCAACGTGAAATCAGCTAAGCGTAAGATTGATAAGGCTGACGAAGACGTCATGGACGTTTTGGAAGACGTTATCAAGGAACACCCAGTTCTTTTGAACCGAGCACCTACATTGCACCGTCTTGGAATCCAGGCCTTTGAACCGGTCTTGGTTTCAGGAAAGGCAATGCGTTTGCACCCATTGATCTGTGAAGCGTATAACGCCGATTTCGATGGTGATCAGATGGCCATTCACGTGCCTTTGTCTGATGAAGCGCAAGCGGAAGCTCGTTTGCTGATGTTGGCCGCAGGCCACATCTTGGCACCCAAGGATGGAAAGCCAATCGTTGCTCCTTCACAGGATATGGTGATTGGTAACTACTACTTGACGACTGAAGAAGCTGGTCGTGAAGGTGAAGGCATGATTTTTTCATCTGTTGATGAAGCTCGCATTGCCTTTGCTAACAAATTAGTTCACTACCAAACTCGTGTCGGTATTCAGACTTCTTCATTCTCAGAAAAGAAGCCATTTACTGACGACCAACGGTCAAAGATTATGGTGACCTCAGTTGGTAAGCTGATTTTTAACGAAATCTTGCCAGTTGAATTCCCATTCATCAACGAACCATCTGATGATAACTTCCAAGGAGTTTCTGATGACTTCTTTATGGAACCGGGGGAGAATATTCACGAATTCTTAGCAGATCGTGAAATCATTAAGCCATTCAAGAAGGGCTTCTTGTCTGACATCATCGCGGAAGTCTACAAGCGCTACAAGGTGACGGAAACGTCATTGCTTTTGGACCGCATGAAGGATTTGGGTTATGACATTTCAACCCAATCTGGTTTGACCGTTGCCATGACAGATGTTACGGAATTGGCTGACAAGCCAAAGATTTTGGCTGATGCGCACGCTGAAGTTGAACAAGTAACGAAGCAATTCCGTCGTGGTTTGATTACAGATTCAGAACGTTACCAACGTGTTATTGATATCTGGTCAAAGGCCAAGGATGTTATCCAAGACGAATTGATGGCTACTTTCGACACTCGTAATCCTATCTACATGATGCAGGATTCAGGTGCTCGTGGTAACATTTCGAACTTCGTTCAGTTGGCTGGAATGCGTGGTTTGATGGCTGGACCTGGTGGTAAGATTATCGAATTGCCAGTTACATCAAACTTCCGTGATGGTTTGACTGTTATGGAAATGTTTATCTCAACTCACGGTGCTCGTAAGGGTATGTCTGATACGGCCCTTAAGACGGCCAACTCAGGTTACTTGACTCGTCGTTTGGTTGATGTTGCTCAGGACGTTATCGTTCGTGAATACGACAACGGCTCTGATCGTGGTGTTGCTGTTAAGGCTATCGTTGATGGCAGTTCAGTGGTTGAACCATTGTACGACCGAATTCTTGGTCGTTACGCTATGAAGACTGTCTTTGATCCTGAAACAGGTGAAAAGATTGTTGCCCGCAACGAAATGATTGATGAAGATGCCGCTAAGAAGATTGATGCTGCTGGTATCGAAGAAGTCACTATCCGTTCAGTCTTTACATCAACGACAGAACACGGTGTTTCTGTCTTAGATTACGGACGTAACTTGGCTACTGGTGAAGAAGTTGAAGTTGGTGAAGCCGTTGGTACTGTTGCCGCCCAATCAATCGGGGAACCTGGTACGCAGTTGACCATGCGTAACTTCCACACGGGTGGAGTTGCCGGTGGAAACGATATCACGCAAGGTTTGCCTCGTGTGCAGGAAATTGTTGAAGCTCGTATCCCTAAGGGACGTGCTGAAATTTCTGAAGTAACTGGTAAGGTTACGACCATTGAGGAAAATCCAGCCGAACGTACAAAGGAAGTGACAATTGAAGGTGAGACTGATACTCGCACCTACACATTGCCTTTGGCTGCTCGGATGCGCTTCGGTGAAGGTGACATGATTAACCGTGGTGATGCCATCAATGAAGGACCAATCGATCCAAAGGAATTGTTGGCCGTAACGGATACTTTGACTGCTGAATCATACATGTTGTCAGAAATCCAAAAGGTTTACCGTTTGCAGGGTATCGAAGTTTCCGATAAGCACATCGAAGTTATGATTCGTCAGATGTTGCGTAAGGTTCGTGTCATGGATCCAGGTCAGACTGATTTGTTGCCTGGAACTTTGATGGATATCGCTGATTTCAAGCGTGCTAACGAACCAGCGTTGTTTGCTGGTAAGGTTCCTGCGACTGCTCGTCCTGTCTTGCTTGGAATTACAAAGGCTGCCTTGGAGACTAATTCATTCTTGTCAGCTGCCTCATTCCAAGAAACAACGCGTGTCTTGACGGATGCTGCTATCCGTGGCAAGAACGATCCACTTGTCGGTTTGAAGGAAAATGTTATCATTGGTAAGATTATCCCTGCCGGTACTGGAATGGCTGAATATCGTAAGATTAAGCCAGAAGTTGTTGGTGAAGTTGTTGACCAACCAGAAGAAAAAGACATTCAATCTTTGGACCAAGTTGCCCAAACAATTGACGGTCAAGACTAAAAGAATCATGGGAAAACCAGCGAAAGCTGGTTTTTTTATTGTCCAAAGTCTCTGAGTACGGTAGACTAGGAGTAGATTTAAAAACGAGGCAAGCATGAAAAAAGTAAAAATTGACTGGATTGATTGGATCCAAAAGCTGAATAAAAAACAACTTTGGGCAACGGCGGTCATTCCGGCGGTGCTCCTATTAGTCTTATTGTTGGTTCGCATTGAAACCGGTAACGAAGCCTATAATCAAAACTGGTTTGTTTATTTCTTTGCGGTCCTTTACGCTGCCGCGTTTAGCCCGATTGGGGAACAAATCCAATTCCGTTTGTTTCCACAATCCATTCCGCATAACCAATACCAGGTAACCACTTGGTCGCAATGGAAACAGGCGATGATCACGGCTGCTGTTTTGATGATTATTTCGCTTTTATTTTGGCCAATTCAAAAGCAAGGTGAAATTGCGATTCACCTGATTGCCGCGATTATTGTTGGCTTTTTGTCAATGTGGACAATTCGGATGGTGCAGGGAATGCGCCAAGAAAAGAAAAATAAGCGTTAAGTTAATCACTCGTTATCAGTCAGTGAGCTCACGACTGGGGCGAGTGTTTTGCCTTGTTAAATGAATGTTACTTAGGCTTTAATTTGGTAAAATCAGGACAAAAAGAGCCTGATTACTTGTTGGGTCAGAACAAAGTTGGTACTGTCTAGGTGTCGCTAGCCTGGTTGGACCAAACTGAAAAGAGATATTGAATGGAACAACTTGACTATGAACAGATGAATGGGCTGTCTTTAGCCTACATCGGTGATGCGATTTATGAATTAACGGTCCGCAATCATTTGGTCGCCATGGGATTAACAAAAGTAAACGACTTACAGAAAAAGTCACGGCACTATGTCTCGGCCAAAGCACACGCTGCCTTGTACCAATTGATGGAAGATGATCAATTGTTAAAGGAGAATGAGTTAACTTACTTTAAGCGTGGTCGCAATGCCAAATCATATACCAAGGCTAAAAATACCAACGTTGTGGCATACCGGATTTCAACTGGTGTGGAAGCGATGATTGGCTACTTGTACTTGTCTAAGCAAGAAGAGCGTTTACAAACGATTATGGAATGGATTTTCGACCAAGTGGAAAGTGGGAGAACGAACAATGTCTAATGAACAAGCACCAGCCTTTATTTACGGTCACCATGCCGTTGTTGAGGCTTTAAAACAAAAAACAGCAATCAACAAGTTGTGGCTACAGCCAGGTCTGCAGCCAAAGGTAGAGCGGGAAGTTAGCCAATTAGCTAAGCAACAAGGCATTGTTATCCAACAGGCGCCGAAAGCAAAGTTGGATGAGTTAGCGGATGGTGGTAATCACCAGGGCTTGGTTTTGTCAGTGGCTGCCTTTACTTATGCTAGTCTAGACGACTTGTTTGACAAGGCTAAGAGCAAAAATGAGGATCCTTTTTTCCTGATTTTGGATGAAATCGAAGATCCCCATAACCTAGGATCCATTTTGCGAACGGCTGACGCTGCTGGTGTTCATGGTGTCATTATCCCGAAGCGTCGGGCAGTGCAACTGACGGGAACGGTGGCTAAAAGTTCTACTGGTGCCATCGAGCACGTACCGGTTTGTCGCGTGACGAATTTGGTGCAAACGGTTAAGACATTGAAAGAACGTGGCGTTTGGATTTTTGGCACTGACATGGCCGGACAAGATTATCGGACATGGGATGCCAAGGGTGCTACGGCTCTAGTTATTGGAAATGAAGGAAAAGGAATTTCGCCCTTGCTGAAAAAGCAGGTTGACGGTATGTTAACCATTCCGATGATTGGTCATGTTCAGTCGTTGAATGCCAGTGTGGCCGCTAGTTTATTAATCTATCAAGGATATAGCTCAAGACACCCTCTCTAAGGGGCCTTGTGTTCACAAAGCCCCCTGTGAAAAGGAGGCTTTTTTGATGGAAAAAATACAATTGCGGGAGGGGAGCCACGAGGTGCTCTTAGCGCAACAAGGTGATGAGGAGGCATTTGTAACCCTCTATCGTCGTCATGTGGGCATGGTTTGGCTGGTCTACGGTAACTATTTGACCAATGTTTGCCGCGCCGATGATTGGGAGGCGTATGCCCTCGAAGCCATGCTACACTGCCTAAGGCGTTACGATGTGCAAAAGGCTCGGGCCAAGTTTTCGACCTATTTAATGGCTGCCTTGCGTAATCGGGCGATTGACTATATTCGCAAGCAAAATACAAAACAGGAGCAGTTTAACCGCGCCATGACGCATTTTGATGCCGGTCAGGATTTGCCTGTTGTTATTGCTGAGCCAACGGGAACACCAGAACAACAATGCATTGCTCGTGAAACTCTAGCGGAAGTCTTAAACTGTCGTAAAAGCGAAGTGGCTCAAATTATTAGTTTTTTAATTGGTGATGGAAAAATATTATTAAAACCGCATGAATCAAATCATCAAGTGACGAGGGTTCAATATCGGTTGAAACAGGCCTATTTACGTCGACTCCATGAGTGAATGTTGAAAATCAAGCCTAAAGATGCTATGATGCTAGTCAGTGAGGTAACTTTATGCCAAGTCAAAAAGCATCATTGGCCTGTGAGGTCTGTGGATCAAGAAATTACACCGTTACCCTGGCAAAGGGGCGGGTTGAGCGCTTGAGCGTGAAAAAGTTTTGTTCCCATTGCGGAAAGCATACGCTCCACCGAGAAACAAAGTGAGGTAGTGAACCATGATTACATACTTTAAAAATGTCGCTGTAGAAATGCGCAAAGTTTCTTGGCTGTCAATGGAACAAACGACAAAGGAAACGGTTGCTGTAATTAGCATTTCAATCGTTTTTGCTATCATTATCGGTGCATCAGACTGGCTTTTACAACAAGGAGTCAATTTGTTCTTGGCACGATAAGCCGGAATATAGTATACTAAAGGCAGTTAAAAGAGTCAGCGGACTCTTTTTTATTTGCAATTCAAGGAGGAAGGGCATTCGCCCAAAATAACCATGACTGAAGAAATCGAAAAAGCTTGGTTCGTTGTCCACACATATTCAGGTTACGAACACAAGGTTCAAGCAAACTTGGAATCACGAACACAAACAATGGGAATGGCCAACCAAATTTTCCGGATTTTGGTGCCAGAACAAGAAGTTTCGACTGTTCAAGATGGTGAAGTAAAGACTTCCATCGAAAATGATTTCCCTGGTTATGTCTTGGTTGAAATGGCCACTCCACAAGATGGTAACATGACCGATGAAGCTTGGTACGTCGTTCGTAACACGCCAGGCGTTACTGGATTCTTGGGTTCTCACGGAGCCGGATCAAAGCCGAACTCTTTGTTACCTGAAGAAGTCGAATTGCTGATGAAGCGAATGGGTATGACTGGTCAAGCAACTGTTGACTTGGACATCGAAGTTGGTCAAACAATCAAGATTGTTGCTGGTCCATTCAATGGTATGGAAGGAATTGTCCGTGCAATTGATAATGAGAAGCAGGAAGTTGAAGCAACGGTTGAGGTCTTTGGCCGTGAAACGCCAACTGAACTTGGCTTCAATGATATCGATACAAACTTTTAATTAAAGTTTAGACCTGTTACAAACGCCTTTGTTAACGGGTTTTCAGAAAAAACGTCCTTTACTTGGGACGTTTTTTTTGTTATACTGTTCTGGTATGTCAAAGACATGCGTGGAAGTAGCACTAAAGCTACGTTCTACCACAACACGAGGAGGAAATATATCGTGGCTAAAAAAGTTATCAATGTTGTGAAACTGCAAATTGCCGCTGCCAAAGCAACTCCAGCTCCACCAGTTGGACCTGCCTTGGGACAAGCCGGTATTAACATCGCACAGTTTACTAAGGAATTTAACGCACGGACTGCTGACCAAGCTGGTTCAACAATCCCTGTCGAAATCTCAGTTTTCGATGATCGTTCATTCGAATTCGTTACTAAGACTCCACCAGCAGCTGACCAATTGCGTAAGATTGTTGGTAAGGGTTCTGGTGAACCTAACCGTACTAAGGCCGGTAACGTAACCTTGGACCAAATTCGTGCAATTGCTGAAAACAAGATGGCAGATTTGAATGCCAACGACGTAACAGCAGCCATGAAGATGATCGAAGGAACAGCCCGTTCAATGGGTGTTACGGTCGACGGTGTGGACTTGACTGTTGAAGGAACAGCAATCAAGGAGGACGCAGAATAATGACACAAAAGCATGGTAAGAAGTATTTAGAAGCTGCTGCTAAGGTTGAAGCTGAAAAGGCTTACGCATTGGCAGACGGAATTGCTTTGTTGAAGGAAGTTTCATACGCAAAGTTTGACGCTTCAGTTGAAGTTACTTTCAAGTTGAACGTTGACACTCGTCAAGCTGACCAACAACTCCGTGGTGCTGTTGTTTTGCCTAACGGTTCTGGTAAGGACAAGACTGTTGTTGTCTTTGCTCAAGGCGACAAGGCAAAGGAAGCCGAAGCTGCTGGTGCTGACGTTGTTGGTGCTGCTGACTTGGTTCAACGTATCCAAGACGGTTGGTTAGACTTTGACGTTGCTGTTGCAACTCCTGACATGATGGCGCAAGTTGGTCGTGTTGGTCGTGCATTGGGTCCTAAGGGATTGATGCCAAACCCTAAGACTGGAACTGTAACCATGGATGTTACCAAGGCTGTTTCAGATGCTAAGGGTGGTCAAGTGACTTACCGTACTGACCGTGACGGAAACGTTGCCGTTACTGTTGGTCGTGTATCATTTGACGATGCAAAGTTGGCTGAAAACATCAAGTCAATTGCTGACACTGTTTTGAAGGCTCGTCCTGCAGCTGTTAAGGGAACTTACGTTTCAAACGTTGCTTTGTCTTCAACAATGAGTCCTGCAGTTACTTTGGACTTGGCTTCTCTTTAATTGACAGACTAGCTGAAAACTGCTAAGATAAATAAGTAAATAAAATCAATTTTGCCTAAGACTCAGGTGGTGCTTGCACCTTAATATCCTGCCGAGGAAGTTATCAATTAACTTTACCCGTCTGTCTTTTGCAGGCGGGTTTCTTTTGCAAAAAAAATCTTTGAAAGGAGAATTTCATATGAGTGAACAAGCTATTGCAATCAAAGCACAGAAGGTTTCAGAAGTTGCCGATCAATTTAAGGCCGCTTCAGCCGCTGTTGTTGTCAACCCTCGTGGTTTGACTGTTGCTGAATCAACTGACTTGCGTTCACAGTTGCGTGAAGAAGGCGTTGTTTTGGAAGTTATCAAGAACAAGGTTTTGGAACGTGCTGCTAAGGAAGCTGGTTTCGAAGAATTGAACGATTTGTTTGCTGGCCCATCAGCCGTTGCCTTCTCAAACGACGACGCTGTTGCCCCAGCCCGCATTTTGAAGAAGTTTGCTGACGGAAATGACAAGCTCGTTATTAAGGGTGGTGTTGTTGACGGAAGTATTGCTGGTGTTGATGAAATCAACAAGTACGCTTCATTGCCTTCTTACGAAGGTTTGCTTGGTCAGTTGATGGCCGAATTCCAGTTCCCAATCCGTTCTTTCGCTTATGCTGTTAAGGCATTGCAAGAAAAGAAGGAAGCTGAAGAAGCTGCCCCAGCTGCTGAATAAGCACAACTATAAATTACAAACTATTTAAAAACTAATTGGAGGAATTAATCATGGCTTTTGATAAAGACGCGATTATCGCATCATTGAAGGATGCAACAATTTTGGACTTGGCTGATTTGGTTTCAGCTATCGAAGAAGAATTTGACGTTTCAGCCGCTGCTCCTGTAGCCGCTGCTGGTGCTGCTGGTGCCGATGGCGCAGCTGCTAAGTCAGACTTTGACGTAGAATTGACTTCAGCAGGTACTGCTAAGGTTAAGGTTATCAAGGCAGTTCGTGAAGCTACTGGTCTTGGCTTGAAGGAAGCTAAGGACATGGTTGACAACGCACCTTCTGTTATTAAGGAAGGCGTTGCCGAAGCCGATGCTAACGAATTGAAGGAAGCTTTGGAAGCTGCCGGCGCTTCAGTTACTTTGAAGTAATCCTAGAAAAAGGGCCTTTAGGGGCTCTTTTTTTGTACATATTTTAGTAAAATGAGAACAGAGGACGACAACGCAATGACGGAAAAAATTTCAGGTGAACAATACTTCACAGCGCAACCAGATGCAGCCCATGACTATCAAAATTTTGATTTCGAGCTTTTAGGCAATAATTTGCATTTCACGACGGATGCTGGTGTTTTTTCCAAGAGAACGGTGGATTTTGGGACACGGACGATGCTTTCCGTCGCGGCGGAAACTGATTTTCCAGCTGGTCGGGTATTGGATTTGGGAACTGGTTACGGTCCGGTGGGGATTGCTATTGCCAAGGCGCTGAATAAGAATGTTGACATGGTCGATGTGAATCAGCGCGCTCTTGATTTGGCCCAAAAGAATGCCAATAAAAACGGGGTGGGCAGCCAGGTGAAGGTTTTCCAGTCCAATATTTATGAAGACGTTCAGGACCAATATGCCTTAATTTTGGTCAATCCGCCAATTCGAGCTGGAAAGCAAGTGGTGACAGCGATGCTCCAGGAAGCTAAAAACCATTTGCTGCCAGGTGGGAAGTTGTTGGCTGTTTTGCAAAAAAAGCAGGGCGCACCATCGGCTCGAAAGAACCTGGAAGCCGTTTTCAATGATGTTTCGATTGCCGGTAAAAATAAAGGCTACTATGTCTTGGAGGCAGTCAATGGCTGAAATCCCAACTTTAAGCTCTGACCAAGTGGCTTATTTTATGGATGTTGCTTTAACGGAGGCGAAGCGGGCGGGTGAAATTGGTGAAGTGCCAATTGGTGCCGTGATTGTCAAAGACGGGCAGGTGATTGCGACCGGTTCCAACCGGCGGGAAATTGATCAAGAGGCCAGTAGTCATGCTGAATTATTGGCGATTAACCAGGCAAATCAGGAGCTCGATACTTGGCGCCTGGAAAATACGGCACTCTTTGTAACATTAGAGCCCTGCTTGATGTGTGCAGGTGCCATCATCAACGCTCGGATTCCATTGGTCTATTATGGTGCCCAGGACCAAAAAGCAGGGGCTGTCTCGTCTCTCTATAATGTCTTTGAAGACGAACGGTTGAACCATCAAGTGAAAGCTTACGCGGGTGTTAAGGCTGAGCAATCTAGGGCCTTATTGAAGGATTTTTTTCAAGAAATTCGTCAGAAGCAAAAGGCAAAAAAGCAGGCTGCCAAGGAACTGAAAAAGTTAGCCGAAAGTGAGTAATCATCAGGTTTCCAGGCTGATTTTTCTTTTGGGAAACGCTTGCTAAAAACCTGATATTTCGCTATAATAACAGTGCAGGCAAGGGTTGCCTTTCGAACCGAGTCAGGACAGAAATGTAGCAGCTCTAAGATTGATTAACCTTGTGCTTGTGTACATAGTAAAACCGCCAAACGGCGGCTTTTTTTGTAAGGGAGGGGACCACCATGGCATATCAAGCACTTTACCGGGTGTACCGGCCAAGGACTTTTGAGCAAATGGTCGGCCAGGAAGTGATTACCAAGACGCTCGAGAACGCTATCGAGCAAAAGCAAACGGGTCACGCCTACCTATTCTCGGGACCACGAGGAACGGGAAAGACTTCAGCTGCCAAAATTTTTGCTCGAGAGGTTAATGGTATCAGCGAAGGCCATGCAAATGAGTCCCACCCTGACATTATTGAAATTGATGCTGCTTCGAACAACGGTGTTGATGAAATCCGCTCCATCCGTGATTCGGCTAATTACGCGCCGATTGAAGCACCGTTTAAAATTTATATTATTGATGAGGCCCACATGTTATCGACGGGGGCCTTTAATGCGCTTTTAAAGACTTTAGAGGAGCCACCAGCTCAGGTAAAGTTTATTTTAGCGACGACTGAAGTGCAAAAAATGCCCGCAACGATTCTGTCGCGGACACAGCGCTTTGAGTTTAAGCGCCTTTCAAACGAGACAATTAAGAACCGCATGACTGAAATCCTACACCAGGAAAATCAGGCATTTGAAGACCAAGCCTTAGATGTTGTGGCGACTGCCGCCGAAGGTGGGATGCGCGATGCTTTGTCAATTTTGGACCAGGTGATTGCCTACGGTCCCGATAAAATTACGCTCGAAAACGCCCTGACGGTAACCGGTTCGGTCAAAATCGATCAGTTACTGACTTACTTAAATCAGGTGTTGGACCAAGATACGGCGGCCGCTTTGGCCACTTTGTCTGCGATTTTGTTGGCAGGGAAGGATGCCAATCGCTTCTTAGCTGATTTGATGGCGACCCTGCGGGATGTGATGCTCGTTGATTTAGCGCCGGATTTGGTCAAGGCAACCAGCAAGGTGGAAGAGTTAAAGGCCTTTAAAATCAAAATCTCTCAAGACCAGTTGCAGCAAATGCTCGTTGTTATCGACGACGTAAAAACCCAGTTGGCGGCCTCGCTGCAAAGTGATATTTACCTTGAAATCTTAACGGTTAAGTTGACGCTTTCAGACGAAGACAAAAGTCAGCCAGTCTCAAAGGGTCAGTCGACTCAAACACCGCTGACAAATGGCGCAACTGAGAAACAAGTCAAGCCAACTGCTAAGGCAGTTGACACAGACCAGATTGAGTCAGCCGCTGTTTACGCTTTGGATACAAAGCAAGCTACAACGACCGGGGTTAGGGTTGCAAAAACATTGCAAGCCCAACCAGCTGCTATCGAGGCTGCTAACCAACATGCTCAACAAGAGCAGGCACCAAGCACAAAGCCAGAGCAGAACACTGATGTGTTGGCGGAAGATGACTTTGCTGGTGAAGAACCAGGTTTACCAGTTGAACCTGAGGTAAGCCGGCCAGTAGCAGAGCCAAAGAAAAGCACAGCGGACACTCAAGAACAGCCGGCCCAAGCAACAACGGCTACCAGCCAGCCAGCTACTCGAGCGCTCCCAACCGTTTATATCGGTCAAGAGCCAGTTCAAGCGGTTCTGTCTCAAGCAAAGCGTGAACGGCTGACACAGGCGCAAAACATCTGGCCCGACTTAGTCAAGGGCTTTGCAGTCAAAGATCAGGCGGTCTTGCAGACGGTCGAACCAATGGCCTCTTCCGACCAGGCCCTGATTTTAGCTTTTGATTTTCCGGCCATTATGGATGCTAGTTTACAGAATAACGATTTACTGGCGAACTTGGCAAATGCTCTGCGGGAAAATCAGCTACCAGAAACTTTAGTCTTGCGAAGTAAGGACGAATGGCAAAACGATCGGGCGGCTTACGTGGCAGCCTTGCGATCGGGACAAAAAATCGAGATTTCACTCGCTGACCTGACTCCGACTGTCTTAGAAGCCAATCACGACCAGGTGGCTCCAATGATTGAGACGGCGAACCAAGAAAAAGTTGACCAAGGGCCTGATTTAGTTCAAGAGGCAAAGGATCTCTTTGGGGATGATTTGGTCGTTGTGACCAAAACAGATGATGAAGGGAAATAGGACATGCAATATCCAGAACCAATTGCAAAATTAATCGATTCATATTCGAAGTTACCGGGGATTGGGGCAAAAACCGCCAGCCGGTTAGCCTTTTACACATTGGGGATGGATCAAGAAGATGTTAAATCCTTTGCAAACGCCTTGGCAACGGCGAAAGAATCAGTTACATTTTGTGAAATTTGCGGTAATATAACAACAAAGGATGAAAATCCCTGTGCCATTTGTTCCGATCCTAGCCGTGATCAAAGTACGGTTTTGGTCTTGCAAAATCCAAAGGATGTGATGGCGATGGAACAGACTGGGGAATACCACGGACTTTATCATGTCTTAAATGGCGTGATTTCCCCCAGTGCCGGAACAGGGCCAGAGGATATTAATCTGCCATCTTTAATTAAGCGCCTTTCAAAGGATGAACAGATTCAAGAAGTAATTGTTGGGACGAACGCCAATACCGATGGCGAAGCTACCGCGATGTACTTGGCGCGCCTTTTGAAGCCAGCCAATATTAAAGTAACCCGACTAGCAACCGGCTTAGCGGTTGGAGCCGATATCGATTATGCTGACCAACTGACCTTGATTAAGTCCATCGAAGGCAGAAATGAGCTCTAATGTTTAATAAAAAGAAAAAAGTGAATACGGGTTTTCTCAAAGAAGAGTTTGATGAATTGCTTTTAAGTCAAATTAATCAAGCGCGTTTAGAATATCACCAAGCGCAAGAATCCGAAACGGCATTGGTTGATTCGCGGGTCAACGGTCATATGATTCAGGCCCAAACGGCAGTCGATAAGGCAAAGTTCTTGTACCTCTACAATGAAGCAAAGCGTCGCAAAGCGGTGGCGAAGCAACCGCTGATTTTCAAGCAACCACAGGAATAGGAGCTTCACATGAGTGAGATGCATTTTTTATCATTTGAGGGTCCAGAGGGTGCAGGGAAAACCACGGTGATTGAGGCGGTGCGCCCGTACTTAGCAGAATTGGCTCAGGCGGATGTCTTAGTAACCAGAGAACCAGGTGGAACACCAGTAGCCGAAGGAATTCGAACGCTTCTCCAAGAAAAAACGGAGCCAGCAATGGATCCGTGGACGGAAGCGCTGCTCTATGCCGCTTCTCGGCGTGAGCACCTTGTCCAAACCGTCCAACCGGCAATTGCTGCGGGCAAGGTGGTTTTGTCAGACCGGTACCTTGATTCGTCATTGGCCTACCAAGGTGGTGGGCGTGAACTGGGTGTTGGCCGAATTGCCGAGTTAAATGCTTTTGCCACGCAGGGGCAACTACCAGACCTAACGATTTACTTGGATTTACCGGTTGAGGTTGGGTTGGAGCGGATTTTTGCCAATCGAAAGGGCAAGATTGACCGACTGGATGAAGAGGAACTTTCTTTCCATCAGACGGTCCGTCAAACTTATTTGGAATTGGTGGAAAAAAGCCCCAAACGAATCAAGCTGGTCAACGCCAACCAAGATGTTCAAGCTGTAATTGAAGAAGTCAAGCAGGTCCTGGCGACCTATTGGAGGTAAAAAGATGAAATTAGTCAATGCCATTGTTCAAGATAAAGATGCAACAAAGTTAGCCAACGCCTTCGTCAAGGCTAAGATTCAAGCAACTCGTCTCGCCACATCCGGTGGCTTCTTACGGTCTGGTAACACGACCTTCATCATTGCTATTGATGAGGACCGGGTTGAGGAAGTTCTGCAAATTATTAAAGATATTTCACAAAAGCGGAAGCAATTTATGGTGCCACCAATTAGCGTGGAGGGGGAGCGGACAGGTGCTTTCCCAGTCGAAGTCGAAGTGGGTGGGGCCACTGTTTTCACGCAGACAATTGATGATTTCTACCAGTTCTAATTTTTAATGGCTAAAAAAAACAGTAACAAGGGTCAAATAGCCCAAAATACCGCCGAACCGGCTCTTGTTGACCAAGACTTTCAGGCAATGGCAGAAGCGGCTTATCCGGCTAATTACCGCCAGTTTGAGCAAGCGGTAGCAGAAGATCGCCTTTCACACCTCTATTTGTTAACCGGTGTGGGGGATGCTGAAAAAATCGCCTTGGCGCAGTCGTTAGCTTCCTTTGTCCTTGGCCAAGATGAGCTGACAAAGCAGCGACTAGCGGCCTTTGACCATCCTGATTTTGTGACCGTTTTACCCGAAAAACCGGGAGCAGCGATTAAAATTGCGCAAATCAGGTCCTTGGTCCCAGAGCTGACGACAACTGCTTTGGAAGGAAAACGAAAAATCTTCGTGATCGACCAGGCGGATACGTTGACGACGGCCGCGGCTAATTCCTTGTTGAAGTTTATCGAGGAACCGGCGGGCCCGCAATTGATTTTGCTGTTAGCAAATAAAGCAAGCGATGTCTTGGCAACGATTCGATCGCGTGCCCAGCTGGTGAATCTACAGGCCTCCAATCAAGTCAACCTGGATAGTCAGGCTGCGAAGGAGGCTTTTGCCAAGGAAGCCCAGACAAAGGTTTTCAAGTGGTTTGAGCTAGCAATGACGCAGGATGTGGCTTTAATGGCTTATCTGCAGGGACAGCTTTTGCCCTTGGTGACCCTCAAGGACCAGGAAAATCAGGTTCTGTCTTGGCTTCAGTCACTCGGTCGCGATTTAGCAGTTTATGCTTATGTTGATCAAGACCAATTGGCTTTTCCACAGTTGCTTGGTTTTTATAAGGAAATGGTCAAACGTTATCAACCAGACCAGCTGTTAGCAGTGGGTAAGCTGATTTTGCAAACCGACCAATTGAAAAACGTTAATATTTCTTGGCAAAGTCGGTTAGAAAAGCTAGGGCTCGAAATCACAATAGCCTTGGGATAGGATGATATGCAGGTACAAAAAAGTTTTGCAGAACAAAAAACGGGGACGTTGTACCTCGTTGCCACACCAATCGGTAACCTTCAGGACATGTCAAATCGCGCCATTGAGGTCCTGTCGACTGTTGATGTGATTGCTGCTGAGGACACAAGACATACACAGCTGTTATTAAATTATTTTGATATTCATACCAAAAAGACGGCACTGCACGAACATAACTGGCAGGAAAGGGCACCATTGATTGTTCAGGACCTTTTAGCAGGACAGTCGGTTGCCCAAGTTTCTGATGCGGGCTTGCCCTCGATCTCCGATCCGGGGAAGGAACTAGTGGCCCAAGCAATTGTTGCTGGGATTCCAGTTGTGCCTGTGCCAGGTGCTTCAGCCGGTATTACAGCCCTAATTGCTTCTGGCTTAGTGCCTCAACCCTTTTATTTTCATGGTTTCTTACCACGAAAGAAGGGGGAACAACAGACCGTTTTGGCGGACCTTGCTCGTCGACCAGAAACGTTGATTTTTTATGAGGCCCCTCATCGCCTAAAGGCAACCATGGAAAATCTACTAACTGTTTGTGGCCCCAACCGTCGCGTCGTCTTGGCTCGGGAGTTAACAAAGCGGTACGAGGAATTCTTGCGCGGGACCACGAAAGAGTTGGCCGATTGGCTAGTTGAAAATCAGGCCCGTGGGGAATTTGTTTTGATGGTTGCCGGCGCTAGCACAGAAGACCTAAAAGAAATGGCTGAACCACAGCAAGTAGATGCACAAGTTTTGGCTGAAACCGCTGACCTCCCCGTGGACCAAGCGGTGGCCGAATTAGTGACGGCCGGTCAAAAGCCCAATCAAGCCATCAAGCAGGTGGCCAAGGACCGGGGATTAAACCGGCAAGAGGTTTATAAAATTTATCATCAAATCGAGGAAGACCATGGCTGATATTTTTTCAATTACACGACCTATTGAGTATTATCAGGTCGATTTGACACGAAAACTTTCATTACCAATGGTCTTGAATCTGGCCATCCTGTGCTCACGACTTCAGGGTGAGCATTTGAACGTTGGCTATACCGAAACCGATAAACGCGGTTTGGGTTGGGTCATCTTACAATATGATTTAAAGATTATTCGCCGGCCAAAATTAGGTGAAAAAATTACAATCGAAACCAAGGCTGGTGAATGGTCTTCTTTCTTTGCCATGCGTGGTTTTTACTTTAAGGATGCCAATGGTGAGGTCATTATTGATATTGATTCCCTTTGGGCCTTGATTGACCTAGAGACCAGGCGAATGCAGCGCTTGCCAGAGGACCTGGTGGTTCCCTATGGTGGCCAAGAGGTGCGCCGCTTGGACAAGATGGTTAAGGTTGATAAAATCAGAGATGAAGATGTTCAGGTTAGGCGACCCTATCAAGTGCGCTTCTTGGACATTGATGGAAACCGCCACGTTAACAATTCCAAATATTTGGAGTGGATGCTGGATGTATTGCCCTTTGATTTCCTAAAAGACCATGAGGCGACTAATTTGACCATTCGTTATGAAAACGAAGTCCATTACGGTCACCAAGTTGAATCACAAGCGATTTTAACAGATAATAAATCAAGACACCGGGTTGTCAAAGAAGACGGTATTTCGGCGGAAGCCGTGATTACCTGGATGGATCGACCCGAACAAAAAAGTGAGGAAAAGTAAATGTCTGTATTAGTATTAGGTGGCGCTGGCTATATCGGTTCGCACATGGTGCGCCGGTTGTTGGACCAAGGCCAGGATGTTGTTGTTGTTGATAATTTGGTCAAGGGACACCGGGCAGCGGTTGCGCCAGAAGCCAAGTTCTACCAAGTTGACATTCGTGACAAGAAGGCTTTGTCTGAGGTTTTTGAAAAAGAGAACATCGATGCCGTTGTTCACTTTGCAGCCTTCTCAATTGTGCCTGAATCCGTTGCCGAACCATTGATGTACTTTGATAACAACACGGCAGGAATGGTGACTTTGCTTGAAGTAATGAAGGACTTTAATGTGAAGAAGATTGTCTTTTCGTCAACGGCCGCAACGTATGGTAACCCAGTTAACATTCCCATCAAGGAAACTGACCCACAAAACCCAATCAATCCTTACGGGGAATCAAAGTTGATGATGGAAAAGATGATGGCCTGGGCCGATTCAGCCTATGACATCAAGTGGGTGGCCTTGCGTTACTTCAACGTGGCGGGTGCCATTGATGATGGATCAATTGGTGAGGACCACGGTCCAGAAACACACTTGGTGCCAATCATCTTGCAGGCAGCAGCCGGTCAACGTGACTACATCGAAATGTTTGGGGATGACTATAACACGCCAGATGGTTTCAACGTCCGTGATTACGTCCATGTTGTTGACTTGGCAGACGCTCACATTTTGGCCTTGGATTACTTGGCTAAGGGTAACAAATCAGCTCAATTTAACTTGGGATCAGCCACTGGTTTTTCTGTTAAGGAAATGGTTGAGGCAGCCCGTGAAGCAACTGGTGTAAACATTGAAGCCAAGGTTGGCCCTCGCCGTCCTGGTGACCCTGATATTTTGGTTGCGGATTCCACGCAAGCTCGAGAAGTCTTGGGCTGGCAACCAAAGTTTGACAACGTGAAGGACATCATCAAAACAGCTTGGAATTGGAAAGAAAAGCATCCAAACGGCTATGATGACCGCAAATAAAGTTAAAAGGCCAAAAGGCCTTTTTTTAGTGGGATTTTGTAATATAATTAATAAAAAAGCAAAAAAGTGTTGTTTGTTTTTCTGTAAGCGTTTACAATAAAGGTAAAGAAACGTGTTGACTAAAATCAACCTCCGGTTCAAAACAAAGCGGAAAGGATGTTCGCCATGGCACTATTAGGAGCAATTGAAGGCGGCGGTACGAAGTTTGTTTTAGCTGTCTGTGATGAGGATATGAAGATTGTTGACCGTCAGTCGATTCCGACTGAAGACGGTGAAAAGACGCTTGATGCGGTGATTGCCTACTTTGATCAGTTTGAGGATATCAAAGCAGTGGGGATTGCGATGTTTGGACCGATTGATATTAACCCGGAGTCCAAGACTTATGGCCGCGTCTTAGACACACCAAAACGTGGTTGGTCTGGTTATGATTTCATGGGTCGAATGAAAGCCTGGCGTGACATTCCTTACTACTGGACCACGGACGTTAATGGCGCTGCGTGGGCAGAGTATAAGACGGGGGCTGTGAAGGAAAATCAATCAATGGTTTACCTGACGATTGGTACTGGTGTTGGTGCTGGAATCATCAACCGTGGCCATTTTCTAGCTGGTTACGGCCATCCTGAAGCAGGCCACATTATGATTCAAAAGCATCCAAAGGATGACTATCAGGGCCATTGCCCATTTCACCAAGACCACTGTTTGGAAGGTTTGGCTTCTGGACCGGCTATGGCCGAGCGTTGGGACATGACGGCCAAGGAATTGCCTGATGATCATATCGCTTGGGAAATCGAAGCCGACTACTTGGCACAGGCCGCTGTCGACTTTACGGTCATCCTCCGTCCCGATAAGATTATTTTTGGTGGTGGGGTGCCACACCGTGAAAATTTGTTACCAATGGTTCGGAAGGCCTTTGCGGATAAGTTCCGTAACTATTTGGCAACACCTGATTTTGAGGACTACATTGTTCCCGTTTCGACTGGAGATAATGCAGGTATCATTGGTTGCTTCTATTTGGCCCAAGCTAAGCTAGCGGAAGAAGAATAAATTAGAAAATTCCACTTTTTTGGCGAAAAAGCTTGCCGATTGTCACTATATATGGTATGATATCTTTTGTTGTGAAAGACATCCATGGTTAGTTAGCTCAGTTGGTAGAGCAACGGACTCTTAATCCGTGGGTCCAGGGTTCGAGCCCCTGACTGACCATCATAAAATAAAAGGCTGGAATTTATTCCAGTCTTTTTTTGTACCGTAAGGCCATAGGAGGTTTGCTGATGACAAATAAAAAAAGAATCATAGCGGTGATTATCGTTCTGATTTTATTGGCGGTGATTGCTTGGTTGGCACTTGGATCACATAGGCAAAATCAAGGCCAGAAAACGAGCCAGTCACAGACAAAGGCAACGACAACTAGCCTGCCAAAGGGTGTCAAGAGCACCGACTGGAACCTTGTGTTGATTAATAAGCAACATCCAGAAAATCAGGAAATTAGTTTTACCCAGGCTAAGGTTGGGGATAAGGTTGTTAACCAAAAGATTCAGCAAAGCGTGATTGATTTTATGGCAGGAGCCAAGGCGGCCGGTTATGATACCACCTTGGTGTCAGGCTACCGATCAATTGAATATCAGAAGGAAGTCTTTGCGAATGTCTTAGCAAACAACGAAAAGAATGGTGAATCGGAGGAAAAGGCGTTGGCCGAAACTAAGAGGGTTGTGCAAACACCTGGTTCATCCGAACACCAAACTGGTTTGGCCATTGATTTAGCTGGAAACGATGCTTTAGCGAAGTATCCAGGCTTAACTGGTGAGATGGACCAGTTCGCTTCGCAGCGTTGGCTAATTGACCACGCCCCTGACTATGGTTTTATTCTTCGTTACCCAAAGGACAAGGCATCGATTAAGGAGACGGGCATCGATTATGAGTCCTGGCATTTCCGGTATGTTGGGGTCACAAATGCGAAGTATATGACAAAACATCATCTAACCCTCGAGGCCTATTTGAAGGCTCTGAAGGCGCGTGAGGCGTCTTAAAAAATGAAGGCGGATAACTTGGAATTACGTTCCGAGTTATCCGCTTTTTTGTTGGCTGTGATTTAGTGAATTATTCCTTTATCGAAACGATTAGATAAATTTAATACACAGATGGAAAATGACATCTAATCAATAAAATTAGCGACTATACCAATTTTAGAATGTCTGTTCGGTTGATTTGCGGTAAAATGAATAGTTGAGTTACAAAAGAGTTTTTAAATTCGCCTTTTCTGTGGAAAAAGGCGGTATTCAGCGCTTTATCACAAGGACAACCTTAGACTATGTGGCAAAAAGACGAATGTTGACATGGACTTAAGGGGAACAGATGTGCTCTTTTGTTCGTAAAAAGGGGAATGGGGGAAAATTTGGGATAAGTTTTCAAAAATCCCAGTCTTATCGCCTTTCTCTTTTTGGAAAAGTTCCCCCAAAAGCCTGTGGATAAATGGTGCGTTTGGGGATAAACCAGCAGAAATTGGTCTATGTTGGCTGATTTTGTGGGTATAAGTCTGGGGAATAGTGGATAAAAAAGTGGATAAGTTGAATGAAAGGGAACAAGTTTTGATTTTAGACCAAAACAAGTGGTGAAATTAAAATGAAAATTAAAGTATTAACGGTTGGAAAATTAAAAGAAGATTACTTGAAAAAGGGAATTGCGGAATATGCCAAGCGCTTGAATCGTTTCGGGACTGTTGAAATGGTGGAGGTTGCTGATGAAAAGACGCCTGAAAAAGCATCGGCAGCCGAAAATCAACAAATCAAGGCAAAGGAAGCGGAACGAATCCAAGGAAAAATTGGGGAGCGGGACTTTGTCGTTGTTTTAGCGATTGAAGGGAAGGAACTAGCTTCGGAAGACTTTGCGCAGAAATTAGAAGCTGCCAAGAACACGGGGCACGGTACCCTCACCTTCATTATTGGTGGATCCCTGGGGTTGGACCCCGCCATTAAAAAGCGCGCCAACCTCTTACTTTCCTTTGGACGGTTAACGCTGCCGCACCAGCTGATGCGTTTGGTGTTGGTTGAGCAGATTTATCGAGCAATGATGATTTCAGCGGGTTCGACTTATCATAAATAAGTAGTAATCAAATGCGACAAAAAAGCCAAACCCTTCGAGGTTTGGCTTTTTTCGTAGTATTGCTATTGCTCTTTAATTGAGAACTGAAAATCCTCTGGGACGACAATCCCAATATCCTTGACCAGGACTTGTCCAGCAGATTTTTTTCCTGGATTCTCAGTGACACCGGCCTTGATAAAGCCAAAGGAAATTGTCGTTTTGGCTTTCAGTGCGGCACCCATAATTTGGCCGGTAGTGCCATTCACACCTGTTGGGAGGTCGAGTGCCACAACGGTACTTTCGATATGGTTGGCCGCCTTGACCATCTTTTGCAGGCCTTCAGGTAGATCCTTATTTAATCCAGTCCCAAAGATGGCGTCGATGATTAATGAAGCCTGCTTGAAGTCTGATTTTTCAGAACGGGGAACGCCACAGGCTTCAGCAATTTGTAGCTGATGCTTGACGGCGGGCTTAGCCTTGTTGGCATTACCGACAAACTGTAATGAAACGGGAATGTGCAACTGGTGCAACAAGCGCGCAAGGGCAATCCCATCGGCACCGTTATTGCCTAGGCCAACTAAGACCAAGACGTTGGAGAGGTCATAGGCACCGGCGCCAAGAACGTCCAAGGCGGCTAAAGCCGCACGTTCAATCAAAACATCTTCTGACAAACCGATGGTTGTCATCGTGTATTGGTCTAGTTCCTGCATTTCTTCTGTTGTCACGAGTTGTGTCATTCAAATCACCTTAGTATAATAGATATATTCAATTATAATATAGAACAGCAAAAAAGAGTAATGAAAGGCGGCCACAAAATGGATAACATGGAAGTTGCTGATGATTATCAACAGGTAAAGGACCAAGTGGCGATTTTGAATGCCCGAGGTGAAGCGGTCACCGAAGAAGAAATGATTGAGCGGACCCTTTTGCGTGGTTTGGAAGAAATTTTGGACTACCGGATGGATGGTACCTTTTACACGGTTAAGTGGAACAACCAGAAGGAGTTGGAGCTTTACGATGTCTATCATGAGCTTTCCGCAACCATTAAGCCAAAGGGCAACTCTTTGATGGAAGACTTTAAGAATGACGATCAAGGATTGTGGGACAACTTCAATTTGTCCGTGATGGCAATCGAGAACCGTTAAAAATGCTTGCCGTAACAAACATTATCTGTTATGATATTATCTGTTACGGAGAAGTACTCAAGAGGCTGAAGAGGCGCCCTTGCTAAGGGTGTAGACGTGTTAAAGCGTGCGAGGGTTCGAATCCCTTCTTCTCCATTTTGCTCATCAGGAGCAGTCAAGAGGGGTCACAAATCCCAGTGTTAAGCGATTTTGATTTTTTGGTAATCAAGAGAAATCAAGAGAAATCAAGCAAAAGTACAGAAAAAGGTACAGAAAAAATAAGCATGTTCTAGCTCTGTGACGGCCTTCGGGTCGTCTTTTTTTGTTGGTTTGGTGTGCTGTACAATAGTCTTAAAAGCACTTATGGGGGATGATTAGAGTGACACCAACACGGCTATTAGAACATTACTTTAAGGGCAAGGCACACGCTATGCTTGAGTATGCTGAAACTCACCAAGAGAATATGGGAAGGTACGCCCGTGAGAACTTTAATTTTTGGGTTGAGTTGGTTGATACGTTAGATGATTACACCAAAGACCTAGCGCCTAAAATCATCGAGATGGAAAAAGACCACTACAAAAACAAAAAGCCATTTGGCGAGTTTTACAACATCACAGCGCCAACGGCCGAGATTGAGCGAGTTAACAGAGACTTGAGACGGTTGGCCAGGTCAATCAAACAAGCAGAAAGAATACAAGCCACTAGGTAGCTCTTAGAAGCCCACCACGGCTTTTTTTATTTGTCTGCAGGTAATTTGCAAGCGGACAGGCTAGAATCTCAACACGCCCCCCCATACGTTGCCAATCAAGAGAGCGCTCACATATCGTCATTTTACATAAAAGCCAATTTTCAAAAATTTTAGGGTGGGGGGGTGACCAGTAGCAACAATTTTTTGCCACTTTTGACAAAATGGCTCAACAATGGCGTTTATATGGTGTTGGGTGTGTGGTTTTACTTGTTGTATTTTGATTAAATTGTTCGGTTTTTGTCGGTTTTTTAGGCTTGAATATGAACAGCATTTGTCTTTTTATTGCTAAAATATTGGAAAAGGACAAGGCGCAAAATGGGCGCTAAACACAACCCTGTTTTGAGCACTTTAATTAAAGTGGTCTGTGTATTGCTGACTCCTTCACAACTTTCTGCGAAAAATTAAAAAACTTGTACCGTCATAAAGTCGGGTCAGGTAATACTTTAAATGCAGGGCCTATGTTTTGGTGGATATGGATAAGAGGCTAACGAAGTTAAGAATTTTATTATAAATTTCCCACAGTAATAAACGTTACTTGTATTTAATCTAAACAAAAAGTTTTGAACATGTAGTATATGTAACGTATATAGTATGTGCGAGTTGTCTTTAATAAAAGCGGATAGAGGAGGCGATATAAAAATGATTACGGGGGCTATACAACATTACTCATAGGTGCCAAGTAAATAAAGGGTATCTGTAGCTGGAAAGTATTATTAATAATAAAAAGAGATTTTTTATCATGAGAAAAGCATCGTTACAAGGAAATACTAAAACACTCTCTTCAGTATGGAAGTATCAAAATAAACGCTCGAAACCGTATACCTACAAAATGATTTTATCTATTTGGATAATTACAATGGTTATATTTGAATACTTTACCTTTCGATATGGAGTGCTGCCAACTTATTATGCCGGACACCCGTATTACTCAATGTTAATCATTCTTAATCAGCTGTTTGTGGGTATATTTTTTTACTTTGGCATTCTTCACTTTGTTTTTCCAGTGGTTTATCAGCGTGAAAAACAAGATGTAATAGCATATGAAAATAACGTATTAAGTACAGCGTTACAGGATAATTTTTACCCCAAGGTTTTATTGTTATATACAACATATAACGACTTCCTACCTTATGCTGCCGACCAATGTTTTCAGCAGACGTATACTAATTGTCAATCTGTTATCTTAGATAACTCGACAGATAATTACTACATTAATAAGGTGAGACGATACGTACAGTTACATTCAAATGTTCAGTTAATTCATGATGTAAATAATCGATACGCTAAGGCTGGTAATTTGAATCATTTCTTATGTCACGAGCTCCATGATGATTATGACTATTTTGTTATTTTAGATGCTGATGAGCTTTTAGAAAAGGAATTTGTTGAAAAAACATTAAAATTTTTTCAGTTTGCCCAACAACATGAGCAACGCCAGCTTGGGATTGTGCAAGCTAATCACATTTCTGGTCAGAATCTAAATGAATTTCAATCTCTTTTCTCTTCGTCAGGAAACTCTTTTTGGCCAGTTCAAAATACTGTTCGATCGATGTTTTCAGGGACTTTATCAAAGGATAACAATGGTGAGGTTATCCAAGTATCCAAGGGTGATTGTGTTGATATTGAATTGGGACACGGTACAATTGTTTCAAAAGAATGTTTTGAAGCCGTTGGGCAAATTCCACAAGCCGTTGCTGAGGACCTATGTTTTAGTGTTGAAGCGTTATTTAAAGGATTTAACATACAATTTGTCCATCAAATTTATGGTAACGAAGCTTTTCCTATTAATCAGGCGGCTTTAATGACACGATCAGCTAAGTTCAGTTCAGCAAATTTTGAATTTATGAAATTATACGGTAAGAAGATTTGGCAAACCAAAGTGTTATCCAAAACCCAAAAGTTAGATTTGTTATCCTTTGTTTTATCTGATATCCTGTTTGCTTTGGAATATCTCTCATTAACGTTGAGCTCGATTGTTTTCCCATTAGCGCACGTGCATACGGGAATGCAAACATTTTTTTTAATTCCAACACTGATTGTTTATTTCTCACAATCTATTGCAGATGGATGGTTTCAAAAGTTATCTGGTTGGACTTTGTGGAAAGTAATTAAGTACGAATGTTTAGCTGCTTTTTTATATGGTGGCATGTATTATATTACTGTGAAGGCAGCATTTTTATCATTATTTGGTGTGTCAGCTAAATTCCGAACAACTCCTAAAAAACATAATAAAATTACCTTTTTGGATGCATTTAAAGCGAATTTTTCAGGTATTATTTTTAGTCTATCAACAATTATCATAGTATTGTTTTGTTCTGGATCATCGTGGATTTTATTAAGTTTTGTACCTGGTGTTATCGGTTTCTTGGTTTATTCATTGGCTAATAAAAGCACATATAGTAATCGGAAGGCGCATGTAATTATTGAAAACGGAAATTATAACGCCCTAACAAGCCTTCAGGGAGAGATAGTCCCGTGGGACATTTAAAATCATGGTCAGTGTTATTTTTTATATTCTGTGCGGTTTGTTAGTGTATTAAAGTACTTCATTTTTGTAGATCGGTCTACTTTATCCTCAATCAGAATTCTCAAAAACTAAAAGCTGACACATTCGCCACGATTGGCGAAAGGGGAAAGCACTTCACAACATCACATCTAAGTGCGGTTGTTAATCATCCCCACATAAAAAAGGACCCGCAATTATGCAGGCCCACAGATATTTAATAACAGGAATAACGGCTATTGCATGGCGCACCAACGCAAACATTTAAGTTTAGGAACAATAGCCTATCCCTTAGGTGTATATTACTTTTTTATTGGCTTTAGGTTAATCGTTTAGAACGTCTTATATTAACTCATATGAATGGCGTTCATAAGAAGGATAATAGCGCCTAAAATGAAAATTAAAGAACCCCAGATGATTTGAGTGATGACACTTTTATCACCGAAGTAAAGCCTAAGCAGTGGTGCAATGCTACCAAAAATAAGAACAATGATACCAATAAATACGAGTGCTAATCCAATAAGTGCAATCATGTTTTTTCTCCTTTAATATTTATAATGTGGCTGTTGTGAACATTCCTATGACTATTTCACAGAATCAAAAAAGTCGTCAAGTGATTGTTCAGACGAATTAATAATATTTTTAACTAATGTTTTTACATCTTCATCGTCCGTTTGATCATAAGGGGAAGCGTGAATATCGAAAAGTAATTGTTCCTTTTTGATTGTAATTAGAGCTGTTCCCATTAAATTCTTTTTATCTTCAATTTTGAATGTTGACTTAGTTGTTTGAATTAGTGTGATAATAGCTGAAAATACTGAAACAATAATAAGCAAGTGAACATTTTTTTCGGATAATGAAATGATAATCGGTATGCTAGAAGATAATGTAATATTCAGCATACTCAAAATTGATGAAATTTTTTTGTAATACTTATACTGTGATTCGAGTTTTTTAATGGCAGTGGATAAATTATCTCTTAGCTCTAGTCTTGTTATCATAATATTTTTCCTTCATGTGAACTTTTACCATCCCCGATATCGGTGTTTGATTGCTGTATATCATTAAGCCTTACTCAATCGAGTAGGGTTATTTTTGTGTTTAAGAGCTGGTCAATTTTGATTTTTGTAGTTTGGCGAGTTCATCAATAAAGACACTAGCCCTTTCTTTTGTCTCGTCTTTCAGTTCTTCGGTTGATGAAAAACCACCAGTAGATAAATATTTATAATCAAAGTTTTCTTTTTCTTGCTCTGAAACAATTAAGTCAATATCAGGATTATCAGGGTCAAGATAATTAAAATAAGTGAAAAGGTTATTCATTGACTGAACGGTTTCTTTATCCCCGTATGAAAGCAGTTTAACCATTATTATCAGCCCGTCGATTGTTGGGGTGTTCGGCTGGTTATTAACCTGTTTGAGTGTCATAAGATAATCAATTAATAAACCAATCCCCTCATTAGAGTAAGTGTCTAACCCTTGTAAATGGCTGACAGATACACCAAAAAAATCAGCAAGCTTTTGCCAGGTAGCTAGTTTAGGTTCAGTCTTTTCATTTTCATAATTATTATAAGTACCGCGTGTAATGCCGGTAGCTTTGGCTATATCGTTTAAGGTATAGCCTTTTTCTTTTCGGAGTTCTTTTAATCTGTTAGCCATCTATTTTTCTCCTTATACTAATTATTTAGTAAATCGACATAAAATGCAATATAAATCTAAAAAAATTAGATACATAGTTGACATCTAATAATTTTAGATATAAGATTATTTTTGTTATCTAAGAAATTTAGACAAAGAAAAAGGAGGAGCTGATGAAAGCATTAACAAAAAGCTTTGTTGACGCCCTAACGATTAAGCAGGCACGAGAACGCCTGAACTATGGGCAGTTAGCAGAAAAGACGGGAGTTAATAGCGTGACTATCTCACGAATTATCAATCGTAAGGTAGACACGGCACAAGAACGGACGTTCGACAAGTTGAACGACTGGCTACTAGAGGAGGTATAGCAATGGAGCAAACAGTACAGACGGTCACAGAGTGGCCTAGGTGGTTAACATTGAAGGATGGGGCTAAGTACGCAGGGTGTGCAGTGAACACCTTCAGGAAGCATCTCATTGCCACAGGGAAAGTTAAGGCACATATTACCAGTTACCGAACTGTATACGACAGGGACGAGATTGACCAAGCCATTGAAAACTGGAACTAAGGGGATGACATGCAAATAATCAATATTTTAATCACGCTTGCCACCTTTACCCTCATTGGTTTAGGTGGTGTACAAGTCGGTTATACACTCGGCAAACAAGACAGGGCACGAAAGTAACAGAAAGGAAGTTAGTTAATCCATGACAAAGGCACAAAAAAAGACATCCCCTGAAAGTTTGGCGACAGTATGGGAATGACTTGGATTAAACGCCTTTTTAGTGGCTATTTAACTGTAATTTTATCATGAAAAAACAAGAAGTAACAACGGTATATAAATTAGACCTTGAAATTATATCAGGTTTATCATCAGAAATTAACGCCATTTCCAAGCTGTTAGCAGTTGCAATTAAAAATAAACAAGTGGATGAATACGACAGCGACAAGATATTAAAAAATATCTCGAGTTTGTCCATTGATATTACTAATAAGGTGGGCGAGTTGTGTTTTGAGATGGAAGACTAGGGGGAATTAATGGCAAAAATTGAAAAGCAACCAAAATGGCTAATTGTTGACGGTGATGGCAAACCTAAAAATATTAATCATTTACTACTGGCAGAAACAATTTTAAAAAAACATCCGATCAAGGTTGTCCCATTTGGTAATGACTTTAATTATTACAGCTATAATGGCGTGAATTGGGAAGATACCAAAAAAGAACGGGCGTTATTGAATGCCAAACGGTATGCGATGGACTACCTGAAAGAAGTGGATTTTTATAGTGTGAAGCGAATGGAAGACACAGCCAAGACTGTCATTATTAAAGCACAATTACAATACAATCCATTTATTAAGCAGAAAACGGACAGAGTGGCCTTTAAAAACGGCACATATTTGTTAAAGTCGGGCGAAATGCTAGGGGTAAATGTTCCTACTGATTATTTAGTAAATGGTCATGACTATGAAGCAAGGCCAGAAGGAACAACTACCAATATTAACGTTTGGGGTAAATACATTTTTGGCCCATCATGGGAATACGTAAAAGAGATTGTTGGTTATGCTTTCATACCAGAGCAACACACATTTAATACGCTGACAATTATTCTCGATGAAATAGGAGGAACAGGCAAAAGTTACTTTATTAGCCGTATCATACTCCCGCTTATTGGAAAAGCCAACTTGGTAGCTAAAGACATCGATACCCTGACAGGTAGCAATGGCAAAAGTTCACGATTTGGAACGGTTGACCTCATTGGGAAGTTGGCGAATATCCATTTGGACATTCCCGACACGGTTATTAGTACGCCAGACGCCCTTAAAACCATAACGGGGGGCGACGTGGTGGAAGTTGAAGGAAAAGGAACAAACGCTATCAGTGTCGAATTATACGCAAAATTAATTTTTGCAACTAATAGCCGTCCTAAAATCGCTATGAGTTCGGCACTGGCTCAACGTATTCACCTTGTACCTGTGGTAGCTCCAAAGGTGCGAGATAACCCGCAAGAGGCCGAGAAACGTTCAAAAAAATGGTCCGAGTCTAAAGCTGTTAAAGAAATTGGGAGCTTTGCCATTGAGTGTATTGAGGCCTTTAAACAAGCTAGAGACATTGGCCATCTAACTGTTAATGATGAAATTAAAGAACTAACTGAAGCTTGGGCAATTGAACAGGACTTAGTAACGTTGTTTTTATCCGAGGCCAAAACGCCGCTTCCTGAAGGGGCAGACGGTGGAATAAAGAAAGGGACAGCATATGCACGATTTAGAGATTGGTTAGTTGACAATAAACAACAAAGCAAAATAAAAGAACGGCAATTTAATAAAAAACTCGAATTGCTGGGATATATTGGGGCTAAAACAAGAAACCATCCAGAGGGCGATACCGAAAACCCACAAGCAAGCTGGCTTGGCTTGGACCTGAAAAAGTATACAAAGGAATAGTATTTTGCTGATTTGTTCCGCAAAGTGTTCCGATACAACAAAAAATAAAAAAACAGCTATAAAGCTAGTTATACCAAGCGTTCAAGGAAACTAATAGATAAAGTTTGTTCCGCTAGTGTTCCAATGGTGTAAATGCGTCACTCCTAGAGTCTCTAGGTATTAACTGTGTTTGTTCCATTTGTTCCATATAATTTATTAGTTGTATATATAGGTATATAAAGTATATACGCATATAAAGGAAAAAACGACCTGGAACATTTGGAACATCGAAACAATCCTTAGAGCCACAAGGATTACAGCGTTTTTATAGCGGAACATTTTTGGAAAATTAGCGGAACAAATTAAATAGGAATACTTAAGCTATTACATTGTGCAAAAGTAAAAACGGTGGCAAAATAAGAGTCGTGGTAGTCAAGAGTAATCAAGAACTATCACGCCTTTTTCATTTTGCTTAATCTTTGAAGGAGCTAGAACTATCAGAGAGGCGAACAAATGAAATTAAAAGAGGTTGAAAGTAAAAAAGGTAAGTCGTGGGAAGTGTCGGGAATGCTCGGGACTAACTATGACAAGACCAAAGCACGCGTACAGAAACGAGGTTTTTCAAGCAAGCGAACAGCTCAAGCATGGTTTTATAATGAAAAAGTTCTGTTTGAAAATGGTAATAGTAAATACAATAAAAAAGCCCCCAAGAACGTGCTAACCGTTCGGGAGCTTTATCAAATTTGGCTAGATGGCTACCAGAATACGGTAGAAGAGAGTACCTTAGCCAAAGTATTGAACTATTTTGATCTGCACATCTTACCAGTTTGGGGGGGTGTGCTTGTTAATCAGATAGAGCCAATCAAATTACAGGGTTATCTTAACACAATGCAGGCTAAACTTCTAAGATATAAAAAGGTGGTTGGTTACCTCAATCAACTTACTAAGTTAGCTGTAAAGATGGATATGATTGAGGTTGACCCGTTTACTAAGGTTGATATGCCAAGGGAACGAAAAAGCCAACCAACAAAGAAGGCCATGGATGGGGATGAGTTCCGTAACTTTATTGGGGTGCTAGATAGTCAATATTGTCAGATTAATCGGCAGGCTTACACGCTTTTGAGGCTGGTGGCCTTTACTGGTATGAGGACAGAGGAAGTTCTAGCCTTGCAGTGGCAACACGTTGACTTTGATGGCGGTTATATCAACATAGAACAAGCGCTAGGCCGTGGCTTGCATGGTGGCACTTACATTAAGGGCACTAAGAGCATGACAAGTACCAGAACAATCAAAGTTGCTACTGATATGCTTAGGGTGCTCTCACACTGGTATAACTTGAGCCAACGCAATGAGCCGACTGATTTTGTATTTAACAACAATGGGAAGCCGTTGCAATCATTAAGGCCTAATAAATGGTTACATGAAGTTAGCGATCAGTACAATGTAGCCAATGGGGTAGCAATGCACGGCCTCCGCCACACTTGGGCCACGTTAGCCCTGGAGCAAGGCGCAAGCGTGAAGCAGGTACAGAGTTATTTGGGCCATGCTGACGCCAATATAACCTTAAATATCTATGCAGAGATAACGAAAAAAGCCAAGGAGCAAACAGGGGAGTTTTTGACTGGATTAATCAGTTAGCAAGGGCAAAAGTACAGAAAAAGGTACAATATTAGTGACAAAGCCCATTACACCAGTGATTAACTGGAGTCCCTTCTTCTCCATTTTGCTCATCAAGAGGGGTCACAAATCCCACTGTTAAACGATTTTGATTTTTTGAGTAATCAAGAGTAGTCAAGAGAAATCAAGCAAAGGTACAGAAAAAAATAAGCATGTTCTAGCTCTGTGGCGGCCCTCGGGTCGCTTTTTTTGTTGCTCTAATAATTAAAAAGTGCAGAAAAATATGCCATAAAGACCTGGCGCCCTGTTTTAGGGCGTCAGAAACTCAAAGCCAAATTTTCTGCCAGTTTTGGCAGAAAACTAAAATATCTTTGTTCGGGCAGAGTTGTCAAGTATTGGATAATAGGCTTTAGCTTATTATCTATAAAATTCGTTATCGTTTTGAACGATTAGAAAGTTTTTACTAATTCTAATGTAAATTTGAATGAACAACCGTGCTTGCGAACACGCCTGTTCAAGTTGTCCAGTATTGGACAATGTACAAACACGATTGGAATTTGTCCAATGGTACTAATTTAGTGCGCTTTGTCTAATTGTCAGCCCTGTATAATTATCTTAAAAGCTATTGGGGGATGACATGAAACAAAGGCACATAATCGTTCACTACTTTACTGGATATGCTGATTGGGCTTTAAAAAGGCTTGAATACCGAAAGCAAGCAGAGGGCGGACAGTTTTTAGCAGTCGCTATGCAGAAGAAAATTATAATTTTTGGTTAGAAGTACGCCGGGTGTTTGATGGCTATACAGCCACACTACCGCCAGAAATCATTAAAATGGAGCGTGAACACTATAAGGAACGTATTCCCTTTGGCCAGGCTTACAACATTGTAGCGCCTACTGCTGTGATCCAAGAGGTCAACAACGAACTGAATAGATTGGCAAAGTCAATCGAACAGCCCGAGCGGATCAGACAAGTTAGTTAGTTATCTCCGCCATAAGTGGCGGAATGCCTGTGGTACTGATTTGGTACTTGAAGTGTGGGCATATTTCTAAGGTTGTGAAATGCGATCCCAGCTTTTTCCAAAAGTGGCAAAAATAGACGGGGTGGCGATTTACCACCCATACAAGAATGTTATTTTGACCGAAAGTGGTCAAAACGGCTTCATCAATAAAGCACTTAGAGGGGTGTCCGTTTTGGATAGTCCTTTTACTGTGAGAACTTTAGTTAAAGAGGTCTGTGTATTGCCGACACCTTCGTAACTTCCTGCGAAAGGTTAAAAAACCTGTACCGCCATGAAGTCGGGGCAGGTAGTTGGGCTAGATTAAACCTAGGCCGTTATTTTGTTGGTATTGAATAAGGTAGTGACGAAATGTGACACCCTAAGTTAAACTTAGCCCGTTCATTTTCTCCACTAGTGGGGAAAGCATTGCCAACGGTGCACGGATTGTTTACCGTCTGGACCTAACATAACGATTCGTTATGCCAGCTTATCTTTTCTGATGATTGATATAGGTAGCTAGAGGGGATGAGATGAAAGAGAGTTAGCTAATCAATAGCCGACACAGTGTCGGGTTTGGAGTTTTTGAAACCATAAGTAGCAAGAGTTAATGTCTGTTTATTTTGGACATTCCTTGTACTGATTTTGTGTCATGATTTTTAACCTCTTTTTTCCAAAAGTGGAAAAGATAGGCGAGTCGGTGTTTTGCCACTACGGTCCGTTAGAAGTGGCAAAATTAAACCCCTATGTAAAAAAAATTATACTTATGTTCGTTAAACTATGTCAATTTAATTGTAATTTTGGTTATAAACGGTCTTAAAATTTAACTTTTCTCACATAGGGTCAATAGGATAACTATTCTAAATAAGATAGAATAGTTATAACGTTTTTTTAGAAACAAACCAAGTTGAAAGTAGAGAGGAGATTTAACTGTTGAAAAATAAAAAGAGGTTCACGTCCATATTGGGCTTTGCTACTGTAGTAATAGCTACTTTTGCTATCGTATTGAGTACAACATCTGGTAAGAATAAGGACACAGCCGATTCTCGTTCTGAAGCAAAGTCGCCTAGTAAAACTGCAACCAGCCAAAAATCGTCTAGTGATGATTCAAAGTATGATGGGTACACAAATACAGATTCATCTAACGGTTGGTGGCTAAATGATTCAACTTTCAAAGCGGGTAATTTGAGATTTGATTTTAAAAAATCAGAGGTTGTCACTGGTACAGATAATAGTAAAATTCTTGTAATTCATGCCAAGATGTCGAATGTTTCCCAGAAAAATATTGATTCTGTCGTGATTTATCCAGACACTATTTGGGCAACACAAAAGTCAGATAATCAAGAAGTAAATCTCACGAATGTCGATAATAAACTGCCAGAGAATAGTGCTGCTTTTCAGGAAGCACAGAATTTTCATAAGCAGCTTTTGCCTGGAAAGTCTACAGAAGTCGTTCTCAATTTTGAATTGGTAAATAATAGTCCAATTACGGTTTACTTCATTGGTTATGATAATAAGGAATTAGGACACAAGGTATTCACTATCAAATAACTATTTATTCTGTTGTCCATACTTATAAAGAGTTTACTTATAACGAGCTGTAGCTATTCATATGAATAGTTACAGTTTTTTTATTTTACAATTAAAATAAAAACCAAAAAATCTAATAAAAAAAGTATTATTTCCGTAAATTATAAATTATTCTTGGTGTCTCTTGATTACTCTTGATATTAAAGTGCGGTTGTTATTTCGTTCCCGTTTTGGGATTGAGTAACATCCCCACATAAAAAGGCAGGGTGTGCTTACATCCACGCCCTGAAAGAAAAGGCCTTACTCAATCGAGTAGGGCTATTTTTGTGCTTAATTATGCCAACAAATGCTGACATCTAGGACTTGACAAAACTTGACATAAAAAACCTATGAAAACCTATGCCTACAACCTCATAAAACCTCAGATAAAATGCTAACATTTGCTATCATTTATGTGAGTAAAAGTAAGTATTTTATACCAACAAATACCATCATTTTATTCCAACATTTTCCAACATTTTCCAACATTTTCCAACATTTAACCTTAACAATTATTAACATTTATTCCAGTATTTTCCAGTGTGAACCTTAGCATTTCTTAGCATTTAATCTAAGTAAATATGAGCATAAATACTAGCAAATAATTACATTGCAGTTTGAATAGGCTTGTTATAGTGGTTTTGTACCTGAAAATATGCACTTAAACAGCGTTGCAACGTTGCTGAAAGTGTTGCAAAAAACGTTGCAACCTTTTTGGGGGATGGTTGCAAAAGGTTACACCCAAAAAGTTACATAGTTACAGGCTTTAAGACTTGGTTTAAGCGCTCTTATGGTGGGAATTGTTCCTAGTAATTACTAGTACTTGAAGGATATAAAATGTTAGGTTTTGTTAGGTTTTTAGGTCTTAAAAATGTTAGCAAATGTTAGCATTTTAAGCTTAAATAATCCTAGCATTTTTCAGTGTTTTTCTCTGTATTATAGGGCTATGAATCAGGCGAAAAAGGGTGCACACAAAAGCAAAAAGGGGTGCACCCGCAAAGTCACAAGGTCACAAAAAAGGTCACAAAAAAGTCACAAGGTTACACCTAAAAAGTTACAAACCATATCCCTAAATTAGGGAGTTGGTTGGATCAATATTGACATTAATTGCTACTCCTATAAACTCCTGCATTCTGTCCAAAAAGTCAAAACGGGGTGCAGTGGTAAACAGCTATATTTGGCTGTTTATGATTGTTTTAGCTCTGCACCTTTTTTGAATTGGATCTATTTATTAAAATCGTGCTTTTTTTGAAGATAGCCAATGTTTGAAGGGGATGCAAAGACAAATATTAGCTAATTTTAGCAAATAGGCAGGGCGTGGATGTGTCCACACAGCAAAATAAAAAGCACCCACAAATGTGAATGCTGAATGAGTAGACGAGTGGGGTATGCCTACATATTATTATTAGGGTTAGTGAGACTATCGCTTGGTAGCTTTGTATAGGCGGTGGTATAACTCAAGAATGGGTTAAATCGATCAATGACGGAGACCCCATTGGTATATCCGATAATCAGGGTACTTACCCATATAACTACAAGAGCAATCAGAGATCCGAGAACGACTACTAATTTTTTATATCGACTCTTTTTTACTAAATCTTGGTCCACCTTTTGGGCTAATGTTCTATTGTCCTTTGTCATTTGTTCTTCTCCAAAAATTAATTTTTCAAAAGAAATGTCAAAAAATTGACTAAGCTCGCGTAAAGTGTCGATATTAGGATAATTTTTACCATTCTCCCAAGTTGAAACAGTTTGCCGGCTAACCTAACATGTAATTGTTTGGCTAATTTCTCTTGAGTGAGATGACGACTTATTCGCAAGGCTTTGATGTCTTCTTGAAAACTCATTTCTTTCTCCTATTATTGAAGCAGTTTTACTTTATCAATCCTAGCAAGTGAAACTGGCAAAAGTAAAGCAAGTGTTTCTAGCGTCATAGGTTCAGCCTTTTGTTTAGGTGATTTTTTAGCTTTTCTTTGATTGCTCCGTCAACCAACCTTATGAATATTTATAAATTTTTATTGACATTTTATGTCAAAAGAGTTTTACTTTATATGTAAAACATGTTTTACATTAACGGAAGGAACAATATGAAAAACCATATTCAAGAACTACGAAAATTATATAAATTGTCGCAAGATGAATTAGCCCGCAAAGCTTCCGTTACACGACAAACGATCAATGCAATTGAAAATGATAAATATGATCCTTCGCTTTCATTAGCTTTTGAATTAGCAAATATTCTTCAAGTTCCAGTGCAAGAATTATTTGAGTATACAAAAAAGGAGAATCACCATGTCTAAAACAAAGAAAATTATTCATACTACTTTTTGGTTTAATAACATTTGGCAAGGAGCATTTATACTAGCGGTATTATTTGCTAATTTAAAACGTTATGATTACGCTACATTTGCTGTATTGATAGGATTTTTTGTTGCCTTTTTAGAGTCGTTCACTCTAAAAAAAGTATATAATGTGAAAATTGGTAGCACGATCAATTTACTTGACTTTATTTCAGATGAAAGAGATAAAGATATTGCTTATAAAGTTCACACCAAATTAATGACCACTTACCAACTAATAATCTGGGTTGCAATTATTTTTGCCAATGATTTCTTATACGAAAATCATCTGTTATTTATTGTATGGATAGCCCTTGCACTTTATATTCCAATATTCAATATTATGTATTATGGAATCGCTATGATAAAGACTGATCTTAATAGATCAAAGCAAATATACTAACCTATATTTCGCGCACTACATTATGGTATAAATTTGTAGTCACAAAATAAAAAGGCAGGTCCCATTTTTTGGGGTCTGCTCTTTTTTTTGATGATAAGTCTACTTGTCAACTTTGATCCGAGACTCAGAAAAATTGTCCTATCTTTCATAATTTTGATTTAAAGCTTGTTAATTTTTGTGAAATTACCTTTGATGAGGGCCTTTATGAGAACGTCTATTTAAGAAATGGTCAACAAAAAAAGTAGTGATGAAAAAGATGGCTGCCGATAAAAGATCCCGTGCAAAACTATTATTATGAAACAGGAAATGTATAATAAAAAAGAAAATTATCGCCGCAATCAAATGGACGATTACCTGCTGGTTAATAAATTTTTTCAAAATCAGAGTCTCCTATGGTTAGTTAAAAATTATTTCTGAGAATCTCGCTTAAATAGTGAAAAAATAAACTCAACCACGACCTTCAAAGCGACAAAAAGCAAAAAACTAACAAAAATATAGAGCACAATGTTATGTAGCATTGGGATATACTTTAAAACTCCAACAAATAACAAAATTGTCACCGTTGCTGAATAATCAAAATTTTTAAAAAACTTTTTCAAAATAAATTCTCCCCCCTGAGTTACGTTTATCGAATTGTCCCATATATTTAGGGAAAAGAAAACAAAGAGTCATTTAAGCATCATTTCAAAAAGCGACCAATTCAATGGGTCGCTTCTCAAATCATTTCTGTTTATGGAAATGATCTTGGGTAATGACTGCTAAAGTAGGCGGTCGTTAAGCCGGTTTCGCCATCTGGCATCTGCAAACCAATTGATGCCACCAATGCCTCGTTACTCAAGAATTCCAATGAATCCGCTTCATTTTTTATTGCTGACGAGCAAACCAGTCGTCTTGAAAAATAGCGTAGTGGTCAAAGTCGACCCACTTACCATCATAGAAGACTTCATCTTTCGACCGTCCTTCTTTGACAAAGCCAACTTTCGTGTAGGCTCTTACGGCTCTAGTGTTGAAGGGGAAGACCGACAATTTTATCTTATGCATGTTTAAGTTGTTAAAACCATAGTCCAATATCAAGGATAATGTTTCTTGACCATAGCCTTTTGACCGGTCTTCTTCTCTGGGGAAGCCAACGCCTAGTTCACAAGAATGGTTACGAATATTAATGTTTGACAGACTGACAAACCCAACCAAGCTGTCATCGATGACCTTGCGAACAGTAAACTCAACATTTGCGTCATTCCTAGAAGCATTACGAAAAATCTTTTCCCAATCCTCTGCTGTAAAGGGGTGAATGACGTCACTAGACAGTGGATTGATAAAGTTTTTATCCCATTGCCAGTTGGCGAAGTCCTTGCCATCACCTTCATGGTAATGTGATAATTTTACATTCTTTCCTATAAACATAAATTCTCCTTTTTAACCTTGTATTGTCATTGCTTAGAGTTGAAATCAGAATAAAGGCTGATTTTTTAAAATCAGTATAACGAGATTCTGAAAGTTGCTGGGTGTTATATTACAAACAGTATAACTTAAAACGGCTTAACATATGCTGACCGTTGGGATGCTAGCCTTTTTTAATCCGTAAATCTCAGTAAGTAGCCATTTGAATCTTGAATTAAAAATTCTTTTTGAACAATCAAACCGTCAGCACCTTCGTATCGGTTGACTGTCAGTTTACGAAATAGGGACACACCACTGCTCATAATTTCATGATAGAAATTATCAATTGCTGGGATTTCAAATGATAAATTGATACCACGCCCGAGAGGATAAACGAGCTCTGAGGTGTTCCAACCGCTATCGTGAATTTCTTCCAACATGACCTGGTTACCATCTTTACTTAAGAAAACGAAATGTCCACCTGGTCGTTCATACTCAACTTTAAATTTTAAAGTCTCGAGATAAAAGCGTTTTGATTGTTCAAGGTTAAAGACTGAAAACTCGGGGATGGTTTTATTAAATTTCATTGCTTTTTTCCTTTAGGCAGATTCTATAATTAATTCGAACGATAATTGAAAAACAAAAAACCCAAAGAATTCTTTACAATGGTAGTTGCTAGACAAACCATGAGGAGAAATTCTTTGAGCTATTC